>NZ_JBEPKD010000005.1:0-197000 GCF_040544555.1 Halalkalibacter oceani
GGAAACAGCTTTAAGGTACAGAGAGCGGCTTTGCCTTCCCAATCTCCAAACACATCGAAAAACTCTGGAAAGTAGCGTTGAATCACATTTTGAATACGACCTTCTGTGATCATAAGCTGTTCAACGAGCTGATCTCTTATTTTGGCGCCTTCCCTCAGTTCGGCATAAATGCCCTCTAAGAGATTCGGTACGGAGTATCGCCCGTCTTTCATCAGCTGTGCGATCACTTTGGCATCCTTGGTATCATTTTTCGTCGGTGAATTGTCGTCGAGTTCTTTACTTTTCTTAACGTGCATTGGGTTCACGACGACAAAGTCGTAACCTTTTGCCGTTAGATAGTAAGCAAGACTCTTCCAATAATGTCCTGTTGGTTCTACGCCAAAAATGACGTGATTCTTCTTGTGTTTTTCTTGGTGTTGCTTTACCCACTCAACGAGGGCTTCAAAGCCAAAGATTCGATTTTCAAAGATCAAACGCTTTCCAAAGTCTAATCCACGATCATCTTGAGCACGTGCGACATGTTTGTCTTTGGCAATATCAATGCCAATAATGAGAGTTGATGGTGTGATTTGCGAGATTTTGTGATTTTGAGTATAATTCATTACGAGTCCTCCTTGGTTACTAATTTAAGGGTCCATTTTTGCTTCGAAGCTTTGGACACCTCGTATCATACCAAGGGGCTCTTTTTTTGATCAATCCTCAAATTTCTTCATTACAGGAATCCTCCTTTAAAATAAAAAGAGAAGCTTATTTAACTTCCCTCTTAACTTGTACCTCAATTATAATTATTTTTATTTTATTAGTCAATAGATTTATTTAATTTATTTTGTTTATTTTCTTCTCTATGTTTTTTCACTGCTTTATTGTACATATCCGAAATCTGCTGTGAGCTGTAATTAGATTTAACCTCTTCCCATTTCATCCCATAAAGCTCTTTTGTGTAATTTAAGATAATTTGTGCAGGAGATTCTGGGTGTGGTTGTTTATTTTCCTCTACTTTAACTAGTTTCTTTTTAACCAAATTGAACCTCCCTTAAAAGTTGGATTTTATTGAAATATTAGGTCTCAAAAACCCTTATATATCAACGTTTTTTTATGTGTGGTATTTTTCAATTTATCATTTATGTATTAAATTAAACTACTTTTCTTCATTTCTTTGAAAATAGCTTCTGCAACATTTATTACAATGCTATTACCAGCTTGTTTATAAAGCTGTGAATCAGATCTATCTTTACCTTTATAGAATTCTTGATTTAATGATTCTTTAGCAGTATTAAAATCATTATCTGTGAATCCCATTAGTCTCCAACATTCTTTAGGTGTTAATTTTCTGATTGCAAAATTATTTTCTAAATATAACCCTGTTTTTCCACCTAACCCTCCTCCATTGGCGGTCTGAGATGCTGCGATTCCATTTGAATCATATACACGATTTCCTTGGGGATAATTTCGACTTAAACCCTTACCATCACCAACCCAATCTTTTTCACCAATACCGCCAACAAAATTTAATTTGTTTTCTTCTTTCTCAATTACTTTTGGTTGCCTATTTCCTCCTTGCATAGTTGTTAGAGTTGGAGATAAACCTTCCGATGAATAAACTCGTTTAATTACATCTTGACCTTTGATATCTAACTCGCCAACAACTTCAATGATCTGTTTTGGTTGTTTATAATCCCTTGCCAATAATGTACCCATCACACCTTCTGTACCATATACAATATCGCTTTGACCAATTGTTCTGAACTCTGGAGCAGTTGTGTCTACCGTATTCGGATTATATTTTTCATTAAATTTAAAACGTTTTTGTACTTCTTCACTTAAATAGTATTTATCTCCAATCTGCTGCTCAAGTACATCTTTTAGGCGAATCCCCTCATCTTTTCCAACTGGGAAGGTAAATTCATTTGCTTCAATATCTTTTCTAATACTGATAACAAAAACCCGTTCTCTATTTTGAGGAATACCAAAGTCTTTTGCATTTAGCACTTCATAATATGTATTGTATCCTAACTCATCTAGCATATTGATCCACTTATCAAAATCATCTTTAAATTTCCTTCCTATTAAATTCTTAACATTCTCTGCAATCATATATTTTGGCTTCTTCGCTTTTGCTATTTTCATAGCTTCCCATAATAAGCTTGAACGAGTATCGCTATTCTCTGAGAAACCATTCTGTCTACCTGCAACTGATATATCCTGACATGGAAATCCGTAAGTCATTAAATTAAAATCAGCAATATCATTAGGGTTTACTTTAGATATGTCACCTAAATTAGAATTTTTATTGAAAAAGAAGTCTTATAAAACAAAAATAAAAATATAAGGAGTTGTTTATTATAGGAAATTTAAAAGTGTTGTCTTTGTTCAGTGGAATTGGCGCATTTGAAAAAGCTTTATCCAATTTGGGAATTGATTTTGAATTAGTCGGATTCAGCGAAATAGATAAATATGCCATAGAATCTTATTGTGCCATACATAACACTAATAAAAATTCTATTTTATTAATCTCTTATTTTTGCCTTTTGTTACTGTCATCCTTCACTCTGCTATAAATATCGGCTCGCCATCCCTTGGTTTCATATCCTTCTTTTACCAACTCAGCACCAACAATATATCCACTATTAGTTAAAGCATTTACTAAATCTTCCTTATTGCTATAGCCCCTAATATTTAATGAAATTAACTTGTCCATAAAAAATCACCTCTTTTATTTAAATTCATTTTAGGATCTATTATTTTACACTTACCTTTTTAAAGTGTAAAATAATAACAAGTCATATTCGACATATTTTTATTGATGAGGGGAGTACTCCCCTCCTTTTTATTTTGTTTACTCAATTCCTAAAAAGTCAAACTCCCCATCTAAATTAATCACCTTATGTAATCCAAACCACTCTATTTCACTCTCCTGGACAAGATATGTATCTATATCCTTCCATTCAAATATCCTTTTAGCTATCATTTCAGCATGTTCATGACTAAAAGCTCTTATAAATGTAGTATTTGAGTCGGATTTTACTTTATAATAGTTCATAATAGCTCCTTTATCTATATCTACTGTCAATATCACCACTTACCGTTGATACACTCCCTCTAATATCGCCACACTCTACATCTCCAGAAACCGTAGATACACTTCCATTTACATTTCCACCAATTTCAACGTCGCCAGATGTAGTTTTCACAGAGCCAGCATCACCGTTAACCATTAACGAGTTACACGAATCTATACTCAACATTTTAACATCACCTTGGATTTGAATATTAATTTCTTTTTGTTTGGTCGGCACTGCTTCTTTACCATCAATGATCACTCTTCCATTATTGACAACAATACTATTTCCTTGATATGTAACTCCGTTAATATTTACCGTTCCCATTGTATCACTCCTATCTACCTTCGGATTTATTTTTTTAGGTGGCTTTACCACAAAGGGAATTTCAAGAGGCTTCCCATCTTCAACTCTTACTGCTTTGAATGGTTTAGAGTTTTTATTTTTGCGATTAACGTATTTATCATACAAATATCGCCATCTTTCTTTTTTTGTCTTCATTTAATTTCTCCTCTTTGAATAAAACAGGAATTTTATGTAGCCATAATTCTACTGTCTTGAATTTTATGTAGATTTTTTTCATTTGTTATATATTTATTTTTAAACCATATTATACTTTTATTTTTGTTTTGTTTATTGAATTCATCCGTAATTTCTTTTTCTTCATATCCTAATTCATTTAAATGGTTAATAACTTTTCTATAATATTTTTCATCGTTTATACTTTCATACATTATTGCTAATCTTACTAGTAAACCAATCGAATGATTATGTTTGACATATTCCAATCCTTTTTCATATTCTGGATAAGGAAGTTCTTTTAATTTAACTTTATGATTTTTATCTATTTGATATATGTATCTATAAGTTTTAACGTAGAATGCTTTTAACTTATCGTCTAAGTATCTTCTGTTTTTTTTTAAAAATCCTTGAGGTCTATTCGTACATTCCAATGGAACCTTATGAAAAACTTCACCGTCATCCATGTCTTCGAAAAATAAGCTTTTTTCATGACCAAAATATTTAAAATTAGACGCTTTGTAGATTGTACCGCATCCTAATCTTCCATCAGCAAAACTCTGCACATATTTTATATGAGGATATTTCTTCTTGATTATTTTCAAAGATGAGGATATTAGAATTGACTCTGCATTCTTGACCAGTTCGTCATCAATCCACATCCTATTTAGTTCGATAACACTATCCATACCTAATTCTGTAATTTTTTTATGTGACTTGGTGTTCATTAAATTTCCAAACACAGCCCCGCCTAATAATCTATTATCCTTAAAAATGCCAATATTTATCTTCCCGAAAGCCGTATTCCATTTCTTTGAATAGTGATTGTTTATCATCATTTCTTTAGCGACTTTATAATCAATTTCCTTAATTAATAACCTTCCATTTAGTTTAGTATTTTTAACTATCTCTACAACAATCTCCTCCTATTCTTTAAAATAAAACTTTTAATTAAATTTATTTTAATTATTTTGATTGCTCAAGCAACTCTTCATAATCATCTTTATGTATTAACACATAATCATCTGGTTTAATGGTTAATGTCGTATATCCGCTATTACTAACTAAGTTAAATTCATGTTCATTTATCTCTACTTCACTAGTCTTTATATCAATATCAAATGCAGAATCTAGATTGCAGTCTAATAGTTCAACTATTAATTCTTTTACTGTCATCTTAGCAGCTCCTTTTTATCTTAAATACTCTTTATTATTCACCTTTTTCACGTCCGCAAAAGTCTAGATAGTTTAAATAAGACAAACATCTTTCATCATTAGGAGTTAATTTAAATTCACTTTCCTCATCATAATGATCGTTAAAGCGTTCGCTAACGCACACCATGGACTCGTTATTGTTAAGCATTTCATGTTTAGGTGTCCACATATTCCAGTAACATTCTTTGAGATTACATTTCATTAGATCACTCCACATCCAATCAATACTGCGATAATGAAGATGCGAATATAATGTACTGTTTGGTCAATCTCAATCATTACAAAGAAAGGTAAGCTCTTAATGTTAAAGTCTTTCTGCTTAGCAACCTTAGTTTCTAAAAATGTCTTCCACCATACAATAGGCTTGCGTGAGTCGATAATGAAATGTTCAATCATAGTTAATAAGAATACAATTAAAGCTGTGTACCAACTAAAAAATGGAATCAGTAATAATGAAATCGTTAAAGAATAGACTATTACGTGTTTTAACCTTGCGTATGTATTAATTGCTTTATTTTGAGCTTGCCAATCAGTTTGCAGTAAATAATCACCAATTCGATGACCTACGAACATGACAATAAATGCTATAGCAAATAATAATAGATCCATTTGATCACTCCTTGTATAAAATTTTATTTATTTACTTTTCATTATCTTTCTTCCATTCTAAGAACTTCTTCCTATTTTTAATGTAGGATATAAAGTAAGCTGAAGCTTCTGTTCTCCGATAAATAACTTTATTAAAAAGAAACCAAACAGGATATAAAAGTAAGCAAACTGTTACTAAGCATCCCATAAAAATAATGAGAGCTGCTGACAAGTAAGTGGAGTATGTGAGCATGTTTATAATAAAATTGGTCAAAATCTTAAACCTCCTTCCTTTATAAAATTGTTCTTTTATCTAAGATCATATTTCTCATCTGATTTCCATATCACCGTATATCCAACTTCTTGAGTAACTGTTACTAATTCCTCACTATGCAGCTTTCTAAGGAAATCTCTTAGATCACTAATGTCGCAGCAATACTTTGTATGAATGTATCTCATTTCTTCCTCCTTTCAGTTTATCGTTTATTTCACTAAGTTTTGAACTATTCATCAAAAGTAACTGCCTCTGCTTTTCCTTTAACCACTTGGATAGCATCTTTAATACGTCGGATTAAAGGCTGCTTCAATGGCTTTGCTACAACATATCTTCCGTTCTTAATCCTAGTGTTATGAAATAATTCATTAGCTTTTAACATACAAACCTCCTCACTTCGCATTTTTATTCTTACGTTCAATAAAAACTAAATTTTATTGAATATTGACCTTTTTTCATTAAATTTAATTTAAATTGACTAAATTAATAAAAATGGGCTAAAAACCAACATTTCTTCAATTAAACAAATATTAACCTTCAAAAAGCCTGTAATAAAAGGATTTTTTAGCTTTATTTACGCCTACCGAATTCTTAACGACTTTGTTTGTTTGATTGCTGCTCCTTCAACCTCTTTACCTTCTTTAAGATCCTTTAAAAGAGTCGTTTTATCTAATTTAGATGGTTGAGGTTTGAAATAAATTTTAGGTATTTTCTTTTCATTTAATACCTCAACACTAGGAGGATTATTTTGCATAGATGTAGTAAGGATAGCACCCTTAACTTTATCTAAATTTAATTTTTCTAACTCGTACTCTAAATAATTTTTTAATCCAGTAACTTTATTTTCAAGCGCCTTTCGACGTTCAGATAGTCGTTTTTCTTCGGCTTTAATAACTTCAGCTTCTCCATCTAACGTCTTAATGAGCTTTGCTGTATTCTCAATTTTTACTTCAATTGCATCCTCAAGAGATTTCAAGGTGTCTAAAAATGATTCAGAATCATTCTCTGCCAATTCTAAAACTTGTTGATACGCATCCGTTAATTCGTAAAGCTTCATTTAAAATCATCTCCAATATTATTTTTTATTTTATATATCCTTAATGCACTTTGTATTAATCGTGGATCTGTAGCTTTACTAAGAAAGTCAGGAGTTGAAATAGTTTCTTTAGTAATTTCAATTCCGTCAAACTTCATTCAAAATAATAGAATTAAATGCTTTTCATTTTTTATTTTATTTCCATGCTCTTCAATAAGCTGCTCAATTTTATCGATCATTTTGCTTATCTTTACTTCGTGCTAGAGTACAGAGAATAATGAATTTAATTGGAATAGTTATTACAGCCATTATGATAGCAATTGGTATGAATATAACCATCATAACTACGAATATCACGACCATTATAGCTGAAAGAATTATTCCTAAAGGTATATAAACCAATACTATGATAAACCTTAAAAATTTATCATGTATTTCCTTATCTAAGTAACTAATGCTGCTATCGCTCATTGCGACAAGTATCGAGAACACAATCCAAAGGGTTAACAATATACTTACTATTATCATATCTATACATTTCCTTTGATTAATTCTTTAATTACTATCTGGTGTGCTTCAAGTTGAGCTTGCTTTAAATCATCATTAACAATCACATAATCAGCATATTTTTCATTTTCAAGCTCTTCTGTCTGTCTTAAATGCTTAATTCTTTTAATAATAGCCTTGAGACTATCTCTTCTTTTTATCATTCTCCATATCAGCGTAATAATAGAAGGTGGTTTTATGTATATTGAAACCGCTCTTTTTCCTAATTTATTTTTCAAGTCAATAACACCATTAATGTCTTTGGTGCAGTGAAAAGGCTGCCCATCGTATAGCTTATTGATAGATTCAGTGGGCGTACCATAATATTCACCAGCATATTCTGTTGTTTCAAAGAAGAATCCCATCTTCTGAAGATGTAGAAACTCCTCTTTAGTTACCTTTTGAATGTGATAACCATTCACTTCCCCTTCTCTTAGAGGGCGAGTTGTGCGATTAGTCATGAAGGGAATTGGTAGTGAATGCTGTATCGTTGACTTTCCACTACCACTAGCTCCCATAAAGATAAATAACTTCAGTTTGAATCAGCTCCTTTTGGAAGTTCGATTATGTCTAATTCTTCCTCCTTAAACTTTCCTCCGTTCCTAAATCCATCATCAAACACAACAAAATAGTCGTAAAGGCGATTCGATAGGAGTTCTACTACAATACCGACTTGACCAACATCATTTTTCATGAATGAAGCTGCTTTATCATTTATCCTGACTTTCGTTCCCAGAGGTATCTTATGGTTTTTCATATTTCACCTCATCATTTATTTTAATTTAATACTTTAACTTGTACGTTTTCTACTCCATTTTGAATTGCCTTTTCCTTGCTACCTACTAGCAAATCAATTTTATTACCTTTAATTGCTCCACCTGTGTCAACTGCTTTTGCAGTAAAAGTCTCTCCATTCTCTCTTTGAATCTGAACTGTTGAATTTAAAGGAATGACATTTGGATCTACCGCAATAACTCTCTTGTTTTGATGATAAATTGTATTCCTCACGTCTACTCCAGTAGCTGTGATGCCAATACATCCAGTATCGCAAAAAGCTGTATAAGAAGTCATTTTAAAATTTCGATGACCACCTCCTCTACTCACATTATTAAAATTTTCGACTTTTGTTTCTAGTCTTTCAATTTCCTGCCTCTGATCCTGTAAAATACTATCTTTGTTTTTTATTCGCTCTTCAAATTGCTGGATCTCATTCTTTAAGCTTTGATTTTCATTTTGTAATTTTTCATTGCGATCTTCTTCTTGCAGCAGTTTACCCTCTAACTCATATGTAAGATTTTCCATCATGGTTAATTCTTGATCGAGTTCTTGGATGTAAGTGGTTCTATGATTACTTGTTAATATTAAATATGTACATGTCATTATTAGAAACACACTGGTTACAATATTAATTAATTTTTGTTTATTTTTCTTTGCCATTTTAAGGTACTTATCGTACCTCCTATATAAAGACATCAAAACACTCCTTATGTAATTACCTCAGCACTTCCCATTCTGATAAATACTGTTCCTTTTCATCTAATACTGTCCACTGCCCATCTACTTTTCTTCTCTTATTTCTTTCAGAAATTTTCTTTAAGCTTAAAATTGAGTACATACCGAACTCATTCTTCTTCATGTCAGTCTTCTTACATTTCAGTGATAATACCACCCCGTCTTGTAAACGATATAATCTTACCACTGGTGTATATTTTGTATTTATATCAGTGACAATATAGACTGATTTAGGCGACTTATCTATGATTGTTGTTTCATAGCCGTAGTATTCAATCTCCGCCTGTATCTGCTCTTTAATGTTTAATTTTTCGTTATCCATCTTTATTTCTTCATCTCTTAGCTCTAATAAGCGTTTTTCTTTTGTTTCTTCTTTCAATTTTTTATTTTTTAATTTTTTTTCATATCTCTCGATTAAATCTAACAATTTTTTATTGCCACCAAATTCTTCAAAAAAAATTAAACTAGCCAAAATTTTTAAGTGCTTAAATGTGGCAGAAGTTTTGTTATGAGCATCATAAACTAAATCAATAAAATAATTATAATTATTTTTACTTAAATCATATAGCTCTTCAGCCACAACTTTATTTAAAAATTTAATTGACCCAATTCCTTTATAGATTGCATTCTCCTTTTTGTTCATTGTATAATCGGATTTTGATTTGCCATACTTTATTGGCTTTAAGGCAATCCCTCTTTGCTTTGCATATTGGATAATGTCTGAAGTTTTTTCTTGATCGTCAAAGTTAATGTTCATCATCTCGGTCAAAAATTCCAACGGATAGTAGTGACGGAGATAAGCACAAATATATCCTAAATAGCTATAAGGTTTAGAGTGATTTAAGCTAAATCCGTAATCACTAGCATTTTTTATAACTTTTATAAAATAATCTAAAATCTGCTCTGCTTCTTCATTTTTGAGATCATAATTTTCCTTCATACTTCTAACGAACCCTTCTCTGATATTAGGAAGGAATTCTTCGGTTCCACTTTTCTTCGCTAATCCTCGTCTTACTGAATCGGAATCTGCAGGGTGAAATCCACAAAACTCAGTCAGCCATTGCATAATTTGTTCTTGATAGACAAGATATCCTAATGTATCGCTTAAAAACCGATTTAGAGCTTCGTGTCCATTATCATGAAAAATACCCTTTGCCAAATCATCTCTATAAGAAGCTCCTGATGGTCTAATTGCTCCATTTCCAACTGATAATAAATCAATCATACTTATATTGTAATCATTATTTTTTATGATTTTTAATGTGTCTTTACTAAACAATCTTTCTATGTATGATTTAGCAGTAGCCGACTCCCATTGAAAAACTCCTAATGTACTTTCTCTGAGTGATTCCCAGACCTTCATGTCATCCTCATCTATATTATCCGGCGTCAATCTTTCTATGTTCGCTGATATACATGTATTATTTATAATTTCAATATTATCTAATCCCAAGATGTCAAGTTTGACGTAGTTTAAACTATCCAGTTCTTTCATATTTAATTGACTAACAGCATATTTACTTTCCTTCGTATAGCAAAGACCTATATTTTCACTCAATTCGATTGGCGAGACTAAGAATCCCGAAGGATGAGATCCTATGCTCACAACAGTTCCGCTTAAAAGATCGACATACTTAAACAATTCTTCATACTTATCTCTGACGCTTTGATCGATATTTCCTTTTAAATCAACTTTTTTTGCTATCTCATCAACTTCAGAAAGAGGCATTTGCAAAGCCCTTCCGACTTCTCTGATCGCACCTTTTAAAGCAATTGTATTAAAAGTTATAATTTCACTAAAATAAACACCTTCTAAGTTTGCAACATAGTCAATAACTTCCTTTCTCCTCGAAGGAGGAAAGTCTATATCAATATCTGCAAGAGATACTCGATTAGGATTTAAAAACCGGAAGAAGTTTAATTTATGTTTTACGGAATCCATTTCTGTTATACCTAATAAATATGCTATATAGCTTCCATTTACGCTACCTCTTCCGTATCCATGATAAATTCCATTCTCCTCACACCAATCAATAATGTTTTTTTGCAACAACATATAGTCAATAGTGTTTAATTTTTTATATACTGGAAATTCTTCTTTTACAGCCTGAACTCTTTTTTCTTTTTCTTTTTTTGGGAGACTATTAATTCCTCTTTTTTCTATTCCTTCTTTAATTTTTTCTTTAAATATTTCTATCGGATTATCGTATAATTTTGGATATTTTGCACTTTTATCTAAGCTAAACTCTTCTACCTTTTCTGCTAGAATATTTGTATTATTAATAGCTTCAAGATAAGCTTCTTTGGGAATTGCTGCTTGTTTTTTAAACATGTCAACTAACTCTTCATAAGATTTAAAAGTTAAATCAAATAAGTCCTCGTCACCGTAAGAAGCCCCCTTAGCTTTCATCAATATTTTTCTAGCTTCTTGATGCTCCTTATTTAATGCATGAGTATCTGTTCCAGCAATTAATGGAACTCCTGACTCTTTTGAAAAATCATAAAGCCATTTATTAAATTCAATCTGTTCAGGATGATCGTGATATTGAATTTCTAAAAAAGCTCTATGTTTATTTTTCTCAAAAAAATCTTGAAACAATTTAATTTTTTCTTTATCACCCTTTTTTATATATCTCCAAAAGGGCGATGCTAAACATGCACTTGTCATCAAAATATTATCGCTTGTACTAAAAAGCTCTTCGAATGTAATTCTTGGATTGTAATAAAAATGACCATCCTCACGATTAAACGATTTAGAAGTTAACTTGTTTAACTCCTTAACTCCATCGAAGTTTTTTGCTAGTAGCATAAAATGAAAGTTATCCCTAATTAATCCTTTTTCTTTGTCATTATGCTCTGTTAGATAAACTTCATTTGCATGAATGTATTTCATCCCTCTTTTTTCTATTGCTTCTTTTTTCTTTAGCCAGTTAAAGATATTACCATGTTCCGAAAAAGCAATAGCCTTCATTTCATACCTTTCAGCTAAATCTAAATAAGCTTCATAGCTTGTTGAACTATCTGCACCTGTACCTGCAGTCGGATTACTTAACATTGTATGTAAATGATATATTACAAGATTATCCATTTTTATCACCTACCTTATTTTATAGTCCCAACAGTTCATTTAAATCATTTAAGTCGATCTCTGCCACCTCTTCCTCTTCTTTATTTTTATTTAAATAATCTTTATAGTAATTACAATGCTTCTTTACGCCACATAAAACATTGCAGTAATACTCTTCAGATTTTTCAATTTCTCCTCGGCTCCAATTTTCTCTTTCTTTTCCTTTATCTAGTATTTGTTTAACTAGATCAGTTAAATCACTAATCATATTACTAATAGTTTGCTCATTAACATCGACTTCTACATATGAATCGCTTAAAGTATATTTGTCAGCTATTTCCGAATGAATACCCTCTAAAGAATTTTGTTCAATTAAATCTTCAACTCTCAATTGAGCCTGCCAATCCTCAAGACATTCAAATTGAATCAGATCTTTTTTTAATGGGGTTTTTATTTTTTCAACCCATTTATGCCTTTCTCCAGTGGTTGTTTTTGTTTTCCCGTTTTTTAATTTATAAGATATATCAACATATTTAAGAAATCCCCATCTACATTTAATCTTATGCAAAGGAATACCTGCAGCTTGATGTAGCCCATAAGCATATAATAATAATTGATTTTGATTTTCTTCCACTTTTTTAGTTGAATATTTGGTTGATGTTTTATAATCAGTTATAATGATATTTCCTTCATCATCTTTATGTATAGCATCGACATAACCCATGAATACATGACCATTTAAATCAATCCATAATTCTTTTTCTGTTGCAACTTTTTCAGCCATTTTTTTATGTGTTCGTAGAAAGTGGCTTATGCATTTTTTATATTTATCACTCATAGAATCATGCTTTTTCTGATCACTACTAAATTTAAAATCTGATATTTCGATATTTAAAAAATCACTTTCGAACTTAGGGAGCATGTCTTTAAAGTCAATTCTATTATTATAGAAATCTTCTAAGATGTCATGAACCACTGTTCCACATAAAGAATAGATATTATCTTCCTGTCTAACTTTCTCTATTCTTTCTAAATAATAACTATGAACACAATTATTTAAAGTATTCACCTTGCTAAAACTCCATATTGGAAATTTATCACCATATTTCTTTTTAAACCTTTGCGGAATAACTCTCCTTTTTCTCTCTGACAAATTACCACCTGCCTACATATATAATTTACGATTTCTTAGTAAAAAATGAAATTTTTTATATCCTCGATCAACTATAGCGTCTTTATCCTTTAATAACTCCCATTCATCTTCTGTGTAAGATACTCTCGAATATAGAGAAAGCTCTGCGCATGTTTTTAGAATATGATCTTTATCAACATCTTTATCGAAGCATATAATGATTTCTACTCCTAATGATATTAACAATTTCTTTTGAAAGTCAGATAAGTCATGACTGCCAACAGAAACACTACAGGGAACCTTGAACATATCAGCCTTGATTGTGCTTTTTTCAGCTTCTTGAACTAGTACAAAACCTTTATTTTTTATATATTCAATGTTATGACTAAACCCATATAGATTTTTGTTTTTCTCATACTTGATACCTTGCATTGAAAAATACTTTGGAATCTTTAATGAATCATACGATGGTATGACTGTTCTTCCAATTAGACCGACTATTTTATTTTTATCTTCATAGCTAAAATGAGGAAAAATTATTCTATGTGTATACGGATCAAATCTAACCTCATACTTCTTGAGAACATTTAGATCAATAATTCCGTCTTTTTTAATCAAGTCAATATGTGGGTATTTTGAATAAATATCTAATGATTCTAATGTTAGATAGTCTTGGATGGCATAATTAGGTTTTACTACTTTTCTTTTCATACCTTTGAAAAAGGATAAATAATCTTCGGTGCTTTTATATTTTTTTTGCTTTGTTATTCCTAGTACCCCTAACAATTTTGTATACGCCCTATTAAAATCAGTTCCCTCAATAAATGAAATCAGATCAATAATACTGCCATAGACTGTCTCTCCCTTGGTGAATATTCTGACCGACAAATTTTCATTTAAAAATATCGAGACTTTTGTTCTGTCTTCGTCTTCTGGCAAGGCACATCTGATTTCATTAGTTCCGTAATTGAAGCTATGAAATTCAAATTTTTCAAGTGTACTTTCAACTAAATCATTTTCAAATATGTATTTCTTCAGACTATTTGCATCCATTGTATACACCTACTTATGTATCAAAAGGTATATCAGTAATTCCCACTTCTTTATAAACTAAATGACTTAAATCTTGCTCAGCTACAATTTGATAGGATTGTGATTCACCGTTTCTGTTTTTTTCTAAGAATAGAATTACATACTTTTTATTTGGATTTAGCTCTATTGGCTTCCCTGATTTCAAACTACCTCCAATTGGCTGAATTACTTTAATTTCATTTTTTTCTCCGGCGTACTCATCATTACGAACTCTTCTCATAAGTATTGTTACAGAAGCAGTATCAAGTACATTCTTACCAAGACCAATATTATCGCCAGTCAAATATCTCTTTAAAACACTTCCCTTTTGAAGCTGAAGAGTCATCCATAAATTCACATTTAGGTTAGATGGCTTAACAAGATCATCAAATTTACGAACATCCTCCTGCAAAGAAAGCCAAGTCTGTTCATTGTCATTCCTGTCTGATGATAGTTTAAAAGTATCTAAGATAAATTTCTTAACACCTAGAGAAGAATATTTTCTAATCACTCTCTCTGCTTGCTTACGACTATATGACTTAAAATGAATCAATATGATTTTATTATTCTTCATTTTTTCTTGTAGATACTCTTTTGCTTGATTTAAAAGAGATCTTTCTTCTTCGGTAAAGCCACCTGTTCTCCATCTCTTTTTTGCAAACATTTTTTCGTCATTCTGAACTAATTTGTTATTGATTATATATGTAAGCAATTCTCTTTTCCAAAGCTTTTCATCCTGTTCATTTAGCATAACTACTAAAGGCTCTTCCTCTTCAAAACAAGCAGCTAAGAGAAGTTGAATTGTAATTGTAGTCTTCCCTGTTCCAGATAATCCACCAAACAAGATAATTTGTCCATCAATTACACCACCAATTTCCGAACTTAAAATTTTGCTCGGTATTGGCATTCCTACATTTACTCCTTTATCTGCTTCGTCAATAACTTCGTCAAGACCATCTTGGATTTCGAATGACTCGATGCCATCGTCTGAATTAATAAAGATATTGTTTATATGAGCCATAACAAAATCATAAAGTTCGTTTGAGTTTAAATCGGAAAATTGATTTAAATCATTTACGTCATCAAGATAAACTTTATCAATTATGTCATAAAGAGCAGACCACTTCTTTAATTCACCAATGTATGACTCGGCATTATCAACAGTAACAAAAAATTCTAGCTTTTCAATAGTATTATATTCACCAAATTCAACGTATTTTTCGAGTGATTTTTTACTATCTTTCAATAAGGTTTTTATTGCAACGTCATCAATCTCTTTTATATTCTTGTTTGCCAGTTTCTTTCCAATATCAAAATAAAATTGCCAAACTTGATTTTTGAAGGTGTGGCGAGTCATATCGGAATAATCAAAATAGAGATTTATATTCTTCCAAAAGCAACCAACTACATTTGCTTCAATTGGCTTCATCTTATTCTTAATTTCAAGCTTTAATCTATCCTTGTCAGAGATATTCTCGACATTCAATCGCACTCATTATCATCCCCCTACCAAATATCACGAAGCTTATTAGCAACTTTATTATCATTAATTTTATTTCTTTTATAATTCTTTTCATCGCTAAAGTCTAAGTTAATTTCATTAAGTCGTTTATCACTGCTTTTCTTAGCTTCAATTCTCTCCAAAATATCATTGATATTGTTAATAATGACAACCATTATATAATCTATTTTATGGGTATCATTTTTAAATTTACTTTTATCTTTAATCCCTCTGATAATATCAAACTTTTTAGCTTTAAAAGTTTTTAGTATGATCTCATAAGAATATCCACTTTCATTTCCATAAACCTTGCTATTCCTTGAGACTCCATATTCTTGTCCTGATTTCAATGCCTGTATCCGTCTAACTAAATGAGTAGGAACCCTTTGATTGCTCTTATATTGAAGAATTTCTTCTTTGACATATTGACAAATTCGATCCAGTTCTTCTTTTTCTTTTCGATTATTCAGAAACTCATTATAGCAATCGTCATGAAAATATTTATTTATAATCTTACCGTCTTTATTAATAATAGAATCTTTTTTTGATTCAATTTTTAGTACAGGATTTTTACACTGGAAACAAGTATAGTGATCTTTACTTTTTCTCAAATCTATCACCTTTTAAAATAGGTGGGAGTTTAATCCCACCTATTAAATTTAACATTAAGCCAATCCTTTAATAAATTCGATTACTTCTTTAAGCTCAGTAGTTTTCGTAGGATCTGTGTATTTGACTACACCTTTCTCCTTCATAACGTTTGCAATTACTTCTTTATTCGAAGAATCTTTTTTAGTCGCTTCGGCAAATAGAGTTTTAAATTCTGCTACTACTTGATCATGAGACTCCTGCTCTTGTTCCATTGAATTAATATTTGATTCGACTTGCTTATCATACTTTGTCTCAAGAGTCTTGCCTTTATTATTTTTTTCAATATAATCCTTGAAAAGTTCATATGTAGCATTTTCAATTTTCGTTCCGATTTTATGCGTTTTTGTAGTATCTTTCTCTACTTCTACATAAAATTTATATTCATTAGTTGCAATATCTTTTTCTTTAAAGAAACGTAACACTACATCAAAGGTATGTTCTGCATTCTTCCTAAGCGAAGGTTTTTCACCAATTTTAACCTGCTTACCATTTACTTCTTTGTTGATGTCATCTTTATGGGCTACAGCGATAACTGTAATGCCTTTAGCCGATGCTTGAGCAATATATCCATCAAAACGGATAGTGTTTAATTTAACCTTACCCCATCCTCGCTGCGAAACTGTAGCATCATCAACATTTCCACCTTTTTTTCTTGCACGATTCTCTTCATTCTCCATAGCTGCAACTTGCATCCCGTTATAAATATTGGTATATGAATCAATAGTAAATGTTTTATATGTATCAGGGTTGCTAACTACATCCTCAGCTAGATTAAGTGTTTCGAAGTAGTCTGATGTATCAGCGATACCAGCAATATTATCTTTATATTCTGGATCGTTTTCATAAACCCCAATTTTTGATTCAGAATCAATAATCCCGTTACTAGGAAATGATAAAGCAAATAAAGATTTACCTGCATTATTTTCGCCATAGGCTAAAATTTTTAATCCTTGCTTTCGTTCTTCTGGTTTTCTAAATCCCATTAAATAACCTCCACTATGTTTATTATTTTATAATTGAGTAAGTGATAACTTTATCTTAAAGATCGTCTAAAAACGTTAGATCTTCTTCTTCAACTTTAATCTCAACTTCTTCTACTTCAGGAGGCAGGCTGTTGAGGTCAGACTCTTCAAATTCGTTGTCATCCATATCTACTTTAGGTAAATCACCTTCTTCTTTTCTGATGATGACAGGACGTACAACGACCATTTCATCTACTCGATTTCGATTAGCATAAATCTTCTGAACTTCTTCTTCCGTATAAATACCATCTTCAATAAGTTCGAGTGCTTCCGGTGGCAAATCTTCCAATTTAACATTGCCTTGAGCATATCCAGAATTATAATAACCCTCAACCTGAATACGACGAACTTTACTTCCTTCTACCTTTAAGAATTTATCAATCATCTTTTTAATTACTTCTTTTTTATCATCCGTTGCTCGTACAACAAGCGGTAAAACTAGAATGTTTGGCTCTTTTGATTGTGTTTCTTTATTATATTTTGTATAGTAAAGCTTTGATTTTATGTATGCGACATTTTCTTTTTCCCATTGTGTAGTATCAACTGAATCTTTATCAAGAAGAATTTGTTGATTAAATTTAAAGCCTAATTCATGCTCCTCTTCTGCCGGAAGAACTAGAAAAGTTTTAACTGTTAAATCCTTATTTAGATTGTCATTATACTTACTAAATCGTTGTTGTCCTCTCACATAGACAATCATATCCGATTTTAAATTTTCCTTTAAGAACTCGATGGCATCATACATTGTTAGGAAGTGCTTATAATCAAAAACTTTCTTCCCATTTTCATCTTCAATTCGATCAACTGCAACACGAATAAATGCTCTATCGTCAATATTCTTTAAAATTTCAGGGTTATGTCTATCAGCAAAACTAACTTCAAGATTATCATCAAAATTTCCATCTTTAATTTGAGCGAAAATCTTTTTACCTTTAACTGAATCATAACCATCCATAACATTTAAAAAGAAATTGCCACCTTTACCATCATCCATTCTTAGATTCATCCGATGGTAAATAAAGTTTTTATTATTACTCCCTTTTTGATTTAAAAAGAAAGAATCTTCTCCAACTGTAATTTTCCCTCTCAGTTCGAAATTACCATATGTCTGTCTTTTTAGATTATTTTCACTCAAAATAACATCTCCCTTTTAATTTACAATTATTTTATATTTGTTTGTATTAGCTGTAAGATTAAAGGGGTGGTGCTCGTTCACTTTTTGTAAATTCTATTATTATCACCTTCAATATATTATAATTAAATTCTATTTATATATTACTTTTCCATTATCTAAAATTTCAAACGTGAATAAATTCTTTTCCTGAAAATCTTTAAATGTATCAATAAGACCTTTTCCTATACCTACTCCATCAATAATTACTCGATCCGGTTTATAGCTTAGAATTTTCTCGGCTATATCTAGTGTTATACTTCTAAAGTTCCCATTGATAGTATAAGGTCTATTTCTAACTCCATTTTCTTCAACTAAACTGATTTTTGTAACATAGTTGGAATCGTTATTTTTTATGAAATCTACCATAAGAATTTTTACCCCAGTAACATTAGCTCTTCCTTGATCGCTATTTAAAGCCCTTATGAAGCAATGTTTCCCAACATCAGGTGGTGCTTGAGTTTTATACTGTGGACTGCTACATGATTTCTCCAAAGACTCAATCATCAAAGATAATTTTTCATATGCTACGCTCCACATATGATGAGACTTGAAATCCCCTTTACTCAAACTTAATTTTACATTTCTAGTGAGACTAATAATTAAATTTAACATCATTTTTTTAACTTCAAGAATATCTTGATGAATATCTTCAGGTAAAGGTCGGCTTGACAGGATTAAATTCAAGTATCTACTAGAGGTGTCAATTAACGTTTTAAATTCTTTTTCATTTTCCAAAGATAATTGACTCACTGCTTTCTCTAAACTCGACTGTAAATGGATTTTGGTTTCATCTAATAATTCTTTATTCATTATATTCCTCTCATTTTCACGATTGGTCGTGACCCTTTTATGTTACAAGATTAATATTTTTTACTTGACTCATTACTTAAACTTATTCATTAGAGCAGTAAAGTTATTTTTCACATTCACCGTTCTCACCCCCCTTTCATAAAATCACAATTTTATATAATTTAATTTATTTTATTTATAAAGCATGTAAATTATCAATCTATTAAGAACTATGAATATTTTTTGATTCTAATTTCACTATCCTAGTAACTGTAGACCTAGAATGACCCTCCTTCAAGATACATATTTATTATTTCTTTTCGCCTTACTTTCGGTAGTGATTACTTTTCCTTTTTATTCCTGTTTTATAATCTGATGATTTGGTTGACATCTCATATTTTTTGCACCATTTTCTAATTGTGTTACTTGATACTTCCAGTAATCGTCCAACTTCTTCAAACGTATTATGTATCAATAAATTATGTAGTTCTTCCTTTTCTATAATTGAGGACTTGCTAATATGTTTTAACTCCTGACGGAAGCACTCTTTAGAGCAGTATATTCTATTTTCCTTAGTTGAGTTAATAGGAGATCCACAATGCTTGCATAATTTAAATCTAAGTAGCTCACATCTAAAAGTGCCATCTCCGTTATAAATCAGCTCATAAGGTAATCCACAATGTAAAATTCTATGATCTGACCCTGAACTCAAAACAAGAAGGTTTTCAATATTATTATTATTTCTGTTTCCATCTATATGATGAACAACTTCAGTTTGCGATAAATCTCTTCCTATTATTTTTGATGCTATGTATCTATGCTCGTATATATAGCCTTTCCAGTTCTCACTTTTCATTGCCATTTTTGATTTAGGCATATAAATTAGTTTGTATCCATTTATAAACCTATCTTCCAATATTTAAATTCCCCCTTCAATCATTCAATCCTTTAGCTGAATTAACTACTGTTACAATTTCATGGAATAATCCTGATTCATTATACGCAAACTCTCCAGCTTCATACGCTTCTTTAGGTGTACTAAATGTCTCCATCAACATTATCTAATTTAATTCCATATTTCATCTTAATCATTCTCCTTTATTGTTTTCTCTAATCTCTTTCCACTCTTTATCTGTAATAATTTCTCCTGTGTACTTGTCAGCTAATTCTTCGTCGATAAGCACTTTCTTCTCATAATCAAATTCAACTTCTTTGCTGGCAAGGTCAATTAATTTGAATGCTTTATCGACAAGCCATTGTTTCATATATTCCTTATCATCTGCTTGCTCTTTTGTCACCAACCCCATAAGATCATTGCAACTAATATTAAAACTTACGCTACCTTGCACAAAAACTCTCTCAACTTTATTTCCACTCATAACTCCACCTCTATTTATGTATATTATTTAATTAAATTTATTTAATTTGTATTGTGATAATTTCTTATTACAATTACTATAATACAACACATTAAATTTAAAGTCAACTATATAATTTAATTTATTTTATTTAATTAATTAGCTCAATAAACGTTTCTTCATCAATTATTTTTACACCTAAATCTTTTGCTTTTTTATTCTTTCCGCTTGTTGAGTTAATATCATTATTAATTAAAAAATCTGTCTTTGCACTAATTGAACTGGACACTTTCCCACCCAGACTTTCAATCTTAGCTTGTAGCTCTTTTCTATTCTTAAAAATACTAACTGATCCTGTAACTACAAAAATCTTTCCACTAATTGAACTGTCTTCAATTGCTTCATTAGTTCGATGAAAAGATAAGCCAACTTCATTCAATTCATCATATAGCATTCTATTCTCTTTCTTTTTAAACCACCAAACAATGCTGTCAGCCACTACATTTCCAATATCACTTAGTTTCATTAAATCATCCTTTGTTGCCGTGGAAAAGTCTGAAACTCTATAATTAGCTGCTAATGTTTTAGCTGTAGATTTACCTACATTTGGAATACCTAAAGCATAAATAAAATTTTCAAATTTTGTTTGCTTGGAGTCGTCAATTGATTTTATTAATTTATTGTATGACTTCTGACCAAAGCCATCTAAGTTAATAATCTGATTAGCGTATTGCTCTAAATAATAAATATCTGGAATTGATTTAATAAATCCTTGATCAATAAATTTATTTATTGTTGCTTCTGAAAACCCTTGAATATTCATTGCATCACGAGAAACAAAATGCTCCAATCTCTTACCGATTAACGATGTACATTGTTCATTACTGCAATATAAAAAACGAGCCTCTTTTGCTGTTTTAATAACTGTAGAAGATCCACAAGCTGGACATTTATCAGGTAGCTCAATTGAATTACTACGTGTTAAATTGCTCATAATTTGTGGAATAACCATATTTGCACGTCTAACTGTAATTCTATCTCCTACACCTAGCTTCAATTCCTCAAATATATCTACATTATGAAGTGAAGCACGACTAACCGTTATTCCGTCAATGTCAACAGGTTCAAATAATCCAGTTAATGAAATCATTCCAGTTCTAGTTGTATTAGCTTCTACACCTAAAAACTTTGTTATATATACTGCATCGTCAAACTTAAAAGCAATTGAATGCCTTGGATATTTAGAAGTGTGACCTAGTGATTTAGCATATTCTATATCATTATAGGTACAAACTAAGCCATCAATTGGAATATCCTCTAATTCAGCAATTCCACGAAGTGCTTCAATTGCAAATTCAAGGTTGTCTTTATTAACTTTAATATAAGTAGCTACTTTAAACCCGTTCAGCGTTAAAAAGTGCAGCTCTTCCTCTCTAGTTTTAAATTTAGAAGTAGAATCCAACAATCCAAAAGCTAAAAATTTAACATTTCTATCTTTGCATATTTTACTATCTAGTTGTCTGACTGATCCACTTGCTAAATTACGTGCAGATTTATACTTTTCTTCTTCTTCAAGCTTAGTGTTAATCTTCTCGAAATCTTTATATGTAATAATGGACTCTCCTACAACCGATAAATCCTCTGTAACGGATATAGGGATATAATGTAATGTCTTAACATTATGAGTGATATTTTCTCCAATATATCCTGAACCACGAGTTGCACCTAATTTAACCTTATTATTTTCATAAACAATACGAGTTGTTAACCCATCACATTTTAAACTAAGTATACATTCCCGATTACCGACAAATGACTTTAATTCCTCGATTACTTTAGTTTTATCTAATGACAATAAAGGTTCAGGGTGCTCAACTTTATCTAATTTAGACTTAACTTCATATCCTACATTCTGAGTAGGGGTATTAGAATAGATTATTCCTGTTTCTCTTTCTAATTGTAGCAATTCATCATACAGTTGATCATATTCCGAATCATTTAGTGAAGAATCATTTTTATTATAATAAGCATCATTGGCTTCATTAAGTATTTTAATTAATTCCCTTATTTTCTCCAATAATTACAGCCTCCTTCGAATGAACTTACAACGAACCACACTATTAAATATAGTTGTATTATTGTTACCATCCAATGCCCTCTTTATTTGACTCGACAAAATATGTTTTATAGCCTTCCCCGCTAATCTCAAGACAATTTAATTGAAATCCATAAGCACAAGCTCCGTCAACTCCAATTTTCTTGTCTCCAAAATAGATATCTTCTGTATCATGTAGATGTAAGCACGGTGTATGACCGTGCACTACTGTTTTATTTTGCTTGTGGTCTCCATCTAGGAACTCATCACGAATCCAAATAAACTCTTCTCTACTTGTTTGCTTCCAGTCTTGCAGCATGGGATTGATCCCTGCATGAACATAGATATGCTTATCATCTTCATGATAGTAAGGTAAGCTTGATAAAAACTCCGTGTGTTCATTAAATTCTGTCCAAAACATATTAGCCCATTTCACGTATGTATCAAGATACCAAACATCTTCTTCTGCAGTAGGGATGTATGACTTAATTGTCTCAAAACCCCCATTACGAAAATACCATTCAGTTAACTTTGCAGGTTTTCTAATCCAATCTTGAACCATTTGATCATGATTACCCCTAAGAGCAATAGCTCCGTATACTTCAACTAACTCCTTAACGAATTCAACGACCTTTTTGCTATCCTTCCCTCTATCAATATAATCACCCAATAAAATCAGTTGATCATTGACTGAATTATATTTTACTTTTCCTAATAACTTTTTGAATTCATTATAGCAACCATGAATATCGCTAATCACTAATGTACGCTTAATATGTATCATCTCCTCAAATAGCTATTTTAATTTTCCTTTATTGAACTTGCCCTCAATCTTTCTTATTGAATAGCCAATTATAAACATGAGAATAGTGACTATAAAAACAGGATAATAAATTATCCACAATATCTTATTCTTCAGTGTCATATCTTTAAAGCCATTAAATTTTAAAAAGTTTTTTATAATATCTTCGTCTCCAAAGAACATGTTTCACCTTCTCCCTACTTCTACTTAAAAGCTGTGTTTTATTTTATTTAATTAAATTTACTATCTTATAGAATTTTAATTACCTTAAAAGTAATGCAATCTGGCAACCCAATCATTGCTCCGCTTTCTAATCCTCGTTGAAGCTGCTTGAAGCAATCGCTTGCACTCTCCATAGTTAGATTTTCAGGATATTGCATAATAAGTGTATCACCATCATAAATTTTAATTTCTGTCTCTTCAATAATATCTCCGTTGACATCAATTAATTGCACTCTGCATTGTTTCATACTATCACTCCTAAATTAATTTTTTGGATAAAAGGTAATTTTTAATTAATTTTAGAAACTCATATAAAAACTCTCGATCATATTTATTACATCTTGAGGAATTCCCTCATTAAATGTAATTGTAAAATTACCTTGATCTGTAAAAACATACACTTCAGATAGCTCCTTATTAAAGTCAATCAAAGTGAGGTTTTTATCTTCCAGTACGCTTAAACCATCTACAATCATGTCCATAATGTTTCTCATTTCATATCCTCCTATTTTATTCAATCTTCAACTTTCTCATATGTAGCCGCAAAAATATCAGTCTTGCATGGATAAAATTCCCCTGAAATACCTTTGATGATATAGTCACCATCCCTTACTGTCATTTCGCCCTCTAATGTATGAATATAATAACGTCCATCTTCTGCGGTTTTATTACTCCACATTTCAGATAACATTGCCCTATCTTGGATGCCAGGAATATCATTGCTGAATGTCTTCTCATTAAACTTCCATGCTTCAATTACTACTGGTTTCTTACGATATTTACCCAAATCTAAAGCTCCTTATGTTTTATTTTTCTATGGACACTATGTATGTTTTTTTGTAATTCTCGATGCCTTCCCATCTGAAATTCTGAATTTCCTCTGTTATTTTAATGCCTTTCACTGTTCTCAACTTTTCGATTACTAATTCTTGCATTTCAATATCCCAACGGAACTTATTTAATGCGATCCTTTCTCTACCTTTTTTAAGATATTGGGTATTATAGCATCCAATTTTATAATATCCACTTAGATGATCATCGTTAAACCAATCACATATTAAAATATAAATTGAATCCTTTGGAAACCTTATTAATTCTCTTTGAATCCCTTTTGCTAGATATGCAACAGCTTCATCTTTAGTGATCGAATTTTTAATTCGCTGATACTTTTTGTTGTCTCGCTCGGTTAAGTAATTTGCCAATGGCTTCATTAATTCATACCATTTGTTGCGAGCGTTGCGTTTTTTCTGCTGCAACCATAGTTTTAATTTAAACATTTAATTCCTCCTTTAAATAATACGAATATTTCATCTAGATTTAACGTTCTTCATAACCTTCACATTCTTTTATTTCATACTCATCATAAAAGCGGTCTTGAATATCTTTATCATCACTATAGCAATACTCTGCACAACCATAATCATCATTCCCCAAATGCTCATTGCACTCATGCCAAAAATGCTTGCACGTTGCACATATACTATCTTGGACTTTCATTAATACCCCTCACTTTCCATAAAACAAACATATTAAAGAACTTCTTTTACTTTTTGCAGTAGATTGATTAACTCATTGACTTGCGCTTCATCAAAATACATATATTCTTCTGTATTTCCGTTTCGGCTTTCTAATATGTATTGATTAAGTTGTCTTTCCCAACTATCCGAACTTGTGATCGTTCCACTTCGCTTAATTGAAAAGTTATCACTGCCGATAATACTCAACATGTCTCATTCTCCTTTCATTTAAAAAAGCATTTCAATTAAACTATTCTGACCTCAGTGAGTCTAATAATCTTGGTATTTCTTCAGGTAATATAGGCTTGAAATCTTCGTCGTATTTAATAAATAGTTCGTCAACTTGTTCATCATCTAATTCACTATTGCTCTCATATATACCCACTAGCACACAAATATGTTTCATGATAACGTATGATTTTAATCTTGATTCTAGATCTGCTTCACGATTACCCCATATCCTATTCCATCTATCATATATTTCTTTAACTTGTTTATTTTCAATCATTCTCCTGCCTCCAATAAAACATTTCATACCATTACTTGGAAGTTCACATAATGATAATTACTACTTCTGTCACTTACTAAAACCTTTAATTCATTATTCAGTGAATCTAAGACATCGTTATTATTTACATATAAGCTACCAGAAAAAGTTCCTTGATCATCTTTTATTACTTCATAGATATTATCATCTAGTTTTTCTAAAACTAGATACGCCTGTTCCTTTGCTTTTTTCTCATAATAACTATCTAATTTTGGCATATACTAACTCTCCTCAAAATATAATCCAATTTCTTATTAACACTTACCATCCCACTCATTAAATAACTCAATATTACTTTCTAATTTTTCGTTCCGTTCTCTTTTCTCTTTGAGACTACTTTCATATTTTTCTACGGCATGTTTTGCCATGCCCTTAAAATCATAGCCCCATTCAGGATAAATATAATAGCCACTCTTAAACACATTAATAAATTTAATTTTATTCTTACCAAATAAGGTATTAACTTGCTTTTCTTTAAATATTTCTACTAAATAATCCCAACCATCATTATAAACATCTACTTTGTATGTGTTCCCATTTTTACTTGTGACAGGATGCTTAGAAAGTTGCACTTATTTCACCTCATAATTTATTTCATTTCTTCAAAGAGCAAAAAATTGCATTTTATATATCATAATAACCCAAACTATTTTTTAGCTTAAATAAGATTAATTCATATTCATCAATCTTTTTACTTATTCTAGTATTCATTTCTTCCGCTACTCTCGAAGAGAATCTAACTGTTGGCTCTTTAATTTTTTCTCTTTTCATATCAATTTCCTCATATAAAATTTTTATTAAAACTTCCTTTTCGGTATCAGTTAATTTCTCTAAATTCATTCTTACACTCCCTTAACATTCCTCAATTAACTTCAAAATCCTAATGATTATCATCTCGTTATCTTCTAATATTAAAGTGAGGTGAATTATATGTTTGTATCTCCCATGCTTCTACATTCAATTAAGGAGCCACTATTAGAAGATAATGACTATATTACTGAGCTAAAACTAGATGGAATACGTCTAATTATGAGCAAGTTTAATAATAAAACTAAGCTATATACACGCCATAATAACGAAGTAACTTCACTATTTCCTGAGCTGCTGCAGTTTGATATTCCTGATGGAACTGTACTCGATGGTGAATTAATCGCATTAGATGATTCCGGTAAGCCAGATTTTGAATTAATGATGAGTAGATTCAAGTCCAAAAAGTTAATTAGTCAAGTAAACATACAGTTTGCAGTATTTGATATTATCTATTACGACAATGAAAAGATTGCTCATTTACCTTTGCTTGATCGCAAGCAATATGTACAAAAAGCTATTTCTACTGATCAACAAATAATAATTGAGACTCAATATATACAAGGAAATTCAGCGGCTTATTTTGAAGCTGTTAAGCAACAAGATCTCGAAGGTATTGTAGTCAAAAGTATTAATTCAAAGTATCAAATTAATAAAAGAAGTCATGACTGGCTGAAGTTAATTAATTATAAATATCAAAACGTTTATGTAGCTGGATTGCGTAAAGGTGAGTTCGGAGTGGCATTATCTGATAATGAAGGTAAATATCTTGGTGTGATGGA
Organism: Halalkalibacter oceani; assembly: GCF_040544555.1. Classification (NCBI taxonomy): domain Bacteria; kingdom Bacillati; phylum Bacillota; class Bacilli; order Caryophanales; family Bacillaceae; genus Halalkalibacter; species Halalkalibacter oceani. The sequence goes on from NZ_JBEPKD010000005.1 coordinate 27,287, forward strand.
ATTTATGCCACCTCAAGCTCGAAAGTATCTATATAAAACTTTTGGTGATCATGTTACAAATGAGACTGACAAATTTATTTATTTAGAGCCTTATTTGAAATGCAAAGTTAAATATCGCAATTTAACTAAAAACAACTTATTGAGGATTTCTTCATTTGTAGAGTGGGTTAGCTAACCCACTCTTTTTTCATTCAAATATTAGTTCTAATTTAATTTATAAACCTGCTATCTAACAAATTCAACAAACTCGCTTCCTCTTTCGGAAAATTCCTTAATCATAGCGCACACCAACCCAAATGACATTCCCGAATGACCCTGATTATCAATCGCTACCTTTGCTTCTTCAAAAGTTCCATTGTTGTTGAGGATTTCTACTATCTCTAAACAAGCACCTAATTCCATACCTTGATATAAGTCACTCAATCTAATTGGAACAATCTCATCCCAAAAGTCTAGCTTGTCCTCAGCGATAATTCCTCTAGCTTTTTCCATCCAAACTTTTGATTGCTCTGGAATGTTTTCTCTATGTTCTTTTTTACGTCTATCATAATCTTCTTGCCATTCTTGTTGTTGCTTGTCAAATTCTGCTTTCGTCTTACCAGTGATTCCTTTGTAGGCACTATCCATAGTCACTGTGTCAGAATATAACATGACACCGTTAAAATCACCGCAAACTAACTCTCCTTTTTCTCTGTATCCCATTAATTCATTAACAGCATCTTCAATAGTATTCCCTGCAAAAAACCCAATTTCTTTGTAATTCTTATCCATTTCTTACTCCTCCGCTTCTAATTAAAAGATTAGTTTTAAAATAAATGTTTAAAGCTTACCCAGTGCGATATTCTACTATTATTAACAGGTTCAATTAACATTTTTTTGTTGCCTAAATCAATATCTATAATAGTTACTTCAATACCTTTGTAATCGAATTCTTTTCCGTTTAATTCCCACATGATATCTGATAATTGACTTTCTAGGTTGCTAATTTGCTCATTCAATTCATTTGCCATTTTTAATAATTTCATTTATTTACTCCTTTATATTAAGTTAAAATCGCTCTTTTAAACAACCTTCCCATATCTCTGCTCAACAACTTCATCAATCCACTTTCTAACAGTAGACCAAGTTGAACCAATTTCATTACTCATTGACAAAATACTACCACCATTCAAATATCTGTCTGTTAGTAGTTCTTTAAATGCCTGATTGACAGCTCTTCCTGATTTATTGTTGTTCTTAATGCTTTCAATGAGCTTTAATGTTTCCGCTCTATCGTAGCCTCTCATTTCACAAATTTTATGTAGTTGTTCTCCGTTGCGATAATCGCTGATGAAAGTATTGATATTCATACAAAACACCTCTAATTTAATCAACTTTATGTTATATCACTTCCAACGTGTCCCACTTCAACCAAATATATATTCAATTTTAATTGGAATTTTCACAGTATCTTTTGAACCTGTAAAATGTTTTACTGGTACCCCAAATTCAGTTTCTAATGTCATATTTCCAATCCTATATCTAATATCTTTTAGCTTCTTAATATCATCATTTGACAATTTATTTCTTTCTACTATCTTCTTGTTTATCAATGTCAAAAGTACGTCCTCAATCAATGAATCAGTAAAGTAAAAAGTTCCATCATGCTTTAGAGAGCGACTAAATTCTAACGCATTATTTTTTGTCAGGTTAGAATCATATACGATATAATCTGCCTTGCCAAAGATTCCATTTTTTTCTAAAATAAAATTAATTCTATCCATTGGATTGAAGGTCGTTGATCTCATTTCGACTCACTCCTTTAAAATTTCTACTTTAAACAATCTACCATTTAACAGTGTTCTTAGTCTTCTTCATGTTTAAAGAATCATAGGTCTTTTTGGCATATAATACTGCTCTCATCCAACATAAAGGATTATTCATAATCATTCCTTTATGTTGAAATTGAATTATTGAAGCACCAAATTTAGAGCCATCTCTCATATCCCACAATGCAAAATTCGCTATTGTTTTACCATGATACCCCTGAATTTCCCATCTACACTTATCAAATTCTTTTTTAAACTTTTTAAACGTTGCATAACCATACTCTTCTGGTTGCTCCTTTACCATTGAAATATGTACTGACCAACTTATTATTGATACGATCAGAGCTACTGAAAATACCACACTTATAAAAAACATAGTTTACACCTCGTTTTTATTTAGCTTAATTCATTTGTTCACATATAATTCTAAATACTCCTTTTAGTCAATCAATATTAAAGATATTTATTTTTATATTCTTCTTCTAGCTCCATCATCTTTACTTTGAGCGACGAATCTCGCTTCAATTCTTCCCACAATTTCCTATAATCCACAATCTTGTACGGTTTTAAAGTAACTTCTTTATTTTCTGAATCAACAAATATTTCGACTGGATCTCCTTCTTGAAATCCTAAGATTCTTCTTATTTCCTTTGGGATTGCAACTCTTCCCAAATCATCAATTCTTCTTACGACACCTACCTGTCTCAAACGAATTCAACCCTCTCTGAAAATGTTGTTTTAAATAGAATTTCGGCTATTCTTTTTCGATTTTCATGTCAATTTTTCCGGTTCCGTTCATATCAACCTTTATATTAAAAAATTCTTCGTCTTCTGTTGGTGTTGGTAATACAGCATTTAGTACATTAGTCAAATTAATCATCATTCGTACATTGTCATAATCATCTTGTGTCAGTAAATTACCTCCACATTTAGGACAAGGTTTATTAAGCCATTCTGAATATTCTTCTACCTTGACCGAATCATCATTATAATCACAATCTTTTGTGTCGCATTTAATACCAGTGATATTTAATCTAATTGCTTGATCCACTTAATCCCCCCCTGTATCAAAGAAGAATTAGATAGATAATCAATATTTATCTCTTCTTATTTGATTATTTTTATATTATTGTGTCTTATTCTGCTTATTTATTAAAATAATGAACCTCTACACCATGTTTACAAACGACTTCGTAATCTCCTTTAGTATCTTCATCAATTAAAACTGGTAAAGCTGAGGATAAGCCACTAAAAAATTGACTAAGTTCCTCTGGACTTAATGTTGTTTTGTTTGGAAATTTGATACTTTCACTTTTACCGCACATTTCGTTGATCTTTGCTGATGTGAACTTAAGTAATACAGCTTCACCAACTTTTCCATGATTATTCATAATTATCACTCTTTCTAAATTGTTATTTTATTTATTTTTATTAAGTCCGAGCCATTTTATATTGTTGCTTCTTTTCACTCTTGTGTTGTTCTCACTATTTACTATTTTTTAATGCACTTCCATTTTTAATTCTATTTTCATTCTATGTCCTCCCACTGACATTCATACCCATGTGAATAAAAATCACCTAGCCCCGAACTATCAATAACTACTCTCTTCGCATAAGCCGGATGTCTAATGTAAATTTGCGTTCCATGATCTTCTTCTACGGAATCTTCATGGATGCCAACACATTCAACAAAATAACTTAGCGATTGAATATTATCCATATCAAACCCTTCAGTGTAATCGATTATGTGATAGCTCATGCTACCACTATTCCTTTCTACATCATTAAATAACTCGTCTGGATCGCTTGGAATAGCATATTCTTGACGTGACATGATTGACTTCCCTTCTGTAATTACTTTTCTTTAAACAAGCCATCAATAAATCCATTTAGTAATTCCTCATCAAACTCACTTCCTGCAGCTCGTGAATGTCCACCACCACCAAACTTGGCAGTTACTTCTTTTCCTAGATCGATATCCTCATTAATTCCTCGATAACTAATTTTTCTTTGCTGTGGATTGATAATTACAATGAAGTCATATTGAGGGTTTTTCTTAGCAAGCTCATTGCCAAGTTGTGAGGTGTATTGTTCTGCAAATACAACACCAGCATTATATCCAAGGACATTAGTTTGCATTACATTCTCGCTTGCCATTTCAATATATTTATTAATTTTATTTTGTTCCATTTTTAAAACCTGTTCTTCATTTTTCGTGAAATCAACCGAAATGTTGTTTGAAAAACGATTAAAAAATAAATCTCTACCTAAGATAAAAAATAAATCATTGAGTTGTTTAGCATGAATGTCATTATATTTTGTAGACCACTCCCAAGAATCATAACGCCTTACTTTTTCTACATAATTTGACAGTTCAAAATCATAACAATCATACTTTTCACAAAGATAATCAAATAACATCGAAGTTCCACTTGATTTTACATTAGTATAGCTATCTTCAGAGATAATTTGTGTTTCCATATCGTCAACTGTTGCCCACTTGTACTCATTTAACCATTCTGCCGTAGCGTGATGATCCAATAAGACAGTTTTATCTGCTATGTATTGGTTAATTTCTTTAGCTACATGTTCGTTAACTGAAATGTCGGTGATTAAAATTAAATCATATAGAAGATATGCTTTCTCAGCAATAAACTCACTCACTTTATTATCGATATCATCATAGTTACAATATGTGATATCCAAGTCATTAAATTGGTAAGAAGCTACGATTCCACAAGATACTCCATCTAAATCGGTATGGGTAAATAATTTAACTTTCATAATCTATTCCTCCTTTTACTATTTAACTTATAATCATAGTACCATAACATTCAATGAATGTATATAATTATTTTTATTTTATTTATTTAAAAGTCACCTTTTATTAAATGGTCTTTACTATCACAATAAATTTCTTCAGCCCAATGCTCGATGGAATACTCTGTAACTTGATTTGGATACTTCTTTATTAAAGTTATCAAACTTGAATCGTAAACCATTTTCTCAGCCTGTCGTTTAGGCACACCGAACATTTCTTGAATATCTAATACAACACAATCTATAAACTTGCTTACGCTTTCTTGTTGCTTCATAACATCAATTTTTCAATTTCATATTTAAACATTGACTTCACAATATCAATTTCCATTTCGCAAAACCAATCTCTAGGAGCCACATAATCTTCATTATCCAAAATTAATTCCTCAATCCATCCATCTACGTTATTCGTTAAATATTTACCCTCATAATACAATACCAAATTATCTATGTATTTTATAATTAACTTTTCATCTTCGGTTGGTGGTTCCAGCCCTACAAATTCATACATTTTATTTTGTACTTTATGTTCAATCGCCTTATAATCCGGAAGAAGCGCTTTTAGAGGACGTGGAATATCAACAATATATGCTTCGCTAAAATCATGCGATAGTGCGTACAATTCAATTTTCTTACTACACCCTAGCTCTCTCGCTACTAGTGCACAAATCATTGAATGCTGCGCCACTGAAAAATGAATAGGCAGGTGATTACCAAACCTACATGCTTTTGCTAATGAATGCACAATATCTTCTAAACAAATTTCTTCTAAACTGGGATTTAGGGGATGAAACTTCTTACCGCTGTATGTCTCCATCCAAGTCATATTATCATCTCGTTTCTATATTAGTGTTTCTTCGTTTCTCTTTTTTGTATACTGAATAAGAGCAATTATCAAGCAACCCAATATCAGCGTTATAAAACTTTCTATAATGGTGATTAAATTTAACTGTCACAATAGCATATTTTATGTATTCTATTATATTATTTTTAATTTGTTTATACTTACTTAATTTCATACGGTCTTACTCCCTTTGCTACATCACTGTAAATTTGATCTACGTGAATGGGAGTATAATTAATATTTTCTACGCTAACACAGTAATGTAGATCCTTATCTAAGCCTTGTACTTGCTCATGAACATGTCCATGAGCGTTTGCAATAATATCAGTATTATTGTATAAGCTTCTCAGGGGTGTAATCTGCTGAGGATAATGACTCAATAGCAGTTCTTCAAATACATAATAATTGTATGGCTCAAATCCTAATTTACGATACTTTGTATTACTACTTTTATCATGATTACCTTTTATTAGAGTCTTGCGCCCGTTCAATCTATCACTTATGTATTTCATTTTCTGTGCACCACAGAAGAAAACGTCGCCTAGGTGAAAGATTAAGTCATTAGGCTTGACCACTTTATTCCAATTTTCAATAAGAATCTCATTCATTTCGTCAGCATCCTTAAATGGACGTGAAGAGAATTCAATTATTCGTGAATGATCCCAATGTGTATCGCTAATTAACCAAATGTCCTGAAAACCAATCATATAACACCTCACAATTTATTTATAACACCTCATATTTATGAATAGTATCTAATAATACTTGTTACTACGTCTTCCCTTAATCATAATAAATTTCAAACGCGTTCGTATCTGATAATATCTCAAAATTGCTTTTTGCCACGGATTTAACTCAAGACCACTATATTTTTCAATAAAATAAAATATGTTATTTTTACATTTAATTAATTCCTCTTCATTCATGTGATTTTCCTTTCTGTATTTTTCTATGCTCATCCTTCAAAATGATGCTTTTATTTCACTACACTCAAAATTAACTGCTTAACTTTATCAAATTCACTATCCTTTATTAAAATTTTGTCATCTGGATTAGTAGCAAAAAACCCAATTGTCACGTAAACGTACTCTCTCACACACTCATCGAAATCCTCCTCGAATTCAATGACTTCTTTCCACTCTGTCCACTCTAGAACAACGTTTGCAGTGAATTTAAATTGTTTTAAATCACTTGTTTTCACGTTAGGAAGCTTTTGATTGCAACAGTGACAGTAGGCTTTAAGTGTTTTATATTCCAGTATTACGAAGTTACTCTCTTTTTTCACAATATTCACACCTTAATATAATTTTTATTTTCACCCTTTACTTATTTTTCTTTGAAATTTTAACTACATAATCCTTTTGTGAGAATACTTCAATGATATTATTGCGTCGTTTAAGCATGTCTTCCATAGTTTCATAAAACCTAAGTTGTGTTTTCTTTCCAGTTAAACTTAACATGAAATAACCTTCCAGTTGCGAATGGCAAACCATATAAAAATTATGCTCCCTATGACCACCTGAGCCAAATTGAATGATATCCCCAACTTTTATATTATTTAATTTACTGTTATCTACTGTAACATTCATTTGCAAATTCTCCTTTTATTTTAATTTATTTTTACTCATATCAAATACACATCGAATAAATTCATCTTCTGATATTTCTCCCTCTATTACCTTTCGGATCAATCCTTCTTCGGCTTGGTTGAGCTTTTTACCTTCAATTTCTAAAGATGCTATGGCATTGCGAAATGAGTATGCTTGCTTATCCTCTTTATGCTTTTTGAATACAATCAACCCCTATATCATTCTTCTTATTAATTTATTTAACTTCACTCTCTTTTTAAAATAAGCGATTTCTTCTTCGGTAGAGCTATAATTAATTTATTTCTTTTATTTAGATTTCTTCAAACTTAACTTCATTCACCTGCTCCACTGGTGTCATCTCTGTGATAGTAGTACTTCTAACAAATAATTCAATTGTCTCATAAAATTCCGATTCTACATTATATGTAACCAAATTTAAAATTGCATATCCTCGATCCCTATCATAAATAACTGTATGTAACTCTTCATGTGAATTAATCAGAAAACAACCTTCTCTAAAAAGATCTTTATTCGTTGAGTCATTTCTCAAGATTGAATATTTCATTTGTAACAACTCCTTAAAACTCTTCTTTTATTCAATGAATACTTCTGGAAATAGCTCTTTAACTGACACCTTCGTTGATGCGCCATCATCATCCGTTATATAAATACCAGTCTCCCCTTTTGGAACATTAGTTTTTACTTTTATTCCATAGGACTCTGCAGATTTCAACATATCTTCCTTGATAATTTTAAAATCATTCATATGAATTATTCCCTTCTCAAATACTCCTTTTAAATTGAGTCTAAATCAAAGTCTGCATATTCACCAATCAACTTCCCATTTAAATAAAGTTCTGTTGTAAATAACATCTGTTTAAGTTGAATATCATTTTCTCCTTTTATGACTACTAACTCGAAGTTAGAAGGTTTGTCACTAATTGAAACTCCATTTACTCTCAACGTTTGAATAAACCATTTATCTTTTGAATTTAATTCTGCTGTCATTTAATCACCACTCCATTCTCCATATACACCAATTTCTTCTCCCGCTGATCCTTTTGCCACGCTGATTGATTTGTGTATTCTGGCTTAATTGGCTGCGCTTTTTCATATTGTGAATGTCCGACTTCTAAGTGATTAAAACTTAATTTATTTTCTTTTGTTTTACGATACCACAGTGTTACTGGCTCCATTGGTCATCACTCTCCTTATTCAAATTGATTAAAGCGTTTGATAAAGAATGGATGTTTTTCCTTCATCATTTTTTCTTTTTCAAATTTTATAATCAAAGGTTTCCATTCTTTAAAATAAGCAAATAAAAACACAGCAATACCAATGACTAAGAATATTGGTGATACTACATATTTCATAAATGTTAAATCTAATAATGGTTCGTCATATAATCTAACTGTCAAGATTAAAAATGAAATTATTGACATTAGAAATCCCGCTCCGACTATTTTCAATAATGCTTTTTTTAGAACGATCATATCTCGAATAAATTTACTCATTTCCAACCCCCGCTCAATTAAAAAATATATTTTAATCAACTTTATTTTCAATTTACAAGAATACGCAATTCTTCCAGACTCATCTGATTCACTTTCTTATGCGCTTGCTCAAGCATCTCTTTCATTTCTTTCTTATAAGAAACATTCTTTTCATATTCTTCTTTAGATAACCACAAACGATATGAACATCCGTCTGGAATTCCATATTGAACTTGGTGTGTCTTTTGATCAACTTTATAACGCACTTTAGACTTTTCATAATACCAAATATATGCGCTCGTTTTATTCGCTTCTAATACGATCATTTCTTCAAGTTTCTGCTCGTGATCAATATCTCCCCAAAATTTACTCACTGTTTCGAGCCATACTTTTTGTCCAACCTGTAGAGGTACTTTTTTAGACATTTTGTATTATCCTTTCTCAATTATTTGAATGTTGCTTTTTAATTCTCTTACCATAAAACTTCACAAAGTCCTCAACGCTCATTTTTTGCGTTACGAGTTTACCACCCATATATAACTCTTCAAAGTCAATATAAATTTCCCCATTCTGAATATATGGTAAGGTTTGAGCGACTATTTCATCTTGACAATCTACCTCCTCCAAGATCAAATCATATAAAGTAGATAACATTACTTTTATAGTCTCATCATATTTTTCTAGCAGATCATTTATATCTTTTGTGACTTCTTGAATATTCAATAATATCCCTCCAAAGTTTCACAGATTATTTTATTTGTGGAATAACCTTGTCTAAAACTTTCTGTAGCACCTTATCAAGATAATCCAGCAAATCCTCTAATTTATATGCGGCTATTGTTAGCAGAAATAAAGGCAGCCATATGGGACTCGTTAGTATCAAAACAAACAATCTCACTTTAAGCATAAGTCTATGTGATTTTTCCGTATAAAATCTACTTACACCTTTTAGATCGTGCCTACTCCTCATTCCTTCAATTCACCTCATTTCAATTTTAATTTTTTTAATAAATAATCACCAAAACTTCCACCATTTTTTATTGTGAGTTTTAACTTGAGATATTTCATTATGCTTTTCATGACGCATCATAGAAATAAATTCATCAATAGCATCTTCTTTCGCATTTAAATTTATTTCTTTAATTATTTTGTCTGTATGATATGTAATTGTATTATCTAGTCCGTACATAACATCTTCAATAACCACCTCATCATTATTAATGTTAACTTTGTTTCCCTTTCTAAATTTAATGGTCATATCCTCTTCATGAAAAACTAACCTTCCTTTTAACCTGTAGTATTCCATAGGAAACTTCATTGTAGATCCCACTGGTCTAGAAATGTTAAGATATTCTTCACGAAGTCCAAAATCATCAGTTGTAAACGTCGCTCTATTTCCCATCATCCATTTATTCTCAATTACTTTACCTGTAAAATATGATTTTATTTTAAATACACCTCAATTCAGATTCTAATAAAACAGGCATTTTACACAATAACTAAAAGTTTTTTCAGATTTTAAAATCATCAACAATACCTATTCTCGAACTCCCTGACATCATTGAAAATTCTTTTCCATGATGGTGACGTTGGCTCAAAACATTTCTCTAGTCGTCTAACATTACTTTCTTGCCTTCTTAGCTCATCTTTCGCTGGTATTAAATCGCCAAACGAGGCATTTAAAATAGCTGTGATACAATTTGCTTCATGTTCATTTAATTCTTGCTTGTTATTAAATTTTTCTATTGCACGATGTGCCAAATTATAATCAACATTCACTTTCATATTAGATCCTCCTCAATGAACATTTAGTCAGAATATTGATCAATCTTCGTGATATTCGTATGCTCGTTGTACTTCATCGAACTCTTCTTTTGGCAATACATCTTTAGCAACCTGACACCAATAACCTAAATCCTGTGCTGCTTCAATTAATTCATTAATTGCTTGCTCTTGTGAGATTCTTTTCTCATCAATAAACAACTCGCCCTCTGTGTTTTTTGTTAGCATATGTGCTCCTTTTTTATGTAAACATACTTTTACTTCTTCCATTTTCAATTCCTCCTAATTTAATATAATTTAATTAATTTTATTTACTGGTTAATAACTTTCTTTGAATTCAGATTACCACAATGCGTCTTTTGTTTCAATAGTTATTTTTATTTTATTTATTAAATTCACTTTAAATCACTATGTCGTATTTTAGATAGTACTATGATACAGCTTAAGAAATAACTCTTCATTAATTTTAATGACCTCTTCATTTTCACTGCCACATTTCGTTTGAATAATATCAATTACATTTAAGCCATGTATTCTAAACATAATACTTTCATCAATGTTATAAACCTTTTCGTGAGTTGGGGTGAAAGGATTTTCCCAATGCAATCTCTCTTCCCAATTTGGATTTTTATATGCGAATAAGCACTCATACATCTCATGCAATTGATCATCAGTTAAGACTACTGAATTAGATTCCTGGGTTTTATAGAAAGTCTGAGTTATTTTTAGTGTTTCGTTCTCACTGCTCATTATCAATCTCTGATTCTTATTATCCTTTATCGTTAACAACCTTTCCACCCCAATTCAGCTCACTCATATTATTGACATTGATTTTTATTATATCATAGTCCACTTGGTTGTAGATAATGGCGACAACAACCATTTTCTTTATGTATTAGATTGTATTTATTCATTGTTTCAACTTTCTTCTCTGCCTCTTCAAGTGTTAGCCCCGTTTCCACTGTCCACCAATAATCCGCAAATGGACATGTAAAAACAATTTCATATAAGTCATTATTCATTTAGAATCTCCTTAAAGGAAAAATTATTCGCTTTCATAATTTAAAGTAATCCCTATGCCATCTGTTTTAGCTTTATCAATGAACTTGAAAGTCCCATCTTTAAAATAAATGTTAACTCCATTTTTATAATTCTCTACTTTATTAATGCTATCAGGCGTTATTGTTATAATATCAACTTCATCTTCACTGAGAACCCTATGGGTTCCGTCTTTATTATAAATTCTCACCATATTTTTCACCTTCGCCCTTCATATAATGGAAAATTTATCTATTTTAGTTGCTTAAAATGTTTCGCTACCAATCGAAAAGATTTATATAATTCAATTTCTTCTGGAGTTGCTTCTCTTATTTCTTCTACTCCGTTAAACCGATAATCACTTTCTACAATATATCCATTTCTGATCCATCTATCTTTATCTCCTAAAATATTCGCCAGCTCTGCTTCGATAATACTGCCGATATTCCATGAGTTAATTTTTGCTTTCGACCACAGCGAGACACTTGTTTCAAATTCCGCCATTCATCTTACCCCTTTCACAATTTAATATTATAATTAAACTTTACTTGTTTTCATTTAAAAGAAAGATTTCAATTAATCTTCATCCTCAGTTAACTTTTTATATGTATCATTCAGTAGCTCATATAACCCACCATCTTGTTGCATACTACTACTAACTTCTTCCCTATCAATGATCCTTAATTTAATTAAAATTGTTAGTGACGCTGCTAAACAGTCCTTTAACTCATCTTTCTCCATTAGTTTACTTCCCCTTTCTATTTTATTTAATATAATTTCCACCAAAAATCAAATATCTTGTTAGTCATATTACCTTTAAGAGAGATGTCTCCCTTATATCTTCTTATCTTTCTGTGCGATTGTTTTTTAAAGTGTCTACTTCGCTTTCCACGATAGGATCTTTGTTTCCACCCTTCTCTGTTATTAACATTCATCCATGAAATTTCACTTAACTTTTTAAGTCTCTCTTTTTCTTTTTTCTTATAATCCCGTTTATGCAATCTCTTTTTCTTTTTACGTTTGGACTTTGAATTATCAATATGTAAAAACTCCATCTTTTCCATCAGTGCCTGTATGTACATTTTATAATAGGCATCTTCACTACCCATAGACATCTCATTCACAATTAAGCCTGTCCCAAAATCAAAATCCTCTCCTTCCAATTCTGCGTAGGCTAGAAGATCATTCAGTTGGTCGATGTAATCTTGTTTAGTTATTAATTCTTTATTGTTGTAAGTCACCAATACCACCCCGAAAATTAATAATGATTATTTTATTTTTTTAATTGTTATTTTCAACTTCCCTTCTTCAATTTCAATTTTTTCATAAGTGTTATTATAATCATCTTCTTCGCTCCAAGGTGGATAGATTAATTTAATTCTACTCTCCACTTCATTCAATAAATCAATACAAACAATGTCGCTATGATTTAAAATTCTTCCTAAAATATTTGGTCTGTCTTCAACTTTATTGCTCATGGGATTACTAACAAACATACCTAATGGCTCATCATAATCAAAAGGATTATACACAAGATCGGATTCTTCTTGGTATAGCACTTCCAACTCAACACCTTCGGCAAGATAGGCATTCTCTTCATAAAAATCATTAGTGAATGGTTTTAAATCTCCATATTCAAATTTTAAAATACGTTCAACAGGAATTATGATTGACTCACAATTTTCAAAGATTAATTCAATATATTTAACTTCCACTAACTAATCTCTCCTTTTTATTAATTATATAATTTTAATTCTTTAATCCAATCAGGTAGCATATTCGAAGTCATAATTCCATAGTTAACACATGTTAGCGTGTCCGGCTTTAATTGAGTTAACCCATTATCTCTAATTACACAATAATTACCTGTTTGCTCAAGCTCCTCTAGTCTCCATTGTGGACATTTGAGAATTATTTTCTTCTGGGCAATCATGTAATCCTCAAGCGGTTCAATCTTCTTCCCTTCTTGTAATGGTTTGATAGCGTTATAGTAAAGATGACTCATTACTGCATGACCGACTTGCCCTGCTAGCTTACCCTTACCAATCTTGATGTTTTCATTAACTAAAATATACATTCTATAATCGTTCATTCTTTACTTCCTCTCTTCAACTTTTTAAAAGTCTTTTCATTTATTTAATCATCCCAAAATTTATTTCCTTTAATGATGTGCTCCACAATAATTTTCACAATAATCGGAAACCAAAACAAGGTCACAAATGAGTAAACAGTTGCTAATATTTTTTTATCCCCAATCAATTTCACTAATAAATTCAAACTATCCAAGAGGTTTGATTCGAGTTTATCTAATTCTTTGCCATTCTCATACTTAATTATAGTGTGATCCATTACTTTTACTATACATTCTGACATTACAATCCCAAAGAAAAAATATCCACCATATATAATACTGATCATGTGACAACCTCCTCCGTATTCATCTATATAGGGTATTCATTCTAATTAAGAATTATTAATAGTTGTAAGGAATGGTCGCATTTAAAGAAAATAGTGAATAACAGAAACATTTTTTAATTTTCTATCCCTTACTTCTCCTTTCATTAAAAGACCGTTTTTAATTAAATATATTCCCCTGCCGTATAGTTTTCAACGATTCCTTTCTCAGTCAAATCCAACATAATTTTTTCAACTTTGTCTTTTACCGTCAGAGCGAATTTAAAATTTGGGTCTTGTGATAAGTAATATTGATAATCATAAGGTTGTAAAAAGTTTTCATCTAATACGTCAATTTTAAAACTACTATCTTCTTTTTTAACTGTGAGATTGAATGTAATATCCTCTTCAACTGTTTTACAATAATGCCAATATCCTTTTCTATACTCTGTGAAGGACAATTCTCTCATTTGCATATCATTTAATATGTTTACTTTCATAATTTTACTCTCCTTTAGAAAATTATTTAAATTGTAATTCCCCTTTAAAATAATTGGATAAAGCTTCATGAATATCAATACAGCTTACTTCTCTGCTCTTTTGTTCTACTTTTAAATTACCTGTTATCATTTGTTCATCATCATAAAGAATTTTAAAGTTAACCATATCTCTATATTTACCAGTAACATCACATAAAACAGTATTCACCTGATTGATAGTAATATAACCTTTCATATTCCCTCCTATGATTTTTTTGATTAAAATGAGAATATTATATTATTTAATTTATTTCTTTACTTCTTCTCTGTTTACTTCTATTCTCCACGCTTTATTCAGATCGCTAAAATTTCTAGTGATCATTTCTCCAAATATAAGATGTCTGTCGCTCCACCCCTTATTAACTTCATTATGTAACTGTTCTTTGATAACTGTGGCATCATTATAACCTTTATGTAAATTCGCTTTAGGATTCCATTCTTTATACCAATACCTTAATTCAGAAAGAGAATTTTTATTCCCTATACGTTCTAATGCATCACATAACAATTTTTTAAGCGCTCTTTCTTTTCTAGTCAAACCAATCATGTTTATTTTATTTTTATTATTTATTTTATTTAAATTCTTTTTCTGTTTTTCAGTTAAATTAAACTCTTTAGATGTAGGAGAGATTACATTATTTGAACTACTCACCACTTAACACCCTTCGGGTTGTTTGAAGTGGGAGATTCTTGGGAATAGAGCGTACTTGTTAGCGTATTTCTTTGCCAACAGAGGTTTCTCTTATTGACCAAGCTATCCCCGTAGATTCCTACGGTTCTATATTTTTTGTTTAAGCCAAAACTAAGGCTCTTAAACCTTCGGCTAGGATATTTTTGCTGGCATTTATATCTCTATCGTGATGTTCGTGGCAAACAGGACAAGTCCAATCCCTTATTTCAAGAGATTTCTTGCCATCTTGATGTCCACAATCGGAACATATTTGACTAGACGGAAACCATCTGCTTATTTTCACGATTGTTTTACCATACCATTTCGCTTTGTATTCTAATTTAGTTACAAAGGCAGACCATGATACATCAGAGATTGATTTTGCTAACTTATGATTGCGTAACATTCCTTTGGTGTTCAAGTCTTCGATACAGACAATATCGTGGTTTTTGATGATTTCTGTACTTAACTTGTTAAGAAAATCGTCACGTTGGTTCATTACTCTCTCATGCAATCTAGCAACTTTACGCTTTTGTTTCTGATAGTTTTTTGCATCAAGAAGGTTAATACCATTGTTTTTAGCATTTAACGCACGTCTTGAGAGTTTTCGCTGTTCACGTTTTAGTTTCTTTTCCATTTTTGATGTGAATTTCTTATTATCAATCTTGCGACCATCAGAAAGAATGGCAAAGTCAGTAATGCCTAAGTCTATACCAATAGATGATTCAGTTTTCTCCAATGGCTGTACTTCTATTTCTGCAAGAATGGATACAAAGTATTTACCACTAGGATTTCGTCTAACAGTAGCATTAAGGAGACGACCATGTACTTCACGACTTTTGGCAAAGCGAACAAGACCAAGTTTCGGCAATTTGATTTTGCTGGCTACAATGGCAATGTTATTGTTTGTTCCTTTAGTCGTGTAGGATTGTACTTTATTCTTTTTAGACTTGAAGCGCGGTGCTTTATTTTGTTTCTTGAAGAATCGAGTATACGAATCAGCAAGGTTTTTCAGTGATGATTGAAGGGCAATGCTATCAACTTCTTTTAACCATACTAATTCTTTTTTTAATTGTGTTAACTGAGCAGAACAAGAATTATAAGTTAATCCTTTGCCAGTTTCTTTGTATGTATCGTTCCATTGACCTAAAAAGCGATTAAATACAAAACGACTACATCCTATTGTTTTAGCAATTAAGATTTCCTGTTCTTTGGTTGGATAGATACGGAATTTGTACGCTTTGTTGACTAACATTGTTTCCACCTCACTTTAGACCTTGATTTTCAATGTACTTTTTAACTACGTTGATTGGAGATCCACCAGTAGTTAGTAAGCAAAAACTTCTCGACCAAAACATTTCTTTCCATAGCTTTTTTCTTATTTGTGGGAAGTCACGTTTTATCAGACGAGAACTTGCACTTTTATAAGCATTTATGAACTTTGACAATTCTGTATTAGGGTGTGCTTTGAACAAGATGTGAACATGGTCTTTATCATGATTCCATTCGACTAGGGAGATATTATATTTCTCGCCTAGCTTTACAAACATATCCTCAGCATAGTCAGATACTTTATCATCAAAGACTTCTCTACGATATTTTACAACTAGTACAAGATGGTAATACATTAAGAATACTGAATGATTATTACTGTCCAATTTCATTACAATATCAGCCTTTCTCTTATATAAGACTGATTATATCAATAAGGTATGAAGTGGGCAACAAAAAGCCTTTAGGCTATCGCCTAACCGACATTCATCTCCCCCTTATCGTTGGGCTTCGCCCTTCACACGATTGAAGAGGGAGTCTTCTGTCGGAATACAGATAAAATAATTCCTTTGTTCTTTTTGATTAAAAAGACAGGCCTTAGTTTGTCTAATTTAACGAAATGCCTGTCTTTTTAGGGTTCACAAGGGTTTATACTTTGCAATGAGAACTTTTCTTGTTATACTTGCTCTTGGGTATAAATTTAGAGACTACTGTTGGCTCAGTGGTCTTTCTTTTTATCATCTTCTACTTCTTCTACTTGCAAATCATCTATAGACCAATCAAACACATCTAAATCTTCATCCTCTCCATTAATATTGCTAATTTTTAAACTTTTTAAAACACTAACCTCATTACTTACTTTTTTTAAAAGTCTATGCAATGCTTCTTCCTCCGTCTCACCTCCTAACTCTAAAGCAAAATTAATAGTTAGAATCCCATTACCAATATACATTTTTATTTCCCCCTCACTGTTGTGTTTTAATCTGTGCCTTTTGGCGGTTTTAGCGAACACCTACAAACAAATGTTCTTATTTCTATTATACAATAGAAATATGGTAAAATCTATATTGCTAACCCAAATTGTTTTCTCCTTATTTTAAGCACTATACTATTTTAACAATTTTTGTTATCATATTTGTTATTATAGTGATTAGAACTTTTGTAGGAGGACTTTCTTATGATACGCAAAAAGCGTAAGAAATGTCTACTCCGATATAGGTTAGCCGAAAAACGCATGTCTCACACTGAGTTAGCTCAAATTACTGGAATATCAGTCACCCAGATATCAGAATATATCAGCAATAAGCGTGGAATGTCTTTAGATAATGCTGCAACGATTGCTTATGTATTAAACACTCAGATAGATGACTTGTATGATTGGGACATTACCATATCCGAGTAGACGCTAAAGGACTAGTCCTTTAGTACGATAGACTTTACTATATAGTAAAGTTGCGGATAGTAAGAAAGTTCGGGTTGCTATTATTTTACTACAAAAGGTAAGTAATAGCATCATCATATTTTGTCGATAACACAATATGATTGTCGAATCATCCAGAAATTTATAGTTTATTATCAAATTATTGACAAATAACTCGACAATCACATCGAACATTTTATTTTAATAATTATTTTTATTTTATATGTAAAATTCAGTCCATAAATACTGGACTAAATTTCGTATAACTTCTTGATGTTTTCTATGTTGACATCCTCTTTGATGCCAATAAGGTTGTAATCCATCTTGCCTTGCAGTTTTGATTTTTTATGCCCGAAATTTTGAACAATTGTTCTCAAGTCGTTATTTGTTAGCTCCCCTGTTTCTTCATATATATCCTTTCCCACTTTTATCATGCCACTTCTTGCGATATTTGTCGGCGTGAGATAAGGATAGTCAAAAAACTTTTTAAGCATTTTTACTCTAGTATAAAGTGTCATATTTCCGACTGGTGCATTTTCATCTAATACCCGACCATTATCAATAGATCGGATAATAAAATCATTGCGTATTAATTTCTTTTCTGGATTTGCTCGTTGAAAAACGGATTCTCCGTTATTAACAATGTATACAGATTCTTTATAAGCTTCCGTAATTATTCTTAAACACCTATCACTTACTTTTACCTCCCTTTCCATCTCTCCTCTAACTTTTATAATATTATTATCAAAGTCTATGTCTTTATAATGTAAATTTCTAATCTCACTCAGTTGTGATCCTTTCAATCCTTCAAATAGCAACCGGAAAACAACCTTGTCTTGTCCATTAACTAACTTCTTATCTTCTAGTTCTGCCAACTCTTCTTCAGTAAGAAACTGCTTTTTGCTATGGTCAATTAAACGGAACAAGGAATCTCTAGTTAAATTTGCAATTGGATTAATGGAGCTATTAGAATATCCATGAGCACTAGCCCAGTCTATATAATTTTTAAACACATTTGCTGCCATAGCTATAGAGCCTAATGATGGCTGAGCCATGTCTCTTAAGGTATCTTCAATTTCTGCTCTAGTAAAAGAATATAGGTCTTTCTGGAGCGCTCTTTCATTTCTTTCAGCCCCTCTTAGCTTGTATCTATAAATAACTGCAGTATCTGCATCATAATTTTTTAAAAAAGCTTCTTTGATTTTTTCGTTGTACAAATTAGACACCTACCTTGTATTTACTCAAATCAATATTTTCAAACACTTCTTTTATGTGTTTCCGTATCCCTGCTGGAGATTTACCTTTCAACTCTTGCCAATTCTCCTTATTAAAGTCGATATCTTTTACAATATCAGATAGTAACTCAATTTCAATACCCTCATCTTGCATTCGTTTAGCTAAGCAGACAAAACCATAAAACATAGTTGGTCTGTTAATTTCACTTTTATATCTTATCTCTTTAATATCGCTGATGAATTCATCAGGAAACGAGTAACAAAGATTATTGAAATACTTAGTCAAATACTGACCAGTTTTAATAGCTTGACCTCTATTTTCCATTTCAAAAAATTCTTCTACGGCATCCACTAAAATTCCGAAAGTAGTTAATTCATCAGACTTAACAGTATTCTCAGACGTAATCTTTTCTTTTAATTCACTACCTGACTTTTTAAGAAATTCTACAGCTACAGTAGATAACTTTTCTTGATCCATCTCCTTCATTCGAGAAGTAGTGATATCATTAAATGTATTAATTTCAACAAACACTTCTTTTGCTTCGGCATCAGTGAGATTCTGTATCTTTATGATAAACTCCATGTCTTTATTTGGATTTTCATGCTGCCCTTCAACTGTTGCTGTAAAACGGTGAAATCCGTCAATGCAGTCAAATAAAGTCCCTTTTGTAATGGTTAATTCTTTTGTATCTTCATCGTAGGAGATTTCTTCCCCATCATCTGAACTTCCCAGGCGGGCATTAAAAGTTAATGTCGTACTTGATAATTTCCCTTTTAAAAATCTGTTTTTGATTCCTTCGATGCTTCTTCTAAATATTTTTGGGACGGGAATAAAGGTTTCATCATCAACCTGTTTGACTTTGCCACTTCTTTGTACGTTAGGATTATATTGAATCTGTTTTCCATTGCTTAATAATCGCATTTCTGTTACGGATATTTTACCCGTATAGCCATCGTGCAACTTTTCGAAACTACTCTTGAAAGTATATGGAAATTTGATTTCTTCCGCCTGATAACCCGTAAAAGTTGTTTCAATTTCCTTCTTCTCTCTTTCATTATAAAAATGGTCTGGATTCAGTCTTTGATTACCCGTTGTCATGTAAAGCTGCACTGAAAAAACATACAGCTCTTTATCGTCTAGTTGTGGAACTTCCTTTTCGGGATCATTTAATACAGATTGAACTCTGCCTCCCAGCACTTTAAACTCTGCCATCAGATCCTTGTATTTACTAACCATATCTTTTTTTGTTTTTATTGTGGGAAGTATTTCAATCAATACACTCTCTAATTCTTTTCTTTCTACTTTCACAATGTGACACCTCTCTTCAAAAGACATTTCAATTAATTTTGTTATTAAATTCAATAATTAATACACTTCCCTTCTATTATACACAATATAAACAAAAAATAAAACAAAAAATTATAAATTCGAATTGAGGTTTCTTAGTAATATAATTTTCGCAACTTTATTACTATTAATTAAGTCCAATAACTCTTCTTTACTTAGCGATTCTAGAGCATCGCTGTTAAGAAATTTATCGAAATCTAACACACCTATTCTCTTGTATTTATTTTCTTTTATATATCTTTTTGTGACATTGAAATCTGAGTGACCTGCGAATTCCATTGTCGCATGAGGATCTTTTGAGTTTTCATAAAAAATAGTAATCGCAGTTCCACGTATGCTATGGAAAGAGACATTTCTTTTTTCTGAAATATTCATTTTGATTTTAAGTTGATTCATTAGTTTCGATATATGATTCTTGTTAAACGGAAATACTACCTCGTCATTAACTTTATTATCAATTAATTCTTGAAAAAAGTCTTCATCTACATAATGAATTTTCCTCCGCTGCCCTTTTCCTCTTAATTCGATTTCATAATCTCCTTCTCTTGTGAGAATAAAATCGCTCCACTTCAACTTTAAAATTTCTTGCTGTCTCAGTCCGGTGTGTAAAGCGAACTTAATCAGCAATCCTTGAATAATTCGATTTTTAAATCTAGGCATTCCCTCTTTGACCATTGGGGCAATCTTTATCATTTCTTCTACTTCTTCCTTATGGAGTAAGCCGTAATTTACTTCTACGCTCTTAAGCTTTTGCATTTTACTAATGAAGCTAATGTCTATATCGGCTAATAAACCAAATTCTATCTTCCTGCTATTTATATAGCTAAACAATCCAGTTATTGTCGTTAACTTTCGTTTTATTGTTTTATTAACCGAACCTTCATCCTGTAAATGAGCAATAAATTTATCAATATCGCTAACAGTAACTTTAAAATCATGTTCGATTAAATTTTCCAGCTCTTTTCCTTTTGTGATTTTAAAGAAATGTCTTATGTCACCCAAGTAGTTTTTAATTGTATTTTCGGATCTTCCGTTGCTCTTTAAATACATCATAATTATCTCTAAACAATTAACTTTATTTATATGGACTAATTGTAAGCTCATCTCTTTCATCCTCCTCAAAATTATATTAGGTTTATTATACAATTACATCAACATTTAATCAATACAATAATTTAATTATATTTGTTTACTTAGTAAATTCATATACCCTTTTATCATATTTCTTCTCGCTTCGCTTTTATCGATATTTCTTTCTTTTATGTTTCTCTCCGTATTTCTCCAGTACATCCCCTCATTCCCCGAATTAACAACGCCCTTCATAGAAATTTCCTGATATTGTTTTTCAATTTTTTTATGTACTAAATTAACTACTTTATTTTCCATTTTATTTACCTCCACTACTATATATACCTTATTATATTTGTTTTAAACATAAATATTACTTTTTTTCGTTTGACTATTTCTGACCTTTATCTGATTATAATATAACATATTGGATAGTGGAAAGTAAATAAAAATATATGACAAATAGCCTTATTTTTAATATTTTTTAAAAAAATAAGGCTCAATTACTTATTATTTTTTTATTTTTTATTCAGTAACTCGTTTTCTATATTCATAAGTAATTAGTTTGTCATTATGATCTATATCTATTTTTACTTTATTTCTAAACTCTTCTTTAATATCTTTTATAATTATTTTCATTTCCTTTTTGTTTTTATATGGCTGTGCTCCCATGTATATTAGTTTTCTTTTATTCATCTACCATCATCCTTTCTTAAAATGTGTAATTTATTGAATTAATTTATTTTTCTATTATTTCTCTAGATACTCTCTTGCTTCTCTTATTATCTCTTCATATTCTTCGTCCGAATACACTCCAGATTCTCCAATTTCTTCATTTGCTAAAATTTCTATTAATTTATTTTGATACTTAGCGGGTAAATACTTTAAAACATATTCACGAAAAAGTTCATCAACCTCAGCACCATCAAATGCTCCAGAAAGTCTTTTTAATATTTCTTTTCGTTTTCTACTCATTTACTCCCCTTTACTCTTCCTATTGGTTAGCTTTGTCTTTTAAATCTTCATAACATAAGATGTGTACCCACTGTTCAAATCCATCATATATTCCGGCTTGATCGATCATCTTATCTGTTGAATCTTCTTTGCTACAAAATGCACATACCTTTTTATTCATTGCAAGTCCTCCTATTTCAGTTTTAAATCTCAGCTAAATTATGATTATCGACAATCCATCTTTTTTCGCCTTCAAATTCTTCCCCATCCACACGCTCAATGATCATCCTATTATCAAAAGCACTAGCAGAGCCGACAATATAATATTCTGATTCCGTGTCTATTTGAGGCTGTTTGTTTGTCATAATCCCATAACCTAATGATCTGTTACATTTATATTTTCTTTTCTCCATTTTCGCCACCCTTTCTCAGTGAACTACATGACCGAGAAGCTTATTAAGAACTTTCTCGTTCCCAAAGTAAATCTTTTAAGACTTTTCCTTTTTCGTCAAGCTCGTACTCAAATTCACTTTTGCATTTACTACATTCAAGATAATCCATCGTAGTATCGTACTCTGAACCCATAGTGTGAATTTTTCTTTTAGATAAGGTGTTTTTTGATGTCAAAGGTATTCTATATACTTTTTCAGTTACCTTATAAAGACTTAGCTCTCCATCTTTACATTTAGGACACTTCATTCCATCCCTCTCCTTTCTATATCACATTATCACTCTTTAATTCATTAAAACTAAAATTTTAAACACAATTATTATCCTAGCTCTTTTAAATTTCTCATTCCAATTCATACATACTTCTAATATCTATACAGATTTCATGTGCCTTATTTAATTGTTTTTGCGCCTGCTCAATTGAATTAATATCCTGATCATTCATGATATTTTGGTTCGCATACCCAATTAGAAATTGAATTTCTTCGACTTTCTTTAATATGATCTTTGTATTCCCTCTAGCTTTCATTCTCCCCCACCTTTACTCTTAGCTTCTATTAACCATGTTTCCAGATAACTTTAACTTGATGCTCATTGCCTTTTAGACATGCTACGTCTATCACAGATCCATCTGCTAGCTCAAACTGTCTTACATCTTCATCACTTAACACAGCGGCATGTGGAGCTTCACCAAGCTTTATTTTACCCAGCTCTAAACTTTCTTCTATTACAAACATTGCGCCTTGTTTTTGAACAACGCATTTATTCCATTGAATCCGATCATCATTCTCTCCATTTCCTCTTTCTGCAAGAGAATAATTAAATTTCCGACTGTCCTTTTGATATGGCTCAGCAAATACATAGTCACCATGCTTTAAATCTAGCTGTCTGACAATTGATTCTGGGATAAACGCTTCAATTTCTGGAATGAAAGCTCCTCTAATCTTTCTTTCTATTTTGTACTTTTGAGTTTCTGAATCGGTTTCGTCTACTGCATCTTCATGTTGTTCTTTTATAACAAATCCAGAAAAATCTTCGTTATTACTATTTAATAGAAAATCCATTTCCTTATCAGTAACAAAATCTTTGCAGGTTGTTCCTAAATCACAAGGTCTTGAAGTATTTTTTGATGCCTTTTTATGGTCTGCATATTTTTTGATTGCAGTAAGCAACTCTATCTGATGTTCTAATTGCTGACTGGGATTTTCATCCGCTATATTTATTAGATCAATCGAATCTTTCATTTCCTTTTTAAGCAAATCTAACATTTCTAAATATATTTCCGTCATTATTTCCACTCCTATAATCGCATCTCTTGGTGATTTATTCATGTAGTATTGTACACGATTTATGGAGTTTATAGTATAGTTTTGTTTACGTTGTTATGAAACGATGCTTTTATTTGACTTTCTTTACTTTAACTCTACTGTTCATGCCCTGCACTTCTAAATAAAAAACACTGCCCTCTTGGAACACTTTTACATTTGGACGATATTGGTAATTGTATTGATATTTATACTCATCTTGTTGAAATATTCTCCCGTTAGTTAATTCAAAAAAAGTATCACGGTTTTTATATCCTCTACAAGCACCTTTAATTTGAGCTTCACAAAATAACATTTTAATCCCTCTCCTCACATAAAATGATTATTTCATCTTATAATTTCCAATTCGGTAGCCTTAGTCCAAAATCCATTCAAGCTTGCTGGCATTATCAAATAATAGCCATCCACTGTCATACCCTTAACTACACCTTCGATATCTTGATAATATCCAGTCGTTACTTTTACCCTTCTATCCATTAGGTTCATTTTTTCAGCTCCAGTCAATAACTAATAATTCCAATCTCTTTCAGACTTGAAATATCATTATCGACTTAATCATATTTCTTTTCAGGATTTTTAAAGCTTTCTGAAGAAGAAAGTGTTGTTCCAGTAACTCTTCCTCTCTTTTTCCAAGTATCCCCTTCTTTAAGCTTATACTCTCTGTACCTCTTGGTTTCTTTTTGGAATACAAACTTTTTTGGATCATGAAGGAGATTGTACATCTTATCGACAAACTTGATATCTAACTCCTTTTCTTTTTCTTCTGTCTTTATGCAATATGCTTTAATAACTTCTTCAATTCCTTCGCGACTATCTAGTAGTGACAATTGTCCTCTCAACTCTAAGAGAGTTTTTAGGGCTTTAATGTAATATGTAGTCTCCCTCTTAGTTGGTATCCCTTTGACTATTTCAGGAAAATCATTTCTAATCTTTAATATTAAACTCAATTCTTTTTCCGCATTCGAGAAAAACACTTGACTATCTTCTAAAGTTTCCGTCCCATTTAAAACTACAAATCTTTTTATGCATTCTGTGCCTACTTTTAGAATAGCGTTGGTATTTCGATTTACAATAGCCCAATTCCCCCTGTAATTACGAGCACCACACAACTCACAATGTTCAGAGAAATCTGCCGAATCAGAAGGGACAGATCCTTCAAGATCCCATTCTGTTTTTGCTTCCTCGAAGTCATTGGAAAGACTGTGTTGCAAAATATTAGAAATAACTAAAGGTCTTGGATCTGATTTAGGTTCACTTTGATTCATGACTATCCCTCATTTCAATTGAGTATATAGTATATTATACTCAAAATTTCCATTGTTTGAAATATTAAGAGGGGTGAAACACTCCTTATTTTTGAATCATGATTACCTTTAATCAAACTGACATTTCAACTAGATTTATGACTGTCTTTATATTCACTAACTGACATTTCTTTTAACTTTAATATATTGTATTTGTCCAATAAACCAAGCAATTCTCTCGGTTCTAAATGATCAATTGAACCAATATCAACCTTATCGATAATTAATCTCTCGTCAATTCCTCTATTAACCCACGTAACTTCTTTCATATTATCACACTCCTTCAAATAGATATTTTATTCAGCTTTTTTATTCACAAAGTAGAGAAATAATTCTTCAATTTCTAGAATGTTCTCTTCAATATTACCTTCATTGTTATTAATAAAAGCTAAAGCCTCTGTATAAGGTTCTCCATCAAACGGGGGAGACACTGCTGTTAAATTGTCAATTGGTACTCCATAAGCTCGTATAGCTTCATCAACCTCCCTTGATAACCTGTGAGCTTTCGCTTGTGCTTTTGCATATTGCCGCAGCTTCTGTTTAATTTCATATGGCATTGCTTTCATATTTAAATTTCACCTACTTTATAAGTTTGCGTTCAATTTTTACTTTCTAGCATATGATCCCATCTATACTCATAAGGAAAACCAATAAAAGAACTTTCAAACTTCTTTACTCCTGCCTCTTTTAGTTTTTCTTTTGTCCACACAGGCTTATTATTTAAGAAATGTCCTAATGTACTGAATCCATCATTATCGCCCATGTAAAACATTTGATTTAAGTACTGAGAGTTTTTTACATCTTTAACTAAGATTGCAGTTTCAATTTGAAATACTCTTCCTACACCACTAGAAATGTCATCTTCTTCTAATGGATAGCCAGTTAAGTTAGCGAAAACCACAACTTCTTCATTTTCATACATCTCAAAATAGTAATCGAAATTATTATCATTGAATTTATTCTCTATGATTAACTGGTCAATGTCATTAATTTTCATCTCACTAAGCTTTTCTATATATTCAACTTCAATCTCTGGCAGTTTCATATGAGTTTACTCTCTCCTTTTCGCATTAGAGCTTTCCTCTATAGTGTCTATTCTAAATTCGTATTCATTCACACGTTTATAATACATAAATCTGTTGTAGTCATCTCCCCAGTAATATCTACCTAAGACTTTTCCATTTTCCCAAACTTCTACATAGTAATCATCTATACTATGATTGTCATCATGTATAGAGGCTATTGCTTTTTCGAGATCAGTTCCTGCATAGATTGTTCTAGTTGGCTCATGCATATCCACTTCAAAAATTCCCAAATACACCTTCGTCATTTTATATCCTTCTCCTTAAAACTCTGATATTATCTGGCTAAAATCGATAGAGCGTTTAACTCATTTCCAATCCATTCATATTGAAATTTACTAAACAGTTGAATAGTTAACTCATAACCCTCTTCGACTTCTACAGCATCACTTATAACACCGATAGTTTTTGTTTCAAAGGTATTAGAAAGGTCTACTCTGTCTAATACAGGTTTATTTAGATAGGAAGATAGTTCACCATCTTTTGGAACTATCGTTTTAAACTTGACAAAGCTCATATTCTCCCCTCCCTCCTTTTCTTTAAAAGTGAAATTTTATTAAATATACTGCACCACCGCTATCTGCCTTGATTCCTTGAGGCACTACTGCTTCACTCTTTACTTTAGTCTTACTAATGCTAAATTCTACAATTGCTGTTTACATTTCTTCATCTCTCTGAAGTGAGCCTCATCTGAATTTATCATACTTACCCTCTTTCCATTTTTCTTTTGAAACCTGTAGTACGATTAACCATCCATTGCGAAATCTACATTTTTCATATACTTGGATATATTCCTCTGACTCAGAAATGAATCTTTCCATCAAAGTGCTCCTCCTCTCACTGTAAAATCATACTTTTAAATAGTTATTTCTTTCTTTTGCTTACTACTTCACTAACCCCTAATACGCCCTCTTTATCGCAAAAGATATTTGTAAAAGAAGCTTCAGTTACAGCTTCAAAAAGGTCGCTATCTATTAGCTTATTGGCGTAGTCAGCATTTTCAGATGAAATAGCCATTCCAATCCTATCATCTGTTTTACTTAATGACAGATATACTTTAAATACATAGTTCAACTTTTCTAAAGGATGCATCTCCCTCAATGTATCTGAGCTAACTGTATTAAAGCCTTTACTTTTGAAATACGGATCTGACAATAGAATCACCCTCCAAATTTAAAAATGGGAAATCAGATTTTATTCTTCATTACCTTCATAAAATTCATATTTTACCAAAAGTTATTCACTAAGAAACCTTTCAAAGTCTTCCATCATAGTATGTAAATATGAATGTCCACCGTCCCATCCAACGCTATTCAATTCCTCTTCAAGAGCACGAAGGTTTTCTAGAAATGCCTCCGCTTCGGCTTTTTGACCATCTAAGAATCCCTTATCATACTGTTTTAACTTTGCCATTGTTCCCCTCCTTCGCTTTAGTGTCGAATTGTGTATTAAAGTTCTTCAAATTCCCTCTCCTTATCAGCAAGAAATTCTTTGTGATGCTGTAAAATAACGTCCCTCACTTCATCTTTTTTCTCTCCAATTAAATACATTTTTTGCGGCTTTGTTGCTGAGGATAAGGTGATTTCATCAGATTTAAATAACTCTTCCCAGTTTTTTATATTTAATCGTTCGGTTCTGATTATCGACTCCAGAACTTTAGCCCTTTGTAACGTTTCCATGTCCATTTTCTCTCACCTTCCTTCACAAAATCACTCTGAAATACACCAGTTCGATTTTTACTTTGCTGTTATACATAATTATACCATTTCAGCCATTCGCTCAGTTAGCCCTTTATTCAAATTAACGCCCTCTAAATTCATCTTTTTTGTATATGTAAATCCTTCTTCTAAGTCTGCTTCTACGCATTCTTTATATTTCAATCCTCTATAGCTTTCATCATTAAACGGTATCTTATATAAATAACCCTCTACAAAATCATAAGCTCGTTCCTCAGTTTTAAATGACTCTACTGGCATGGATGAGAACTCCATATAGACATCATAATATCCATGTGCCTCTACAACCTTAGTATTATTAATATTAGCAATTTGCTCTCCTTTCATTATTATCACCTCTCCGAATAAGTCTTTTCTTCTTTCTTGAATTAGCCACTTTTACGAAGTGGTCAATTTCATTTTGATCATTTGCTTCAATAGCATTATTATATAATTCAATTTGTTTATCTGTTAAATATTCGACCACTTCTTCACTCATATTTATCACCTAATTATTTTATATTTGTTTATTCATCCGCACACTCGAAATGATTTTCTTGCTTCAGCTACTTCCATCATACGCATTAAGACATCTACAAAATCACTATCTGACCTTGAATGATCTTCATAAGCCATAGCAAGTTCTAACTGCTCTTTTGGTGTCAAATAAAACATTAATCCGTTAAACTTTTCATAAGTTTCAATATATTCATTATACGCATCGATTTCAATTTTCATCTCATCAACACTCATCTTCTCTCCCCCTTGCAATTTATTTCCTTAAGTTAATAATAACATGGTTTCCACATCCTAACAATAAAAATCTTAACATAATTTAATTTATTTTATTTACAAAATTCCAGTTCGAATTTTCGTTCGCTGTTATACGGTTTCGCGCTGTCTAATATCATTCAAAATTTCGTCTTTAGATCTTCTTACTCCAATTTCATTTATAACTTGAATTCCCAGAGAAGTAAAAACTTCTTCGAGAATAGGGAAGTCAACTTCATCATACGAAAACTTTCCATCGGTCGATGCATTTTGAATGTTGCTTAATAAACGTTTCAATAAATCATCCTTACTAATTCGACCGTCAACCATCCAAGCACTATAGAAGATATTACCAATAAATTTTCTTAATTTTATTTCTTCCATAAGCTTCAAATCGATCATTTTTTGATAAATATCAACTACCATACTCAGGATATTATATTTATCAATATGATTTACTGGAATGTCATATAATTCAGAAGCAAAATACTTTAAGTCTTGATCATAGTTAATTCGTCCGAAGTGTCCTTTGGTGTATAATATAAGCTGCTTTTCAAAATGATTAAGTTCTGTTTTCATGTTACACCACCCTTTAACTATATTTATTTTTAATTTCTACCATAACTAACATTGCATAGGTGAAATAGGATTTATCACCGAACATTTTATACAGCGTCATATAATCATTATATTTATCAAGAAGATCATCAATGCAGTGATTGTTAGATAGTTCAAGTTTAATTATCATATCAGCATTCACCAGCCTCATAATTTTATTAATTTGCTCCTGAGAAAAAGCTTCTGGTTTATTATAGTTATTCATTTTTAAGCTCCTATCTGCCTTCTTAAAATCAGCATTTTATTAAGTTTCATAGTCTCCACCTAAAATTTCATCTTTGGTGAATATAGGCAAAATCCATAGCAACCAATATGTAGTACTTTTTCTTTTCTGTTTTCCATAATATCCAACCTTTTTAAAATAATATTTTTCAGTCTTTCTTATCATGTTATCAACTCCTTTAAAGTTTTTTAATGCCAATAAATTCATCTGGATAAATATATTCACTTAAATATCTTTCTTTATCCCATACATCCAATCTGTCATAACCCAGCCCTTCATTCTCTACTTCTCTAACTTCCACTATGTCACCGTTAGACCATAGCATCTCTCCCTGTCTAATTGCATTCACATTAATAATTTTTATTTTTTCTCCTTTTTTGAAATTAGTAATTAACATTTTTGTCATCCCCATTATTAAATTTAATTGAAATTACATTTTTATTTAAAGCTGTTCAATAAGTTAACTTTTCTTTCCGCTTCTTCACTGCTCGCATAGCTATAAGGAGAATGACCACTTTCAGTATGATAGATATGATAGGCTCCGGTTTCATCTTCAAACTCATAATACCATTCTCCAATTTTCAATTGCTCTTCTGTTAATTTCATTAGATCTCCTCCTCTAAAATCCCTATTTTATGTAGCTGCTGTTATTCAATCTCACTTACTGATTCAGTCCAAAAACAAGACCCTGTATTGTTGAAATAAATGTCAACCTTTTCATTCTTAAAGAATTGTATTAGTAAATCATAAAAATCTGTCGTTGGGTTAATAATCTGGTCTTCCATATTCAAATATCTATCTTTAACCAACTTAATATCTACACTACTATGATTGGGGATCAGTCTTATACTACTTCCTGACTGTTCCATTAAATTGTTAAATTCATTAATCATTTCTTTTGAAATAACGCTCATCATTATTCCCTCCTGTTTTATCCAATCATTTTGATTATACTATGTCTTGAATATGTTCACATCGATAATTTCAGCAATAGTATGTAGCTGCTGTTATACACTTAATGATCGAACTATTCATTAACCTTTTTAAACCTTCCATTAATGTACATTTCTTCTCTTACATATCTTCTTGCTGATTGATACGAGGGAAACCAAAGGGCGTTTGTTGTTGAATCACTCCAATGGTTAGTGCAGATTGTAAAAAAGTCTTTTCTTACTTCTGTTATCGTGACAGTTTCTCTATCAGTTTCAATTCTCCATTTATTCAATTTTTACACCCTTTCTTAATGAACATAATCACTCTTATGTTCAATTACTATAAAATGATTCTTTTAATTAAATTGCTCAGACTTCTTTTTAACTGTTAAAATAAACTCTCCTGCAACTCCTTGCTCGTAAAAATAATTTTCAAAATCATCTAAGGTGTCAATTAATGTCATAATCATATGTTGTTCAGGCAACATTTCTATTTCAAATTTTACATGTCCTTCATCATTCATTTCAATATAATATACACTTCCCGAAGCTTTATAATGCATCATGGTATATTCTACTTCAGGAAAACGTTGCTCGATAATGTCTTTTGTTCTAAAATCAAAAGTATGAATACAAGCAACCATTGCTTGCTCTAAAATGTCATTAAAAGTGACTTTTTCTTTATCTATTTCCAAGAATCCTATTACATCTGCAACTTGTTCATAAACCCCATCACTTAGATTATAGATGTAGTTTTCCTCAAAATTATTTCTAGCATATTTTTGAATCATTTCTTCACGGCTCATTAGTTTATTCATTAATACCCCTCCTGATTTTAGATGCTATTCACCCGAAAACCAATCGTCTTCATCAACTATTTTAAAAACTCTGTCTACATCTGTTATTTCTAATGCCGTGATTATTGTATTGAGCGTATCTATCTTGATTGTCGTTCTTTTCATGTTCACAAGCTCACTAATCTTGGGCTGCGTAATGCCTGTTAACTGACTTAGTTGAGCTTGTGTCATGTTTTTCTCATAAAGTATTTCTTTGAGGCGCAATTTAACTTTTAAGTTCAATAATTGTCACTCCCCTTCGAAATATCTCTTAGCTGCTTCGAAAAAGAATTTTTCTGGCAGGGCATATAAAGGAAAGTCAAATCCTTGTAAATTATATTGCTCATGAATTTTTCTAGTTAAGCCGTCGTTTAAAATTCCGGTCTTTTTCCATTCCACTAATTCGTCGTAAGCCGCTTTTAGTTGCTTGTCTGTTAATGCTGCAATAAACTCCTCTAAATGTTTCATTATTATAATTCCTCCTTAAATTCCAGCGATTAAAAGACTTCGCTGTTATATGATTAATCATTAAGGTAGTCTGTATCCAATTCAGCATAGCAAGGGTTGACATCTTCTATATTTTTTCCTTCCGGTACTTTCCAGCATATAAAAGCCGGATGTCCGTCGATTGTTTCTGCTTTTGCTACATGTGTGAAACCTCTTGGACTGCTTATTTTGATTGGCTTATCAGTCATTATATATTCATCTTCTGCAATTGTATAAACTTCCATATTAAATCCCTCCCCTTTTGAGTTATATTATACCATTGTTGGAATAGAGGGCAATTGAAGAAAACATATTTTAGTTTTTTCTCAATGACCTACTTTTATATCGAAAAATTTTAGAAAGTCATCCGTTACAAAAATATCATCCTTTGTGATCTCTGCCTGTATGTCCTTGTTATAACCTTCGGCTGCACTGTAAATAGCGTAAATTTTTGCTTTATCGTATGTGCGCCCATTTAGTTTTACAATTCTTAGAATAGCCCCATGACAAATCACCAGTCGGTTGAATTCGTCATTACCTTGTATGGATATATCATTTATTTTACCTCCCTCAAAAATTATTGTTGCCGTAGCCCCTGAATTTTTATGAGTTAATACTATTATTTTCATTTCTAATTCCTCCTTTCTATTATAAACGTAATCTCATGATCGTTTGACAGATCACCTTGTAATACCTCGATTAAGTATTGCGGATTACGAATAAACTTTTTAATGAGTGTAACGCTTGTGTATATCATGATGTTTCTATAAATTTTATCGTGGTCACTTACAACATCGTTAGAGTTGAATGCCCCGCTAAGATCAAAGTAGACATATGCTTCTCTATCTCCTTCTGTGAACGATTCATCACCGTTATTAGATATATCCACCTTTATTTTTGTTTGGTAGAATAATCCGTGTTTTAATTTTTGGATAATCGTCACGCCCTCTAATAAAGCTTTTTCCAGTTGATCGCTTGTCATCTCAACTGTTTTGTAATCAATTGTCTTTTTTAGTGACGGGCGCTGCAATCTATCCCATTCTTTTATTAGAGTCTCTTCCAGTTTCCTTTCTTTTTCGGGAGGAGACTCTTTATTATTTTTTGAGTTTATTTCCATTTCTACATAGTCGAAAATTATATCGACGTGTACATATCCCGCCCAATATGGATCGTAACCTGGATCAATCGACTCTACTGTCCTAGATTTAAAAAACAGGATCGCTTGCTCGTCACTTTTTAGATTATGACATAGAGACGAAGGGATTACTGTGTAGTGCATGTTGGTATTTTTGTCAAGTACTGTGTAATCGGTCAAAATATCTTTCAGATGATAGTCTGATCGAGAAAAATCCTTACCTGTTACCTTTAACATATCTTTGTGTAATTGTTCCATATCATCCTACCTCCATTTATTTTATTTTTATTAATTTCGTTTTTAATCTTTCCAGCAATCCTTCGATCAAGCTGTTATACACTATAACTAGTCGAAGGATTAAGCAAAAATTAAATATCTAACTCTTTAACTTTGATCGGATTACTTGCGACAACTAACCGCTCACTAAGAGCTACGTCTGTTAAGTCGCCATCTTTTTTATAATCAAAATCTTTAATTGTAACAGCCGTATACATATCGCACTCAGTAATCAAGTGTGGAGGCAGTGTGCCGACAACGTGCTTGCCTTTAATATCCTCTGCTGTTACATTCTCAAAAACGGGCGCTAACCACCAGTCTTTTTTAAGAATATCAATCGTGCCTTTATGACGGCTTGCGATCACTGTTTTATCTGGATTGGAATACTTAATAAGATCAAGCTTATCTACAACCTCAATTTGATATTTGCGTACTGGTAAATCAGCATCAAAAATCTCTTGAGATGTGTTAAATATTGTGCCTCTCGGCAGTTGCAGTGCATAAAACTCTGTTACTCCTTGCTCTGCTAAAATAGCAGGTGATAGCGACGATAAAACAACCTCTTCTGTTCCTTGACTGAAATCAGATAATCCCTTAATAGCTTCAAATCCACTTGCTACAACCTTTTTTTCTGATAATAATTGTTTAATAGTTTTCATTTTAAATTCTCCTTTTTTTATATTTTTAATTTTATTTTTCCAGTGATTCTCTTAGCTGCCTGTTAATCAACTAAGAGAATCTGACAAGTATGAATTAGATATTCTCTACTCTGATTGGATTATCCCAATCACAAGCTTCTGACTCGTCTGAAGTATCAAAATTAATTGTTTCCCAGTAGATCATATATTCCTTATCATTTTCATCGACAGCATGAGCTTTATACTCACTACCATCATCTGAAACATATGCATCTTGCAATGTGCGATACTCTTTACCCTCAAATTCTACAATGGTTGAATTTCCGCTATTTAATTCTTCAAACTTTTTCATAATGACTTCCTCCTTTTGTTTTTGTTTCCTTATCTTTAACTTAATTTTATACTAAAAGTAGTATAAAGTCAATAAATTATTATAATTATTTTTATTTTATTTATAGGAAATGTGTTTTAATAATGCCTGTTCCAGCCATGTAAAATAATCCTGCTAAAACAATACCTGTCAATATAATAATAGACCAATCAGTTTTATCTTTATTTTTAATTTGTTTATGTAGCACAATTATCAACCCCATATCATTATTTTAGTTTTATATTGTGAATGAAAAACCTTCCCTCTTACGTTCAGATAAAATAGTCATTAATACCGAATCTTTCTTTATAACCCACTACGTTCAGATAATAAAGTCACCTATTTACTTTTTAAAGATCGGAAAGTAACTATGAGATGCGAACCCGCAACGTCCAACCTCTAAAACATATCCATTGTTATTTTCCGTTACACAGATCTCCTTATAAGATGAGACATATTCCATTTTCTCTTGTACTTGCTTAGATATAAAATACAATCCTTTTGAATTCAAATAATTACAAGCGTCCTCTGCTCTTTCAAAATAAAGTTCTCTCCCCCAGTCTTTTTTAAATACGCCAACATTCATACCGTTAATTATTTCTCTCATTTTTTACCTCCTGTTATTTAATGATTTAATTATCGCTCATTAAATCAGATATATCAATAGTATCCTCTAAATTCATCAACCTGTCAGACATAGCACCCTCTAAATCGTGTTCATTAATCCCAGCTTTGAGTAGTCTTTTTTTTGATTACCTTTTGTTTTTCGAGGGATAATTGAGATATAAAGATTGTTTTGTTATACTCCATCTATTATAACTCCTTATATAATTAACTTTAAAAGATTGAATTTATCCGAATACAGTATTTATTATTTCCCCAGTTTTTACATTTAGGAATTTTTCGTTTTTATAATAATCTAAGTAAAACATTTTAATAAAACTTATACCTGTTTCCAAAAGCCCGAAATCATACACCAGATTATCCACTTCAATTTTAATCTGATGATTATCTAAGTTGTAATTTATAAGCTTAATGTCTGAAGCCTCTACAAGTTTTTTAATAAACATTTTTATTCCTCCTTCCAACTTAAAATATTACTTTTATCCTAATTAGTTTTTAGGTGTATTTCTCCATTGTCACTAACCTTCAAAGTTGTAATTCCAACATACTCTAAAACTTCTACCTCTAACACTTGAAACATTTCTCCATTTGGATTACAAAATTTATCATTTACAATTCTCTCAAAATGTCTAATACTTCCGTTTTTCATTTCAACTTTAAACCTAACCTTATGTCCCTCAAATTCTTTTTGTCTGTTAACAAATTCATCTATGCTCATTTTCATTTCAATTCCTCCAATTTTTTTCATAAAAGGTTTATTTTATTATAGCTTCCTATGCTTCTTGTTCTGTCCGAAAAACTGTAAATTCATTCCTAGTCTACTTTTATCTTTCTTCTTTTTTAAAAAATCTTTTGCAAGCTCAATTTGAGAAGGCTTTAACGCTTTAATAATTGGACTTTATTCATCTTTGATCGTCCGGCAATTCCTTTTTCCTTCGCTAGTTCATAAAGCTCTTTCATTGTCATATTAGATAGTTTTTTGTTATTCATTTTTATTTCCTCCCTGTTTATCTTTAATTTTATTTTATATCATTACTAGTATAATGTCAATATATAATTTAATTAATTTTATTAAAATGCCAGTGATAATTTAAAGATGCTGTTATAGAAATGTTAATTACGAACCAATCTAACAAAATTGATCAATTGCTCCTGTGAATAGTTTTCTCGTTTAAATCTTGGTAAATTAATTTCGTTCAAATCAAATTCTTTCAAGCCTAATTCTTTTAGGCGTCTAAAATAACTTTTCAGGCTAATCCATTTTAAAGCTGTTATACTTGTTTCCCATTCGCTAAAACGAACGAGTGAACCGTCTACAATATTATAATTATATTTAAAAATATTTCCCGTGTTCGTATTAACTTCTACGACTTCATAGGAACATGAGCCATTGTTGTATTTTCTGAATGCCTTGATATTTTTCATATTAAAAACCTCCAGTATTATTTATACTTTGCTGTTATAAGCTTATTTGTTCGGCTTCAATATTTAATTCATTCACCCATCTATTATGTGCTTCTATTCCTGCTCCTACGTTACGGCAGCACTGAGGGCGCAAAGGACATTGCCCGCAATTATTTTTATAGTTCTGTTTGCAAATATCCTTTACTTTTTGTTTTAATTCTTCATACATGCTTAAAACCTCCACCAGTTCGATTTTTAATCTGCTGTTATATAGATCACGCTGGTTGCATTTCCTTCTTTACTTGCAAGGCAACAAACTTTTTTGCGTCTTCTAATTTTTCAGTTGTTTTTGTGGAATGGATTTCATATCCATTTTTAAATACTCTAAAGCATCCCCACAACTTACAAATCCAATAATTACCATGAATATACACACGCCTATCATCTTTAATTCCCATGTATTCAATTTCTTTTCTCTTTGTTTGGAATTCAATATCAATTTCAGTATTTTTAATTTCTTGCTTTAACTTACTATCCTTCTCATTAATAATTCTGTATTCAGTTTTATTAATTTTATTTTCGATCTCTTCTGTTAAATGGACTAAATCGCCCATTAACTTATGCTGTCTATCATCTGCTTTTCTATCTTTATGTCTATTCCTTCCGGCTGCCCCAGTGACAAACCATGAAGGATTGTTTGCCTTGAAGCTTAGATATTTGACATAAGCATCATAATATTTCTTTTTAAAACGTTGTAAGTCACGTTTTAAATAATAGATTGTTGCTTTATTACTTGTTGTAGAAATAACCTCTTTAACTTGATTAGTATAGCGTGAAAACGTTTCTTGAATTTCTTTCGTATGGTCGCGCTTCTGTTTACGGAATACCCATGCACTGTCATGCTCTCTATCTTGTAGCTGTTGATCAATTGTATATGTTTCAATATCATCAATTTCAATGTCAGGAAAGTTTAGGCTTGTTCCGCTTTCGCTGTTATGCGCTTCTGGTTGAGTATTATTACAAAGCGTTTGCACAAACTCCAAACGTTCCTCACTTTGTTTTGCATACCATATCTTTCTAGCTCGTGACCATCTAAAACCATGCGCTTTTAGTTGTGCTCTGATTTCTTCGCTTGGCTTATCCGAAAATGAAACTTCAATGCCGTTTTTCTCTTCATTCAAATAGTATGTTGCAGCATTGGTCTGCTCTTTTACTTCTTCGCTGTTATTGGTGGTTTCTTCATCAATTAAAGGATCAAAATTACCTTCTCTACTATTTTTATTATTTTTATATTGATTATTATCCGGTGTCGGTTCAAAACCTTCTTTGACAGCGATATAACGAGCGTAGTCATAGCCTTGCGGATCAATTAACAATGTTTCGTTTGTTTCAGTGTTAATCACTTCTAATACTACTCTATATGATTCATTTGCCCAACGTGTCTGATCTTCTTCTGACAATTCCCACATATTTTCAATGTCTTCGTTGACTTCAAATGTGCTATTTGTCCCACCCTTGAATTCTGTATTTAATGTTTGCATGTCTAAATTTGATAAAAATAAATCGAATGATTCTTTATCAACTGAAATAGATTCTTCTACAACATATCTGTCATATGTTGCTAATTCCTTGGATATAACTTCTTTCATGCTACACGGTTTGGAAGCAAACCATGCAAACGCAATTCTTTTCCCTTCTTTTGTATATAATTCTTTTTGTCTCGGCTCATCTACGGTTTCTCTTGCTCGTTCCATTTCAATATTGTAACGCTCTTTCATGCTTAACTGATCTTTGATTGATGTAGTATCAAAAAGTATCATAGCAGTTCTATCGCTTTGTCCATATTGTTGAATGGAACGCAGTTCAACATCTTTTACTAGTCTAACATTACCGTATGTCTTAAAACCATTTAAGAGCATTTCTTTAAGCGCCAACCCTGTAACATAGGGAATGTTACTAGCAATAAAAATTCTGTTATCAATTAACTCCTTACGCTTAAAATCGCCATGACTTCCTATTGCAAAAATATCGGTATTATTAAACTCTGCTAGTTCTGCTTTGATTACTCTGTTATCGTTTAGTAATTCGCAGCCTGTGAGATAACTATAATATTCAATCCAATGCGAATGATATTCGTCATAGTAATAAAATTCAACTTTATAAAGGGATAATAAATCAATGTTTTTATATGTAGCAGATTGAAGGAAGGAATCTCTTTTTTGTTTTCGCTCAGCTTCTTTTGCATTAAAAGCCGCCTCATGTTCTTTTTGTAAAAACAGACTAACAGCTTCAATAATTTCAGTTTTATGTTTTCTTGCTCCCTTTCCTTTTACTGAACTGTCGCTACCTTCAAAATAAGAAATAACCGCTTGAATCCCTTCACCACTTACTAAATATTGTCCATACTCTTTTTTCACTGTTAGCATTGTTTATCATCCTTTCGAAAGCTGTTTATTAACTATCTTTATCTTATACTACATTTGATATAATGTCAATAATATAATTTAATTTGTTTTGTTTTTAAAATGTTGATTTTATGACAAGGAGAGTCAGCTATTCAGCTGATTCTCCTACCCTTCCATGTTACATACATTACCGTTTCCATCTTCCCACATTTCATTAATTGGACAACTTCCATTGTCCAAGTCTTTGATAATTTGCTCCATATCTTCGATTGTCGCTGGTGTGATTAATCCCAAAAAGTTTTCTTTCTTGTCGTAAACTTCAAAAGCGTGTAGACTATGGTCAAATTCCACTTCATTTACAATTACTAATGCCGTTTCCCAGGTTTTCATAATATAACCTCCTAATAGTTATTTATTAACTACCTTAATTTTATATCAGAAGTGGTATATTGTCAATACAATAATTTAATTCAATTTATAAAAACAGTTGTTTTTTTAAATTAATATTAGGGTTTCACTCTCTAACGTTAGAGAGTGAAACCAAGAAACAACTTTTCATACTTCCTTCTTTCGTATGTATCTTTGATTTCTTTGTTTACTCCGTTGATTGTTTCCCACATTCTGCTTTCTGTATCAATCCATAAAACATAATCTTCGTTGTTTTTATAAGAACTAACTAATGTGATAACTACATTTAAATTATATACCGGCATTTTGATTCCTCCTAATAGTTATTTATTAACTATCTTAAGTTTATATCAAATGTAGTATAATGTCAATATATTTATTTAATTTATTTTATTTGCTGTTTAAAAAGCGTATTTTATTAAGATGAAGAGAAGGAGAAACCAGCTTATTAGGCTGGTTAATTATCTAAGTAAATTGTTAATCTTTCTTTTAAATATGCCTTGTTTAAATCTAACCGTCTTGATAATTTCTGAATTCCTTCATCATTGAAAGTAAATCCATAGCCGTTAACATTTACGTATTCCTGCCATAATTTTCGACCTTCATGCCATAATTTTCTTTGTTCCATTGTCATATGTAGCAACCTCCAAATATTTTTTATTTGTTTTCTTACTTATTATATTACATGTTCATCTAACGAAATTCAAGTATTAATTTAATTTATTTTGTTTTAAAATCACTGTTTTATCTTATTATTCTTGACAGAATTCTATATCATTTACATCTACAAAACACTCCCCTCCATCAAAGCGAACCAAAACTAAATCTTTTTCCCCTAAATAGTTTACCTCTGTAATATAACCAATAATAGATGGATCACCTTTTCGTATTACTTTATCATGTAATTTAAATTTCATTATTTATCACTCCATTTTTTATTATTTAAATAGTGAAATAATCCCAACATATTCTAAAATCTCAACTTCCAGTACATTGAAATTTTCTCCATTTGGATTACAGAATTTATCATTTACAACTCTTTCAAAATGTTTAATACTTCCATTTTTCATTTCTACCTTAAATCTAATCTTACGTCCTTCAAATTCATCTTGTCGGCTGATAAATTCATCTATACTCATTATCATTGTAAATCACTCCTATTATTAATGATAAAACGATTGTTTTATATTAGTTGAAATTCATTATCTTTTAAGTACACTTTGCCATAATAATTTGCATCTAATTGAACTAAATAATATTCTTGATTATTATGTTTTTCTACTGCTTTGATTCGACCGTGACAACCTTCTAATAAATCACAAAATGAATTTTTTAATACTTTAATATTTTTATTTAACATAATTAACCACTCCATATTTTTAATTTTGTTTATTACATAAAACTAATGATTTATTTAACTATTTCCACTTCGTAACCTCTATTTTCTACATAATCAATTTTCTTATCAATAGTCCATTTACCTGAATAGTAATCTTCATAATCTTTTTTGTAATACTCTTCGAAATCTGGGTCTTGTTTATCATCCAACAAATGAATTTCACATAAGCTATCTAAAGTGTGATCTGTCCATTTATTCAATTGCATATCAAAAATTCTTATCATTTTACATTCCTCCGATTAATATTTTTAATTTCCTTACATTCAATAAAAAGTTATTCAGTTAATACAGCGAAAATGTTAAAATGCTGACTACTTTCATGCTTTATACTTACTAAAATTTTATCTTCTGCTTCCTGTAAGATTTCAACTATGCATTTTTCTTCGTGATCTGTGTCAAAGGCTGAAAAATACAGGTTTCCATTTTCAGTTTTTAGAAAGATAACATTTTCAAAAGCGTATGAATTAAGGTAATTTATAATATCTTCGTTAGTGTAAGTATATGACATTTCTCACATCTCCCATTTCATAAGTTAAATTTTATAATTAAATTATTTTTATTTAAACTATCTAAAATATCGCTTAAATACTGTTTATCAAAACTGCTATATTTTGACTGCTTTACAGTAAGCTGTTCGTTTTGTGTGAGTGTGCTATGTGTTAATGATTCATTTAGGTTGATCCATCCGTTCACGACAATTAGCTGATCAGATTCCATGATACGGTTGCTATAATATGTGCGTTTACGTTTAGGCTTATGGATGATTTTTAAAGTGTTTTCATATTGTGCATATGATTCAATAGCTGATGATTTTAAAGTGGTCTGAATAGCCACAGGGAAGCCGAAATCAGATAGTTTTATAATCGTTACCTTTTCCCCTTCGTGAGCGCTTAAAGCCTCTTGAACGGGTTGCAGCGGCGTTTCATTGATTACAGTATAGCCGTAACGTTTGCAAGCTGTCGCCAAGTGTAGAAGATTGGCGACTCCAATTGCTTCAATGAGTTTATTATTTAATTCAATTTTTTTGCTGGACATTTCGGAATGGAAGAGCTTAATTGCTGCTTCTTGCTGATCGTTGCTAAGTTGTGGGAATGGAATACAGCCTAGAGTGAAAATTGATTCAGCGAAAAGATCAGATAGTAAATCAATTTGCTCGTATTGTGAAAGCTGGCTGAACGTTTGTGTTTTAATCATTTTTATTAGCTCCTTTTAATTTAATTGAATTTATTACGTGCTGAATTTTTTAAGTGCGATAACCTTACCTTCTTTGATTGATACGAAAGCGAAAGGTATCCTCTTTAATAACAAAAACCTAAATATTTTAATTGATTATTTTCTTTTAGTTTATCTAAGTAGGTAATTTTCATTTTTTATACCCCTCTCCATTAACTTATCTTACTTATAATATTATATCGAAAGTAGTATAAAGTCAATAAAAAGATTAAAAATAATTTAATTTATTTTATATATGTATAGCCGTTTCTTACGGCTATTTATTGCTTTTACTCACTGTCTTTGTGAAGTTGAAAAGTGTTAAAGCTGCTGCAATGATTATGAGAATGTCAACTATATAAACAAAGGCTGTTGTTGCGTCATAGGATAAGCGGAACAAAAGATATAGGGCAGCGAAGATAAGGAAGCCATAATCTAAATATTTACGCATAGTTTGCATTTATTATTAGAATGTGATATATAATGAAGTGTAAAGGTTGGTAAGGATAAGGGAATCTTACTGACTTCCCCTACCCTTTTACTGCTAAGAGTTATCATTCATTCGTTTTCCTCTTGTTCGGCGTGTGCGACGCTTACGTTCAGGAATTATGCGAATGGTGATGACTCTTTTTTGTGGTTTTGGCTTTTTGTATCGCTTAGTAAGTATGTGTAGTTTGTCTATGATGTTAAGTACCGATAGTAGCAAGCCTATCCACAATACTAGCTCAACCTTTACAACTTCCGTCATATTCACATTCTTATTCACCTCCTTTTATTTGATAAATTAATTATATCATATGCAGTATATATTTGTATATGTTTATTTTTATTTTGTTTAATTATTTTTATGCGATGTCCCCTTTTATTTTTATAGCCAAATAACCTTTGTTGTTTATATATTGGCTTTTTGCTCCTTTATTAAAAGTGAATATTAGATTGCCTTCGCTGTCTGTTTCTACATTGTGAGACATAGCACCGACTTTGATTATATAGTGATTGTCGGCAATTTTATGAGTATACATATCATTATTAATTGATAAGTCAATTTTATTATATTTGTTTGTATTGGCTAACATTGTGACTGCTTTATTTTTTGCATATTCAAGTGTATCAGCTTCGGAAAGGTTTTCTCTTCCTGAAATACGAAAGCCAGCACGATATAAGGCTTTT
This sequence comes from Halalkalibacter oceani, assembly GCF_040544555.1. Lineage (NCBI taxonomy): Bacteria > Bacillati > Bacillota > Bacilli > Caryophanales > Bacillaceae > Halalkalibacter > Halalkalibacter oceani. The sequence goes on from NZ_JBEPKD010000005.1 coordinate 70,344, forward strand.
ACTTCTTTTTTATTGTGCGTTTTAATGTAGGTTTTTTTATTGGATATAGATGAAACGATAGAATGCGTTAGTTCGTGAGTGGTTAAGTCTAAATAGTTTGCCCATGTAATAGAATACATTTTTAAATGTTCATTGTAAATGTAGGTTATGTCATGGGTAAATGCGCTGGGATTTTTAGAGTAGATTAATTTTATTAGTTCCTCTCGTTCCAGTTGTGTGTATCTTCTTAGATGGAGGCTTCTTGCTATTGATTGCAATTCGGTAAGCATTTTCGAGTTTAATTGGGATAAAGTATATTGTAACAATTTATTACCTCCTATTTATAATACGTTTATAATATTATATTCACTTTATATTATATAGTAAGATTAAAAGAAGGTAAAGAATTATTTTAATTTTAATTTTATTGAATTTATTTATGAAGTTTCTTGGACAACCTCCCAGCCTGCTAACTGGGAACGCTCTGCGCTTAATGCGGTTTATAGTCGCACAGACGACTTATTTATTACAATTGCAATCTTTAACGTGTGAAACAAGACTATAGGCTTCTTTGCATTTTTCGCATTCTTTGTAATAGCGGCTTAAATGTTCCATTTCATGTGATGATAAGCCTTGTTTAACCCATTCTGCGCGTAGTTTTTTCATACTCATATCTGACAACTCCTTATCATAAATTTTATTTATTTTATTAATTCAATATTCATACTGACTAACAATTGTTCAATATCTGACATAATATCAGATGAAATATTGACAGTAGTATTATATTCAAACTCGTAATTTTCTACTGCTGAATTAACTAGTTCTTTTATTTCTTTGATGGTGTATGAAGGTTGATTTTCATTAAGTAAAGCTGTTTCGATTAAGTTTAGGGTAAATTCCTTAAATGTGATTGACATTGTATGCAACCTCTTTTCTAAAAATAGTATGTTGTTGTTACTTATAATATTATACTATAAGTAGTATATTGTCAATATATAATTTAATTTATTTTGTTTATTTGAGAAAAAAATTTGAACACATTTCCCATAATAAGTAATAGTCTATATAAGAAGATATGTTCAAATTTTTAATTTAATTATATTTGTTAAAATCATTAGGTAGCTGTTTTGCTTTACTGTCAATAAGTATATTATTTAATTTTCTAGTATTATTTATATAATCTTCCTTCATTCTCATTTTCATTTTATCGCTATTAGTATTGGCTTTTTTATGCCTTGATAAACTGTTTTCATTAATTCTATTCTTTATACCCTTATTAACTGTTTGAAATGAATACTCTTTCTCCTTTGAATCTAATTTGAAGCTATTTAATTCTTTCCACTTATTGGTAATATATTTATTATTTGCAACTATTTCATAAGACTTAAAGTAACGATAGATATTGAATTTATCAAATAAAATTGAATTAACCTCTCTGTAAAATTGATCTTGTATTCCTCTAATAAAAATATCTCTTTCACTATTGCAATTATATTTTAAGGCTACTTCCTTTTCAATTAGTTTGATATTCTCCCTTTCTTCTTCTGTTGCCTTTCTTATATATGTATTTGTTTTTACGTTAGACCCTTTGAAGGTTTGCGTTTCTTCTCCATACTCATTAACGTTTATTAGTTGTTCAGCTTTTATCTGATTATATTCATTATATTTAGCTTCTGTATCTATAAGGCATACTGTCGTTGTTTTAGTCCAATCAATTAAAAATTGTGATTCCAAACTATTTAAGGCAGATTCTATATTTCTTTTGAGTAAGTCGTCAGATGTTGAGTAGAAATCTTTTATTTCATCTAATGATATGTCGAGATGTTTGGATAGTCTTAATTGTTTATATTTAGCTTTTATATAATTTTGATTTATCATCCTTAATTCTTGAAGAAGGTTATTTCTTGTGATAAATAAGTAACCATTATTACTATTGTGAATGATTTTGTCTAAGATTAACCTTTGAATAGTTGATATATATTTAGTTTTATTATTATTGGCTGGAAGCGGTATTTTATATATGTGAGTTATAATGAAAGAATGCCCTTTTTTAGTATATTTAAAATAGCGTTCTAATTCTTTAAGTTGAGCCTTTTTTGAATTTCCTGCTTCAATTGGAATGGATAAGGCTTCACAAAGGTGCTTATAATTTTTAAATGTATCACCTTCTTTTATGTGTGATGTGGAAATGATGGGATTAGGTGGTTCAATTGGATTAGTTGACATTTATATGAAATTCCTCCTTTTAGTTTTAGCTAGTGGAAAGATGTGGGTAGTTAGTTGATAAATAAAATTAAAATAAATAATATGGATCAATATACATTATACTATAATTTCGGATAATTGTAAATATGATTGACTTGTGAAAAATATAATAAATTAAATGAATTAGATGGGAAGTTATTAACATTAGTGTGTGGATAAAGTGGATAAGTCGAAGGAAAGGTAAGTGTGTATATCGTATATATACAATATGAACACTTAAAGAATTGCCGCCCTGTTATTCTGTTCGATATTATAAAACAATTGTTTCAGCGGTGGTCTATGTGGTATTGGCTGGCACGGTTTCATATTGGATATAAGTGGAATACTAGACTAGGATATAATTGGAAATACAATAGATTAAAACTGAATATAATAATTGAATGCTTCAAAGTGGGATATAACACATATTATATCCTTATTTTACGCTGTTTTTTGGCTATATTTTAACAAAGGAGGGGGCTAATAAACATCCAAAAAACTACCATAATTTCCATATTTTGCTAGAACACATCCACTCCTCCACTCACTCAATTTTTAAACTCGACTCCCCTCACACTCCCTACCTCACAATTTCACCTGAATCTACACTCGAACTCACATCGAAATTTCCCCTTCATCTCGCCATTTTTACTCACTCAATTTTCCTCATTTTCACTCAATTTTGTCTCTAATCACCCTACAACCCCTACTACATCAACTCTTTTCGATATTCTCACCTGTCTAATCACCTTATAACCCTTATCCCATCTATGTTTTCACCCCTTAATCCCCACTTTTTCGATCACACTTTTCTGCTCTCCCAATTATTCATTAAATTATATGTATCACCTTCAATTTATTCCTTCATAATCACTTAATTCACCACTTCCACTAAAATACTCTGACACTTTTCGATACAGCGAAAGGACATTGATGTAATATTCTAAAAGTGTTAGCTAATCCTTTCGCTAATTTTTTAAATATGGTACTATAAATCTAGTTACAAAATGTAACATTCGGTTACTTTAGTTTACTTACGCTTTCTAGCGTTCAGAAACACCTTCAGTTTTGATCGCATGTGCCACCATAACATCAAAACTGACCCGTAGCTTATTAGTTTAGTTAAAAACTGGTAAGCTACTTTTTTGTCATTTTCAAAACAAGATTCAAGAGTCCAATCATAAACAAGCCTCCTGTAAACAATAATGTAAGCAATGACATTGTATCTCCCATAGCCTCACCCCTTTCTCTTATTTTCATGGGTAAGCTTACCACATAATTCTACCCTTATTCAATATTTTGTACTCCCTTTTTTTTGAATCACACTATATATAGTAATCTTTTTGATTCAGGCGTAAAAAGTCAACTATGAAAAGATGTAAAAAATGAAGTATTAACGAGTTTCCCATAGAATTTCATCTATTTACCCACTTATTTGAATCGTTCTCTAATTTGTTAAATTAATCAGTACACTTCACACCTTACCATATAAAGGATTCACATATCTCTTAAAATCCTTGACTATATTTTTTCTTGGTGTATATTATTCTGTTTCTCTTTCACAATCAATTCTACCCAGAATTATATGTCTCAACTCCTTTATAATTTTACTCAAGACTCCTTCCGAATAGTTTTACCCTCACCACTCTTTAAATTTCTAAATCATGTTAATTTAACATAATCTACAGAAAGAGGGGGGTTATTTTACACCAAAATAAAAATGGATAGTATAATCACTACCCATTCCATAAATTATTCTCTACATTTACCTACTATACTCCATAATAAAGCGATTATTTTCACCAATCTGACTTAGATATAAGCAATCCTTAGCTCTTGTTACTGCCACATAAAATAATCTCGCCTCTTCGACTAAATCACTTTTGCTATGTGGAAACTTGCTATCCTCTACTCCAATAACAAATGTATGTTTGAATTCCAATCCCTTGCTGCTATGTACTGACATCATTTTCACACATTTTTCTTTTACCTTTTTCTTCTCTTCGCTCATATATACATAATCAATGAACGACTCAAGAGTGTTGCTCTTAATAAACGATTTCAAGGTATTCAATGAATCAATTCTCTCCTTGACTTCCTCTTCACTTGGATACTTATCTTGAATAAAGGCAATAAATTGAAATGACTTAATAATATTATCAATTAATTTTTCCAATGGAACATTCTTTGATTTTTGCAAGATTAGCTTATTCATGATTTCACCAAACTCTCTTGCGCTTCTATTTTGGAAGTCTTTTGGAAAACGGAAATTAATAAATGACTCATATAAAGATTGATTATTTGCTCCGGCATTTACTTTAATGCTATTGAGTAATTGATTACTCATGTATTTTAATGGCTTAGTCTTAATCTTATAAATTGTCTCAAAAGCATTATCATCATGTGGATCTTGAATTAATCTAAGATATGACATAATCCCAACGATCTCTTTACGTTTAAAGAAGCTGCTCTTATTTGAGATATCATAAGGAATATCCCTTCTTTTTAACTCTCCTTCTACATATCCAGAATGAGAATTTACTCTATACAAGATTCCAATCTCTTGAGGCTCCACACCATCTCTTAATAATTGTTCTACTTTATCACAAACATCAAAGGCTTCTTCTTCTCTGCTCCCATAAGTCAAAATGGAAATTTGTCCTTCATCACTTCTAAATGCCTCTGCATCTTTATAGTGTTTATAATCCTTACAATACTCTCGGATAAACTGATTCGCTCTTTCAACAATTGCTTGAGAGGATCGATAATTTGTGAACAAGTTTATTGTCTTAGCATTTTGCCAATCTTTCTCAAAATTCATGCAGTATTCGGGGTTTCCCCCACGAAATTTATAGATCGCTTGATTTGGATCAAATACACAATAAATGTTGCCTGACTTACATAATTCCTTCAAGAGAAGGTTTTGTACTAAATTAGAGTCCTGATGTTCATCGACTAATACAAAGTCATATGTATATTTACCACTTAATTTTTTGAGTAAGTCATAGCACATAATTAAGTAATCATCGAAATCATATTTATTGTGCTTCTTTTTGTATTCCTCATAATTTTTATAGAAAGACCGTAATTTATCTTCTGGGTAATCACTCTCCTTAAATACAAATTCATCTTTCTCACTTCTCATGTAGCATTTTTGATAAGAAATGTAGCTTGCAATATCTTCATAGTTACATTCAGAATCAATAGCTCTATGACAATTCTCAATTTCATATGGCTTAATTAGGTTGGAGCTTAGATTATATCCTTCATTAGAAAGAATCTTCCCACAAATGGAATGGAATGTACCAACATTAACGTCTCTAAACCCCATTTTATTTAATTTTGCTTTTAATTCATCTGCAGTATTACGTGTAAAGCTAATTGATAAGATTTCTTTCTGATCAACCTTATGATTATCAATCAGATTTTTAATCCTATTTATCAATACTGTAGTTTTCCCTGATCCTGCCCCAGCTACAATTCCATATGCGCCTTCGTAAACATTGATTGCTTCAATTTGCTGTTCATTAAAATTCAAATTATTATCTCCTTTATTTAATTTAATTTATTTTTAAGCTGTTGTTTTTTGAAATTGGTCAAGCGTTAGCGCGACCAATTTAGAATGTATATATCTCTTGTATCTATTACTTGTATATATTATCTGTATCTATATATATTAAAACCTCTTTTTAGATCGCAATTTATACCGTATTAATTGATACGCAACCTAGTAACTTTTGATTTTCATCTGGTACTATTTGATTCGTATCTGGTACTTTTTGAACACTATCTGGTATAAATTGCGATACGCTGATTTATAAGGCTTCTTGAGCCATATTTTATGTGTCTGAATCCCCTATTAATTTGGTTATATTCTCCAACTTAACATAAGTATGATTTGCATACTGAACATAATCAATCATGTTTCCATCTTTCTCCCATCCCGCATGTTCCAACTTATGTTTTTTTATTCTAATCAACTTATTCTTTTTAAGTATTTCGTTGTATTTCATGATTGTATTTTTAGAAATCCCAGTTTCTTGTGAAATAGTTGATATGGAAGCATAGCAGCGATCTTTATATAATTCTAATCGGTTTATTCTTGATTCATAATAATAAATCAACCTAACTCCTACACTTCCAATTTGATCGACTATTCTTTTGTCTAAAAGTCTTATATCAACTTGGGTAAAATAATTCTTACTATGTAGAGTTGTCATTTCTTTATTGATATGAACTTGCAAAGCCTTTTTCTTTGGAAAAGACTTTATTTCATTTAGAATTAACTTATTTTCATACATATTATTGAAAATTAGTTTTAAACTGCGATTATCTGAGACAGATAAATAGTTCTTTAAGGCGGTATGATTCACTTCTAACAATTCGGATTTACACCTTCCGTAAAGTTCACATAATTTAGCGAACAGCAGGAAGGCGCTAGATTTCAGAGCAGGATTCCTTACCACTTCTTCTGTAAGGAGCTGCAGTTTAAACACCTTATCTGACACCAGCCCCCTCCTTTCTTTTTATTAATTTTAATTTATTTTATTTTATTTATTTTGAAACATTTCACCTAAAAATGTCCTGCGCTCATGACTTACGTCAGTATTTATGGCATAGCGTAAAGCACTTAATTCACAAATCATCATACACCATTTGCTTGCACGAGTAGGACCAGTATAAACAAATTGTCTACTTAGAAGTTTATACGAAGAATAATCAAATACAAATAGAACATTTTTTATAGTTGATCCTTGTGATCTATGTACGCTAATAGCATAAGCCAATTCAATTTGGTCTAGTTCCTCCTCAGTATACTTAATTACCCTATCAATCCCTTCAAATTGAATGTATACTTCATGCTTTTTATTTCCTTTGATATATGTCTCTTGTATATCAATAATTTTACCAATTGTACCATTGAATACACTTATCTCGCCATCTTCTCCAGCTTCGTAATTGTTTCCACATTGAATTATTTTATCATTAATATAATAAGTATACTCACCTTTCTTCACACCTTTTTGGCTAGTATCGTTAAAGATTCCCTGTAATGTTTTATTTAATTGAGTGACTGAAATATCCCCACCTTTTTTTCTGCCGGTAATAACTTGAAAATCATCAATACTCTTCCCTTTTAGTTTTTTGGCAATATCAATAACAAGAGGAAGTATTCCTCCTTTATTTTTCAATCCATACACATAAAAGTCCTCTAATTCACCAAAAACATGCTTGCCAAATTCATCACTCTGGAGAATTTGATTGCCTTCTCGTATCTCATTTGCTTTTGATAGAATGCCAGATTTTTTGGCTTGCCTTTGAACTTGAGTTAATTCTATACGAGGGATTTTACCACTATCTATTAGATCTCTAAATACTGCTCCAGCTCCAATGGAAGCAAGCTGCCCAATATCGCCTAAAATAAATAATTTATAGCCTTCTTTAATTGCTTTAACTAGGCTATTAAAAAGATAAATATTTACCATTCCACTCTCATCTAAGGCGGTAATGTGGTATGGTAATTTATTCTCTTCATTGTATTTAAACTTAACTCCATCAGTTCCAAGCGTACGGTGTAGTGTCATTCCATTTAATCCGTTTTTCACCAAGATATTTGACGCTTTCCCGCTTAATGCACATGCAACATGATTGTATTGATTATGAATTTTTATAATCCCTTTTAAAACGGTACTCTTTCCCGTTCCTGCTTTACCATCAATTATTAGCACATTGTATTTTAATGACAGTTTAATAGCTTCCATTTGCTCTTCAGAAAAAGAAAAACCTTGTTCGCTTTCTATTTCTTTAATTTTATTATTGATTTCTTCTATATTTAGTTTGCTTTCAACTTTAAGAATTCTCTCTAATCTCAACTTAATTTCTTTTTCAGTATCAAATGTATATCTATTAGCTACCCTATTTTCATCTTGATAAAAATACCTCTTATCTAATGCTTGAATATGTACTTCTATAATAGAACGCTCAATCTCTAGCAATTCCTTCATCTTTTCAACTAGATCAAACTTTGTCATCCATGTATGACCTTCTTGCTCCTCACTCTTCAATATAAAGATGATGGCAGCTTGAATCCGATTGGGATTATCCTTAGCATCTCCTCTATTCATGGCATACCCATCTACTTTTTTAAAACCGAACATCTTAACTTCACACAAGGAATAAATATTATCTTTTACTTTTTGCACTACCAGCTCCGGACTGCCAAAATGATCCACTAGCTTTTTCATTGCCTTAAAATTAATATTTAGGTCTTTTAGTTCCGTAATGGCATCTTGCATATCTAAATTTGCTAATAAATAACTCCTGATTTTTTTATACCTTTTTTCACCAATGCCATGTATGTCTGTATAATCAAATGTATCCTCTTTCATCATGTCTAATATTTTTTCATTTGGGTATTTTTGGATAATCGCATTAGCTTGAGATTCTGGCAATAAAGCTCTTATATATTCTTGCTGAGAACTTGCTGTCGTGGGTTTTTCCTGTTTTACAGAAACAAATCCATACCCTTTTCCGTATTTAGGATGAAATGTTGATTCAATCTCAAGATCGTACTCTTTACCTTCAATTAATTCAAAAGTATTCCCACTGACTACAAAAGTATTGAATTTATCAGTAATAATGTCATTTCTTTTCTCAATGGGTGTGAATCCATAAACACCCCATGAACTCTCTTCATTATAAAACCTTTTATGATCAACCACCGCTTTTATTTTGATCACTTCTTCCAAACTATAATCAACTCCTTTATATATTTTAATTTATTTTATTTATCCTTATCACTATCCTCCTTTTACTTCGAATCATATCACTTAATCTACCAATAGTCAATAAATTATAATTATTTTTTATTTGTATTGGAGGAGCAAATTAACTCCTCCATTTGTTTAACTCTTCTTTGCTTGCTATTAATTCATATCCCCTATTCCCTTCATGCTTTATCAGCCATCTATCTTCAATTAACTGATGCATTAATTCCTTTATTACTTCTGGTCTTGTTCTCATCTCTTCTCTTAATTTTCTCGCTCTTACTTCCCCTGTGCTAGCGATAATGCGTTTAATTTTATCCAATGGACTTTCTTCTACTACTTTCGGATTTAAATACCGATTCGATTTTACATATGAGATAATTTTTTTATATGTTTTTTCTTCCTCATTAGCATTTAAAGAAATTACCGCACTTTGAAATTGCTCAAATGGTTTGATTTGACCTTTTAACTTCATGACTCCATGCCCACTACCCAATAATTCAAATGGAACACCTGTTCCAAAAACTGTTCTGTATCCAGAAGAGGTTGATAATCTGAAACTAATCTTAGATGGAATATTGTCTTTAATTATGGTATCAACAATATTTTTATTTGGCTGCTGAGTAGCTATTATTAAATGGATTCCAGAAGCCCTTGCTTTTTGACTTATTTTTTGAATACTGTCAACTATTTGGGGATTAGCCATCTTTAAATCTGCGAATTCATCAATTATGATTACGATATATGGAAGAGGATCATGGGGATTTTTTTGATTATAACTCTTGATGTCTTTAGCACCTCTCTTTTTAAATAATTCATATCTTTTTTCCATTTCTTGAATAACCTCATTCTCCATCTTTAACGATGCCTCTTTTGGATCTGTAATTACTGAATTAACGTGAGGAAATTCTTTAAACTGTACTAGTTCTACTTGTTTTGGGTCAATAAGATAAAGATTAAGGCGACTAGGTGGAACAAAAAGGAGCATTGTTAAAATAGCTTGATTTAAAAAATTGGATTTTCCTCCTCCTGTCTCACCAGCTATAAGAAGATGGGTTAAAGAAGTCAAACAACGAAATATCGGTTTACCAAATGAATCGAGTCCGACAAAGAAAGGAATTTCCAACTCTATGAGAGAATTTTGTGTCTTTTTATCAGATAATACTTCACTGAGATAAATCGCATTCTTGTTTTGTTTGGCAATTAAAAACCCAATGGTGTCAGGTTTATCACCTTGTTCAATTGACAGTGAAGATACTCCAAGTGACACCTGAACATCTTCCTTTTTTGCAATAATTTTTGAATAAACTAAGTCTTTTGGTATGAAGTACTGACACCTAATAAAACTAAGACCATCCATTTCATGATCTAATTTCATATCTTTTTCACTTTTAATTACACCTATTCTTTTTAATGTTTTTGGTATTTGTAGAGAAATATCTCTATATTCATTATTTATACTTTTATTATTGTTCATTGGCAATAGATCAAATATATTGTTTGCGGCATTAACACCCTCCTTTTCTTTGTGCCTCCCTTCTTCAATTATATCTTTTGTGAGTTCTATTGTATTGTCGTAAGCCAAGAACGAATTTATCTCATTTCTGCTCAAATATTGTTTTTCATAAAATATTGATGAACCACTTTTAATTTCTTCTATGAAAAAACAGTTCATTCCTGACAGTTTTTTGCACGAATATTTTATTAAGTCTTTAATTAATTTTATTTGGCTATTGTTGTTGCTATCGATACCTATCATACATTCAAAACTATATTGATCATCAATTATTTTCTGCTCAATTTCTTTTATAGGACTTCTAATCTTAGATTTTGCTTTAAGGTTTAATATGTTCCAAATTGACCGATAAAAACCACTTTCTATCGCCAACTCATTTCCGGTGATAAAGTGCTCATATTTTTCTATCTCAGTATCTCTCCATGCCCCACTCCTTTTTTTAATCATTAATTTAATTATTATTTTATCATTGGGATCAAAAACATGGAGATTACTAAGCAAAGGAGAAATGAGTGAAAGACCATCTTCTACACCTATCGGAAAGAGCGAGTCTTCTTTCAATTTCAATCGAATCCAGTTGGCAGCATTAATATTAACTCCGTTTACAACTTCACTCAATCCTCTGTTTTTCCAGAAATAAGGAGCATGAAGGTAAGACTTGCTTTCGTGTTTATTAATTTCCCATATAACTGACACATGTGCCATTTCTAAGTAGTGATTATCAAATAGCTTTTCATGATCTTTAATCATGAAATAACCATATGAATATTTTTCTTCGTCGTTCACATTTATAAAATTTGACAATATTTTATTTAGCACAATGTCCTCTCCTTTACCTAAGAAGTTTTTTACCAGCTAGCTTTACCCAACCAGCGGGTGTAGATAAATTAAGAGACTTTAATGTAAACATAGCTCTATATCCTTTTAACATCTCATTTATCCCTTTTTCTGAAGTAGAAGCCAAGTTCTTGATGAATCTTGGAGGATGGCTCATACGCCAGAAACCACCTGCTACGATAATTATGCGAAAAATAGCTTCCCATCCACTGGAAGTCCCCCTAGTAAGAAAAATAAATAATCCTATAAAAGTTATAAATAGAGCATAAGTGAGTTGAACAATACAAATATCTTTAATGTTCTCATACCACATAAAAAAGTATTTTTTTGTATCGGTAAATATCCAAGATGACAGTGCAAGAGGCGTAAGGGCGCTTAAAACAAACAAGTCAAAATATCTTCGACCGTTTTGTAAAGCAACAGGTATTAAAGTTCCAATCAATAAAACGTCAAAACCAATGAAAGCTAATGTATCTAGTCCTGACAGAGTTGAAGCTGGCAAATCAGAAGAAGTAGACATGCCACTATAACCTAATTTAGTGATTAACCTAGATAGTTGACTGACATAATAAAAGACTTTTTCAAGAATAAATGGAGAAAATCCCATTCCTACGATTACAATCGCAAATCGTTTTACGATATCTGAAAAATTATCTGCTTTCTGCTGTCGATTAAACATAAGCTTTACCGAATTTAAGATAAATCCTATTGTCACCAATCCTATTGATACTCCCGAAAAAATCATTATGTTTTCCCTAAAATAATCATTAGTAAAGATAAATGGAGGTATTTGTAGTACGATGCTTGAAATAGCTTCGTAACACCAGCCAAGCAAATCAATACTAGCTACAGCAATTTTTGAATTTAAATCAGCAATCCAATCAAAAAACTGATTCAATTTGCTTCCAATTTCATCCCATAGATCTAATTGATCTTTTATACGCTCTCCGATCATTAGCCCCTTCTCTAATCCCTCATCATTTTTGCTCAAATCCCAAATTATTTGAGCTGGTGACTTGTATTTAGTGTGAGCAAAAGCTTTTTCACAATTAAGTAGTATAAATGACATGGAAAACACAGAAACAGGGATGATTATTTTTTTATATTTATTTATAAGGGAAGTTGAAAGTTCGGCAATCCTCCCAACAATAATTTTGCCACAGTTAGTAAAATGATGATTACGGTGGGCGTTATTAGTATTTGTGTCATCCCTTTGATTGAATTTGATGCTGATTCCATTGCTTTTTTGTGATATTTCTCGTTTGGATGATAGTAATAAAGTCGAGTTATAAGAAGAACCAAAGCCCCGATCCCTATTCCAATTATTACTGAATAGTCTATTAGCATTTTGACTACTTCCATTAATTCTGTCGAGGTGGGTAGACCTGTTATTTCTGCCACTGATTTCTCTTCTGCACTGGCTTTGATTGGTTTTGTAATTGCTGTGGTTGATAGGAGCAGTGGAATGGTGTTTTCCAATATTTTTTGTTTGCTGTTTGGTAGCTTTTTCACCTCCTTTCTTAGTTGATCCACTAAAAAACTTAGTTGATTTGAGTTTCTGTCACTAATTGTTATAACCTTATTTGGCTTCTTGTACTTGACGTAGCTCTTCAAGGACTTCGCTTGCATGTTCACCTGTATAGACATTTCTCTTTCCTCCTCTACTTCTTTTAAAATCAAGTGATTTACTTTCTTTCTTACTTAGTTTGAAATCATGATGTTTTTGCAAGCCTGAAATCAAACCAATACTCGTGCTCACAACTAATCCTGCCTTAATTGCTAACCACCCGATACCTAATATTGTTGTAGTCAATTTTTTCACCTCATTTTTGTTTGCTTACTAAAGTGTATTCATGAGAAAATTTGTACTATTACAAATTAAATCGAAAAAATTTACTCCCTATAAAGAACTCTCCTTATGGGTGGATTGTTGAATGCTGTCCATATCCTCAAAAAATTATCTAAAGACATTTGAGATTTATTATTTAAAATCAAATTTAATGTTGATGGGTCAATCTTTGTTATTTCAGCAAGATCTTTTTGCTTTGCTTCTGAATTTACAAGTAACTCTTTAAAGCGGTTTTTAATTACACCTTGTTCAATTTCATTTTGGTTTACGACATCATAATTGAAGAGAGTGTGGATCTCAGCCAATTGTTTGACAACTGATCCCTTTATGAAGTTTTCAATTAAGACTGGTTCCTCACCAATCTTTAGCAATTCATTTTTATAATTGTAGTAATTCACGACTTTTACAAGTTCCTCGTAAGTTTCGTCTCTAAGTGAGATTTTTATTTCCTTCATGAATAACCCCTCCGTATTTAGGACATTTTAAAGGTAACATGATTTTTGAGGTGATAACGCATGGCAAAAACCAAGGAAGAAAGACTGTCAGACACTATTAAGGATATTAATAATAACGGCAAAAATGCTTAGGAGGAAAATATGGAAGCTTTTATGGGATGGAAAATAGATAAGTTTGACTGGGAAGATGACTTGTTGAACTGCAGCAATAAAATTATAAGGGAAACAGGTCTTTCAAGAGAACGGTTATATACGGCATTACACGTTCTAAGTGAAGAAGGAATAATAAAAGCTAAAATAATAAATTAAACCAAATAACAATATTAGAAATGATGATATTAATAAATTCTGTAAGTTGCTCCTGATTATTGCTTAAAAGATCGAGGATGGAATGGTGTGGATTACTAAAAATCCCTGCTTCATTACCCATATTTTGAATTTGATCAATATATTGAGATGGATCTATATACTGGTCATTAAACTTTACTCCGAAGTGAAGATGGTTTCCGGTGGAATGTCCGGTATTGCCCGAATAACCAATAAGCTGATCTTTTTCAATTGAATCTCCACTTTTCAATTGATTGTTAAATTTGCTTAGATGACCATAGATAAAAGTTAATCCTTGTTCATTCTCAATCATGACGGTTTTTCCGGCATTTTTATCACCATAGTCTACATATTTAATTACTCCTTCGGTAATTGAATAAAGTTCCTCTCCTTCTTTCATAGCAAAATCAATTCCATTATGAGGATTTTTTCTGAAAGCTTCTTGTTCACCGAAATGTGAAGTGATTCTCCAAGTCATACCAATCCTCTCCTATTTAATATTTCATAATAATTTGATTCCTGTCTCTACCGAGGTTAATTGGATAACTTAAAAAGACAAAAATTTAGCTGTTTTTCTGTTACCCACTAGTGGTAACGGATTCGGTAACACATATGGGTAACAGAAATTTGATTTTCGGTAACAAAGAGGGTAACAATAAGTTTATATGTCAGTATAATATTTTATCGTTGGTATCTTGTTAAAATTTCAGTTATTGACCTCTTTTCTTGTGTTTTTTGTTCCTTTTTATTGAATAGTGAAATATCTAAATCGGGTCGATATCTTTTTTCAGGTTGTAATGTACTTTTAATTCGACTTTCATCGGAATGAATTTTTTGTTCAATTTGCTTTAATCGTGTTTCACACCATGAAAGACCGCTGCAAATGGTAATTATTTTGCTTGCGCCTGTGGAATAATATCCCTCAAATAAGTTAATTGGCTCCCCAAAGTCAAAATGCCTAAATAGTCTATTTGAATGTGTATTGCTTATAGTTTTGGAGTCATAATCAAAGATCACTCCTGCTTTAATCACCTTTTTCATCTCTGGCTCAATATAAATAGAACATAGCCATGACTGCTTAGTTTTTTCATATATCCATTGTTCATCTTCAAATTTCGATTCTTCGGTAACATTAATGTCTCCAATAATAGCTAACCCGTCAGTGTCAAAGATCGTCAATAAGTCTCTCTCATCTAAGTTGGATATAGATGATTCTTCTCGTGTGTATTTTAAAAGTTGATGAATTTGGTTTATAAACTTACAATTTATTTCCATATACTTAGTGTGTTTATTTAGATTACTGTTTGCTTTTTGATTATCTATAGGCAGAATGCACGTTTGTAAATTAGATAATTCTGAAAAAACATCTAGGGTATTAAGTTGATTAATTGTTACTTCTGTCAGATCAGGTAAAATTGGACAAGCTACGATAACCTTACCTAATTTATGTTTAAGTAATTCAATAATCATTGGACTAGAGCCAGAACCAGTTCCTCCGCCAGTGGAAAAAGCAATAAAAATTATCTTAATCGAAGGGTGTGAAAACCTCTCTTCTATAAATGAAACCACTCTCTCCCAATTAAAGTTCATAAGTCGAAGTGCCTCATTTCGATCTCTTCCCACTCCCTCGGAACCAATTAAACAAAGTTTATTTTCATTTTGAATTTCTTTGCAGCCATCTAAATCTTTTTGACTGAAATTTATTGCTACTGAAGGATACCCTAATTTAGATGCTAAACTCACTACAGAAGTCCCGCCTTGCCCAACTCCTATGAAACCATACATGTTCATTCAACCCCTTCTAATGAATAATGAACAGATTTAACTCCGAAATTTGTAATATAAATATCATGAGTCATTTGATTTCTTAAGATTCCAATTAGCTTTTTTGTTTCTAAAGACATAATTGTTTTATTGAAAGTTGCCTGACTCCAATCAATTTTTTTCTTCAAATCTTTACGTTTAAGTGCTTTAAATGGAGCATCGGAATCATGATCCATCAAAATTCCCAGTATCATAATTTCATTATTTGATAAATCAGATGCGATTGCTTCAAAATAATTCATCAGCCTACCTCCTTAAAATTTTTAAAAAATTTTAAAGCGAATTGAAAATGTTCAAATATTTCGCTTTGTGATTTAGTTATATGCAATGTATACTTGTCAATATTTCCATTTATTTTTAAAAAACAAAATAAATTAAAACATTGACTAAAATAATAATTTGTAGTAAAATTAGTACAAGTAATAGAATAGGGAGGTGCTAAAAAGAAGTAATGTATTTTAATTAAATAAAGTAAATTTAATTATACAAATGAAAATATTTAAAGGAGGATTAATTATTGGGGTATTCAAATGAAGAACAAGAAACAGTTTTAGTGTTTAATAGAGTTACTGATAAGTGGGATGTATATAGTTGCTGCTCCCCTCATATCACAAAATTAGTCAATACATATGGAATGAAAAAATTCACAGCAGATTATGAGGAAGGACGTGAAGCCCCTCTCTCCCTTCGTGGAACGCTGGAAGCAAACCAAGTTTCATTTAGAAAAGGTGAAAAACGCAAACGAGAATTGTCTCCTGAGCAGTTAGAGGCTCAAAGAGAGCGTGTGAAGAAAATGCGTTTAGCAAGGAAAAACAAATTGAAATAAATTATTAATATATACACCTCTAAAGAATTTAAAGGAGGAATGTCATGAAGAATTTAAAATTAAACTGTGAAAAGGCGGATAATAATGAAGGATCTAAAAAAACATAAATTTAGTGTTAGAGAAGTAATTGAATATATAGAATATAAGATTTTACACAATGAAGAAACTGATGAGGAATATGGTTGGTATGTTGACTATCGGTGGTTTGGGATCATAAATAAAGATAGAGTTTTAAGAAAAATTTTGGATGAGATGCATGAGTATTGGGGGTGAAACATTATTGCTCGATAAACAAGTTTATATTTACAGCCTAGATACAGCAAATTTTTACAATGAATTTGAAACAAAAATACATAATAAATTAAATAAATCCTACATATATAAAAAAACATTAAATAAAATAATTAATTCTAAAGATATCGATAAAGAAAAAAAGGATAAAATACAAACTCGTTTAATATGGAATAATAAAAGAATAAAAAGATTAAAAGACGATTTATATAAAGAGTTTGAAAAAAATAGTGAAACTCGTAAACTTAAAAAAAGATCTCTTGTAGATAGAAATGTCATTTCGTTATTTGATTCAGTATTAACAAGGACTATAGGAGTAAAACAAAGCGAATTAACTACCGATATAATTGTGGTACAGACGTATTTTTTTCAAGTTTTAGAGCAGTTGATACAGGACGGATTTACTTTAGATAATGAAAAATACATATGTTTTACTGCGTCGGCAGGACAAATTAGAACTAAAAAGACAATGTTTATCAAAGAATCAGTATGGAAGAAACATGAAAAATCTTTGACATGTGGACTAACTGTAGATGATATTAATGCTAAAGGCGGCATGAATACTAATAAGTATTTGGCGTATCTAGCTTTATGTAATAGTGCTACAGATGAATGGATTGATTTCAATATCGATCGAGCAATTGTGGTTGACGATCTTGAAACAGATGTATTCGGAGAAGTTGATTATATAGATGACAAAACATTTGATGTAACTAGAAGATCTATGAGTGTCCCTATTCCTCATACAGATGGATGTGGAATGATTTTGCCTAAAGTGTCAAGTAAATCATTTATGGTTAGATTACCTTTTATTAAAGGTCTTCTCTCCCCTTTTGATTTTTATGATTTTGCTAAAGAACATTCCGCTTACATCATCAAAGATATATATGGGAAAGAGTGGGACTTGAGAAAAGATGAAATTGACGTGATCTTTACTCGTTCGCAATTTAAAATGGCTTCTTTCTATTCTTCTTGGCAGGATTATCGTGAAAAATTTATCAAATATAAGTGTCAGGCAGCTAAATGTAACGTTGAAGAAGGTGATATACCTGATGCAAAATTAAATTATCAAATGCTACAAACTCTCTCTGATATGACTAATGAAGAACTATATCGAGTATGTGAGCCTACTTTGACAGAGCTTGAGAATATAGCTACTGACAAATCAACTATGTTTAAAGTATTAGGAATAACTAAATCAAATAAAAATAAAAGTTACATACAGAAGTCTATAGAAGCCTACCCTCCACTATTGAACGATTATTACAGTAAAGAGATTTTAAAAAGTAAAAAGAGATCGATGGTAAATGATGCTAGGTCGGCAAAATTAAAAATCAATGGAAAATATACTTTTATTATTCCTGATCTATATGCTTTTTGCGAAAGAATTTTTTTAAACATTGAAAATCCTCAAGGTTTATTAAATAATGGCGAGGTATATTGTAGTTTATACCCTGAGCATGAGGAATTAGATTGTTTAAGAAGTCCTCATCTGTATAGAGAACATGCAGTTAGGAAAAATGTTATTGATTCAATTAAGAAGAAATGGTTCATTACAAAGGGTTTATATACGAGTGTACATGACTTAATTTCCCGTGAGCTTCAATTTGACTGCGATGGAGATAAAAGTTTGGTGTGCGCTGACGAAACTATAATTAAGGTCGCTAAAAGAAATATGGAAAATGCAGTTCCTCTTTACTACCAAATGGCAACTGCACAAAAAGGTAAAATAACCAGCGAAGAAATTTATAAGGGACTGCAAGCTGCTTATAAAGGAAATATTGGGATCATTTCTAATCAAATTTCTAAGATTTGGAATAGCAAAGCAATTAATATTCAGGCAATTAAATGGCTCACTGCTTATAACAATTATGTTATTGATTATGCGAAAACACTTTACTTGCCAATAATACCTTCTGAAAAAAGAAAGATAATTAACAGTTACACAAGAAACAAAGTGCCCCACTTCTTTACTTATGCAAAAAAGAAAAAGAAAAGTGAAGTTGAACCTTTAAATAGTAGTGTAGTAAATAAGCTTGAAAGGATGATTCCTAATAAAAGAATTCAATTCAAAAAAATAGGAGGAGAATTCGATTATAAGTTCCTATTAAAAAACAAAAAAATACAAGTCGATAATAAGATTATTGAAAAATATATAGAGTTAGACAGATCTAAAAAGTGGAGATTAAAAAAATCAGATGAGAAAACAAAGTCGAAGTCAGTATTGTATGTATATAATAAAATACGAAATGAATTATTAGAGATTAATGAAGATCCATATTATATTACTGATGTACTCACAAGATATTTATATGAAAAGGAAAGCTCTCGAAAAGAAACTTTATGGCAATGTTTTGGAGATATTCTTTATGAAAATTTAACTAAGAATCTCAAAGGGAAAAAATCCTGTGTCTCCTGCGGAACAATAATTAAAGTTGCTAATAATAGAGTCAAGTATTGTAGAAAATGCTCCAATGAAAAACAAAAAGAATGGCAGCGAACTAGCATGAAGAAATCTAGAAAGACAAAAAACATGTGAAGTTTTAGAAACCGCTGAAACCCTTGATACACAAGGGATTGACAGGATAGTGTAAAATATTGATTTTAAACAATCGCTGAAGTCCTTGTATATCAAGGGTTCTAAGAGATTTATTAAAAATAAGATAATAACCTACAAGGGAAGAGTGACCTTCCCGCTATTAAAATAAAATTAATTGATTAAAAGGAGAAGATTTAAATGAATAAAACTGAATTGGTAAATGTGGTAGCAGAGACAACAAAAATGAGTAAGAAAGATGCTGAATTAGCTGTAAATGCGACTTTTCGTGCTATTCAAGACACCCTTGTTGCAGGTGAAAAAGTTCAAATTGTAGGTTTTGGTAGCTTTGAAGTTCGAGATCGGGCTGCACGTAAAGGTCGTAATCCTCAGACTGGAGAAGAAATTGATATTGCAGCATCTAAAAATCCTGCTTTTAAAGCTGGTAAGCAACTTAAAGAAGCAGTTCAAGGTTCTTAATTTATAAAATAAAATGAATTAAATTAAATATTACATATAAAATAGTGGTTTTATTTAGTTAATTAAGGTGGGAAAGGTTCCCCATACGCTTCCTGTCACATTGAGCCAAAAGCTCCTTTTAGTGGCAGGAAGTTAAAAGAGATATAGGATACGCCGCCCTATTAATTAATTTATAAGATCACTCCCCTCCCCTTTTAAAGCTTGATTAATTAATAAAGCTTTTTATTTTAACCTCTAATAATGTCAGATATATAAGGAGTAAATGCATGAAAAAAGTATTCGTTCTCGATACGAATGTTTTACTTTCAGATCCTAATGCAATTTTTTCATTTGATAATAATATAGTAATTATCCCTACTATTGTCCTTCAAGAGTTAGATCGTAAAAAGGTATTAATGGATGAGGTTGGGCGAAATGCACGACACTTTTCAAAAATGGCTGATAAACTCCGTAAGCAAGGAAAATTGCATGAGGGCGTGAAATTAGAAAATGGTGGTACTTTAAAAGTTACTCCTCCACCAGTTGAATCACGAGTGTATGACAATTTCTTAGATAGTGAAGCTGACAATCGAATAATTGCAACTGCTAAAATGTTATCTGAACAAATGAAGAATAAAGTAGTTGTTGTATCAAAAGATGTCAATGTCCGATTAAAAGCTGACGCTGAGGACGTCGGAGCTGAGGATTATGAGAATGATAAGGTTATTTCCTCAACTGACGAACAATATAAAGGATATAAAATTGTTGAAACCGATGCACATTCATTAAACATTTCGAAAAAAAATGGTTTTGCAGATCTAGATACCGATAATTTAATTGAAAATGAGTTTGTTTTATTAAGAAATGGGACTCAAGAAGAAATAGCAATAAATAAAAACGGCGCTTTGAATCGATTATATAATTACGAAAAAAATGATTTTGTATACGGTTTAAAAGCCAAAAACACCGAACAAAAAATGGCTTTAGAGCTACTTTTGGACGATTCCATACCCCTAGTTACATTGTCAGGAGTAGCTGGAACCGGAAAGACCTTGCTTGCTTTAGCTGCAGCGCTCCATAAAGTTCAAGATGAGCAAAAGTATAAAAAGGTTATTGTGGCTAGACCGGTTGTTCCTATGGGGAAAGATATTGGCTATTTGCCTGGAGAAATGGAAGAAAAACTTCGCCCTTGGATGCAACCTATTTATGATAATCTTGAATTTTTGTTCGATTGTAAAAGTGATAAAGAATTAAGAGATATGTTGCAGGGATATGAAAAAATAGTACAAGTAGAAGCACTTACTTATATTCGTGGCAGAAGCATTCCTGAACAATTTATTATCATTGACGAGGCACAAAACCTAACAAAGCATGAAGTGAAGACGATACTGACACGGGTTGGAGAAGGAAGTAAAATTGTTTTAGTTGGTGATCCGTATCAAATTGACCACCCTTATCTAGATCAATTTTCTAATGGTCTTACTTATGTAACAGAGAGAATGAAGCACTTAAAAGAGTCTGGACATGTAACTTTGCAAAAAGGTGAGCGCTCTGATTTGGCGCAGCTCTGCGCAGAATTATTATAATAAAATAAATTATATGATTAAAAGGAGATGGATTTAATGGCTAAAGATACTTTAAATCGTAAATATACAAACGTAGTGTTGGATCTAGAAAATGGAACATTAACTGAAATGCCTAAAAAGAAAGATGATGAAAAAAGAGAATTTGACTTGATGACTGAGCTTGCTAAATTTGCTGGTGATGATAAACGAATTGATATTACCATTGTTGAGACATCTGAGCACTTGCCAGATGGCGAATAAGGATATTGCCTATGGAAAATATCTTAAATAAGCAGCCACAAGAGTCGTTTAACGAATATCACATTCGCCTATATGACAACTTAGATGAATATGGCATTAATTCTCATAAGGCTGCCGAACTATTAAACAAAGAGTTAGGTAGTTCTTATAGTGAATCTAAATGGAGAAAAGATCACGCCTCATATCATAAATGGCGGGATTTTATTATATCTCAGAACTATGACGAAGACATTCTTGCTAAATATGAATCGATTCGCATTGAGTCTGAAAAAGAAAAAATTCGTAATCAAGATCAAAAACGTGAATTTCGTAAAATGATACGACATGAGGCACGTTTTGAAAAGATTAAAGAAGATATTACTAAAGCTGTCTCCTCCCTCACTTTACATAAACCTTTAGAATTTCACTCCCCTGCCCCTTCTTTCTCCCAAAAAGAAGGGCTTCTTCTTCTCAGTGATTGGCATTTTGGCATGGATGTAGAAAACAGATTTAACAAATTCAATAAAGATATTTTCCTAAGACGCATTGAAAAAGTCACTACTAAAGCGATTGAATATGGAAAATTACATAATATTAAAACTATGCATGTTGCTCAACTTGGAGATTTATTTGCTGGTTTGTTGCACGTAAGCACAAGAGTTCAATCCAATGAGGATATTGTTAATCAATTAACATATGTTGCCGAAGTATTAGCGCAAGTATTAACTAGATTTTGCTCCGAGTTCCCCAACGTAAAGCTTTATAACGTTATTGGTAATCATGGTCGGGTAATTGCTAATAAAAATGATGTGGGAATAAAAGAGAATTTTGAATATCTTATCCCTTGGTTTTTAGAAGCTCGCCTTTCGAGCATCTCAAATATTGAGATTATCAAAGATAGCGATGGATTAATTGAAGCAGACATTATGGGTGAAAAAGTTTTGTTTGTACATGGAAACTATGATACTGTGGCTAATAGTGCAAAGGCAATTCCACAAATGTTGGGTTATACACCATCACATCTATTCATGGGTCATATCCATCACAATGTAGAAAAAGAGCATGGTCTTATGACAGTAACAGTAAATGGATCTTTAATTGGTGTAGATGATCACGCTGTTCAAAAGCGTTTGTTTTCGAAGCCATCTCAAAAATTCATTGTGTTTGATGAAGATGAGGGCGCAGAAAATACATATTTAATTAAATTAGATAAAATAGCATAATGCTGGTATGATTCTCAGGAATCCGATGCCTCCTTTATACAATACTTAAGGAGGATTTATATATGATTGAAATTAAGACGAATAATGAAAATAACATTCACGATATAATTGAAAAAGATTTATTTAATGAGCGTATCATTAACATTAATGATGATGTATCTAGCTATATTCTCGATGATTATATTCCATTAATTCAACGGATTAACTTAGAAGACGATAATAATGGAATTAACCCTGAGGATAGAAAACCAATCAAAATTTATGTGAATTCCTATGGCGGATCAGTTTACGATGGGTGGTCGTTAATTTCTCATATTGTTTCAAGTAAAACACCAGTTTGGACATATTGCTATGGTTACTGTATGAGTATGGGTTTATCTATTTTTGCTGCTGGTCATCGTCGATTCATGAGTAAATATGCTACGCTCATGTATCACGAGTTAAGTTCGAGACTTGAAGGTAGCCGTGAAGAAATTAAGCGACAATCAGAAGAGTTTGATAGATTACAAAAAGTATATGATGAGTTTTTAATTGAACGCAGTAAGCTGGATCAAGACACACTTATCAAGCATCAAAAGAACGTTAATGATTGGTACATTGATCATGACACTGCAATTGAATTAGAAATTGCTACTGATTCTATTTAAAAATAAATTAAAAGAAATATTTTAAAGAGTCTGTTCTACTGAACAGGCTTTTTGTAAATGATTCTTTTGAGGTAAAGAAGGTGAAATAATTGAGCAGAAGACCTAAAGAGACAAAGGAATTAAAAATGTGTCTGAAATGTCTGGACAATAAGCGGAAAATAGAGGATTTTTATTTGAGTTACAGTGAGTGGCACGGAGATGCAAGAACTCCAATTTGCAAAAAATGTCTTAAAGAGAAGTTGAATGAAAATGATCCATCATCCGTTAGGAATGTTTTAAGAGCAATTGATAAGCCTTATAGACCGCTTGAGTGGGAGAAGGCTTGCAAAGGGAAAACAGATACATTGGGTACTTATTTAAAAAATTTAGGTTTGAATTATAAAGAAGAAACTTATGACGATAGTATATTTGATAATGAAAACAATTATGAAAGTGAAAATAGATTAGAAGAGAGAAAGATTTACAGTAAAAAATGGCTTGGTTACTATTACCCATCTGAAATTGAATATTTGGAAGAGTATCTTAATGGATTAGATCGAGATTTTAAAGTTGTTACTTTAAGTCATAAAGATTACGCAAAGAAAATTGCTAAAGCAAGCTTACACATGGATAAATGTTTTCAAGAGATGCAAGAAGGCGTTACTAATGCAGATAAGAAGTATAAGGAAGCTAAAGATATATTTGATACATTATCTAAATCAGCAAAATTTTCGGAAAGTCAAAGAGGTATAAATGAAGTTGGTTTAGGATCTTTTTCTCAAATTGTTGATATGGTTGAAAGTAACACTTATGTTTATGAACATAAAAATGATTTAGATAAAGATAGTTACGATAAACTTATAGATGATTTTAAGCACATCTATAAGTCATTGTAGGTGTCATTATGAGTTCATACAATAATTTCAGTCAAAAAAGTAGACAAAAAAAAGATTTTACTTATGCAAATTTTGATCATCCTGATAGTCATGATCCAATAAAAAAAGAACAAATTAATATTGAGTCTTGGAGGAAGTTCATTTCTTATTATAGACATCATATTGATGAGTTTGCGATTGATATTTTAGGTATCAACCTTTATCCTTTTCAAAGGTTAATATTAAGGTCTATGGCACGGTATAAAGAATCCATGTTTATTGCAAGCCGAGGGCTGGGTAGATTATGTAAGTATTATAATTATCATAGTCTCACAATTTAAATAAAGGAGATGAGGTTTAATGAGTAGGTATACCTACAATAAAAACTTCTTTGAAAAAATTGATTGTGAGAAAAAAGCTTATTGGCTAGGCTTCCTGTACGCAGATGGATGTATTAATAGATATTATCGAAATGAAAAACTAAATGCGATGTCTTTAGAAATAGGATTAAGTGATAAAGATAGAGATCATTTACAGAAATTCTTAAGTGATATAGAATCAAATGTACCTATAAAAAGCAAAGTTGTAAAACTTAACGGAGAAAAATATAATTCTAGTAAAGTTGTAGTTTGCAACACTAAAATGTGCAGAGACTTAATTAAACTGGGATGCACTCCTCAAAAAAGTTTAACTTTAACATTTCCGAATGAAAATATCCTTCCTAAACAATACATTAGAGATTTCATTAGAGGGTATTTTGATGGAGATGGCTGTATATTTTTTGGAGAATATGATAGTTTGAAATCTTTAAAAATTATAATTGTTGGTACTTTTAATATGGTAAAAGCTATAGAATATCACTTTAAAGAAAATCAAATAAACATTAATCCTATGATCAAACAAAAAGGCAAGGCATATCAAATGGTTATCTCTGGATTCGATAATATTAATGAAATACATACATATTTTTATGAAAACTCAACTGTTTATTTAAATAGAAAACATGAGAAATTTACCGAGTCATTAAATTATATAAATCAAAATAGGAAAAGTACATCTGGTAAAACAGGTGTATATTTCGACAAAAGAAGTAATCGTTGGGTTGCTTCTTTTTGTTTTGACGGTAAAAGAAAACAATTAGGGAGTTTCATAAATAAAGAAGATGCAATTAAAGCTAGAAAAGAAGCCGAATCATTATAAATTTGATAACTATATTATTTATTTGCCCACTTAAGTAGTAATACTTAGGGAAAATAATGCGGAATTAAGCGTGGAGTCCTCCAGTAATTAGGGTAACACGAACCGAAGGCTAGATGTAAAAGTTTAGTCAGGGGCAGAGCATAGGAGATGAAACTGTATTTATAGAATATAATTCTCCCAAGAGTCCGCATCATCCCACTAAACTTAGGTTTAAGGATGAAAATGTATGCCGACCTTGCACGATGGAAAAGTGTAAGAAGTAGAGGATAAAAAGCCTTTACGATAACAATGTGAAATCATATTTAAGTGCAGTCTTTTTTATTTGTCAAGCAATTTTATATAAAGGTATTAAACTTGGGATTGCTTCTGGAAAGGGGCAGCAAGCGAGAAATGTAATCATACAGAAAATTAAAGGTGAATTACATTCGAACCCCAATGTAGCTAGAGAGATATCTGATATAAAAACAGGTGCGAATGACTGTGTTGTTCATTTTAAAAATGGTTCTGAAATAAGAGCTATTGTACTTGGTCATGATGGAGAGTCTGCTAGATCATGGAGATTCCATCAGTTGTTGGCTGATGAAGCTAGGCTGATAAAAGATTCTATCATGGAAGAAATATTAGTTCCAATGACAAAAACAAAAAGACAGACAATGATTGATTTATCAATGAAATTTGATAAAGATGAGCTTCCTGTTGAGAAAGGTAAATTAATTTATATTAGTTCAGCTTACCTAAAAAATTGCGACCTGTATGATCGTTTTATGAATCATTACACTAAAATGTCTGAAGGAAATAATGATTATTTCGTTTGCACTCTTCCTTACACTGTTGGGGTTAATGCCGGAATTTATTATGAAGATGACATAATGAAAGAAAAAAATAAACCTTCGATGACTTCTGATAAATTTGCTTATGAGTATGAAGCTGTTTTTGTTGGAAATTCAAATGAAAGCTTTTACCCATATGACTTAACTGAGGAATGCAGAGTCTTAGAAAAAAGTGAAGTTAAACAACCAAAAAAATCTACAGTTCAATATGTAATTTCACATGATGTCGCCTTATCAAATGCAAAAGATAGCGACAATGCCTGTACCACTGTAATTAAAATAAAAGAAAAGCCAAGTGGTGCATACAGCAAGGAAGTAGTTTATATCAAAGTACATAAAGGAATGTCGTTACCAAATCAAGCAAAATATCTTAGGGAAATGCTGTTAAGATTCCCTAACACAATTAAGTTAGTTCTAGATGTTCGTGGTAATGGCGAAGCCCTCCCTTCTCTTTTGGACGAAACTTGGGAATATACAAATGAAAAAGGCGAAGTGATCGAATGTCCACCTCTTGCCCCCGATGATGATGAAGAACGAATGAGTCTACAAAATGCTGTTCCAATTATTAGGCGTATCGCTGCCACAAATCAACTTAACAATACTATGCATACATATATGAAGAAAAGTTTCGAAGACGGAAGTCTAAAGTTATTAGCTAATTCGGCAGTAGTTGATTCTGAGTTTAAATCTGAAGCAATGACAGAAGAACAGTATGCCTCTTTTGTAAATACTGATATTCTTATTAATGAGTTAGGCAATACAAAACAAGAGTCTTCTGAACACGGGAATATTCTTTATGGTCGCATTAGTAAATCAACCAAGCGTGACCGTGTTACAAGTTTAGGTTATGGTTTAGTTTATATTAATGAATTAGAGCAAGAAAATAAAATGAGTAAAAATAACGACGAGTATGATTTTTCGTTTTTCTACAATTAAAATAAATTAAATTTAACGGAGGTGAAATATGGACGAAAATAAAACTTTTGAATTTAACTCAAATCTTACCTCTGCCTTTTCCTATGTCACATCTTACAATGTTTTAAATATAGATACTTTAAAAAGATTACTTAAGGATCATATTTCTAATAATAAACAAATTAGAGATGCGTCAAATATTTTGTATAATGCAAATGGTATATACACTAACGTAATTGATTATATGACTGCTCTGCCAACTTTGGATCGTGTTGTTCATGGGAATAATAAAGTTCATGAGAACTATAAAAGAAATAAAGATAAATTTCTTTTATCTTTAAAAAAAATGAAAGATAAAATTATAGCAAGAGATATTATATTTAAATCTGCTCTTGAGGGAACTTGTTTTTATTATTTTGAAGTGAATCTCTCCCCTTCCCTACCTCGACATTTCAGTGATTATGACATTGATCAAATAACTGAAATAAACTCCAATGACTTCAATTGTAGTGTTATCCCCCTGCCTACCGACTATTGTAGAATTGTAGGAAGAAAAAATTCATCATATGTAATAGCGTTTGATTGTTCTTACTTTGATCAATTTACTGGAAATGGTCGTTCTTTAAAGTTAAAAAAATTCCCAAAAGAAATTAGACAAGCATACAGAGCTTATAAAAAGGATTTTAATAAGAAATGGGCAGTTCTAGATAATAATAAGACAATTACCAATAAAATAAGGTCAAAAATTGATGAACCTTGGGGAAGACCAATAGGATTAGCAGCTTTTACAGATATGTTATATGATGAATACTTTACAGAAACAAAAAGAACTATATTAGATGATATAAATAGCACTATAATTTATCAAACTTTCCCTGAAGGCGACAAAAAAGGGACTTCTTCCCTTTCTCAAAAACAACAGAAAGAGCAGCACGAGAACATTAGGAACGCCCTTTTTTCAAAAGGTGTTCGTAAAGGCATTAACTTCTTTTCGATTGCTTCTGGAACAAAATTAGATAAATTAACTACTGATGTAGATTTCCTTGAAATTAAAGGTGAGGAAGAACTGATAACGAGAATATCTTCAAATTTAGGATTTTCTGGCTCCTTATTAAATGGTCAAGGAGGAGATTATTCCAGTAATCAAGCCAACGTTGAGATGGTAAGTGCAGAGATATTTAATTGGATTCATCAAATTCAAGATGAATTTAATAAAGTTATAAATGCAAACATAATTAAAGATAAAAGTAACTATTTAGAAGTTTACTATCTTCCTATTACACATGCAAATAGAGATAAGCAATTTGATTACGCTAAAGATCTTTATTTATCTGCAGGTGGTAGCTTACAATATTTCATTGCTTCTGCTGGAGTCAACCCAGATGCGTATATCAGTCTAATGGAAGAAGAGAAAAAAGAAAACTATGCGGAAAGATTCCCTCCTCATCAAACTAGCCACACTTTAAGTAATAAAGACAGAGGGAGAAGTGAAGAGACTAATCCATTAAATGAAAGTACGATAAAATCTAAAACTAATGGATCTAATAATAATCCACGGATTAATTAAAGGAGGTGATGAATTATTGAAAGGAAGAATTTTGGAGCTAAACCAATCCAAGAAATTCGCAGGTAGAACCTATGTAAAATGGGTTGTTTTAGAAATACATAATGATCCAACTAAATATAATAAAAATGGCATTTCATGGAAAGAAGAATATATCGAAAAAAACCTTGAATCAGCTTTTTCTATGCCTCTAGCTGTTGAGTTTTTGGACTACTATAAAAAAGATGAACCTTTTGGTCATGGAATGTCAGAAATCAAAGATGGTACTCCCCTATTTGAAGATTCAGTGGCAGTAGGAACAACGACAAATGCCTATATAGACACTGTTGAAATTAACGCAGAACAAAAAAGAGTTATGGTCGCTGAAGGTTATTTATATGATCAACGCTATCCTAAATTTGTTCAGTGGTTAAAATCTAAAATGTTTGATGGGGAAATGCCCGAAACAAGTGTTGAAATATGTAAAAAAGAAGAAAATGAAAACATTATTTATGAAAGTGGATGGAAGGAAGAAGGAAGAATTCCAATGGATTTTGACTTTAGTGGAGTTGCGATACTTGGAATCGAACCTTCAGATGATACCGCTATACTACTTGAATTAAATAATAAAATTAATAAGGAGGATATTAAAAATATGCCTGAAAATCAAAACACTCAACTAGTTTCCGAGTTGAATGAAAAATTAGAAACAAAAGTTAATGAGATTTCTGAGCTTAAATCACAGTTAAAGGATTTAACTTCATCAAAAGACAGTGAAATTAATGAAATTAATCAGAAACTAGAAAAAGCTACTTCTGAATTCAATGAAAAGATCCAAGAAAAAACCACTGAATTGAATTCTACAATTGAAGAACTGAAAGAAGTTAATTCTAAGTTAGAAGAAAAAGAAAAGACAATTGAGGTTATGGAGAAAGAAGTCAGTGAACTTCGTTCTTTTAAAGAAGAATCAACTAAAAAAGAACTTCAATCTGAATTAAATTCAAAATTATCTACTTATACTGATTCTGAAAAAGAAATTGCTAAAGAGTTAATTGATAAATGTGAAAAAGAACCTACTAATGAATTAATCACTCAAATTGTTAATGAAATTAATTCTAATATTGCCAAGAAGATTATTGAGCAGAGATCAAAGTCTACTACTCATGAAACAAATAGTGTTGATGATATCTATTCAGATGTAATCGAAGTAAATAATAATGAAACACCAGATATTGAAGATTTATATTAAAAAATAAGTGAAAAATATTTACAAATTTGAGGAGGATTTAAATGTTTAAATTTAATTCTATTGGTGCGATTGAGAAACACGTTCGCAATAACCCTAGAAACATTGCTACATCTACTTTGCAAAATGGAATGAGTGTAATTATGAATGATCAAGCAGGAACCGCTTCTGTCCCAGCAACAGCTACTGAAGCGCAAGGACTGACTTGGATTGTGGGTAATATTATCGACAAACCAGAGGTTCGTAATAATAAAGAGTTTACTATTGAAAATGGAGAACATGTTCGTGGATTCCTTGCTGAAGACGCTAAAGAACTACAAGTTGAAGTTGATTATCGTGTAGTTGCCACTGATTTAGACACAGTTAGTATTGGTGATCATTTAGTAGTAGCTAACGCTGCCGATCATGGTGAAGATGCAGGAAAGTGGATTAAGCCAGATGGAACAGTAATTGCAGACTCCAGCTCATATAATACATATCTTGAAGTTTTAAAAAAGACCACTTATGGAGATAAAGGTCTACTTTGCAAAGTAGTAAAAAATTAAAATAAATAATATTAAAAATTGGAAGGGGATTTATTAATAATGGAACTAACTTTTGAAATTAATAATAAACGTTTAGATTCACAATTCACTCAGCCTAAATTCAATGCAAAATCTCAAATTGTTGAGATTTTTTCTGCTATTACAGAAGGCAAAGATTATTCTCAATATGGGAAAAAGGTTGATACAGTAGTTAATCATGTGAAAGAGTTGGCAAACAAAGCTCATGCAGGAGATTTTACTGCAAAAGCTGAATTGAATTCAATCGTTCGATACACGATTGAGCCACATTTAGAAAAGCAAATTCAACTTTTTAGCTTTATGGGTAGATTCAGAGATATTCCTTATAACGAACAACCAATGGTTCAAACTTATAAGCACGAATCTCTAAATGCTGATTTCCAAGCTAGCTCCGGTGATGTTGGTTTCAGTACAACTAGTTGGGAAGAGTATCCAATTAACACTAAAACTATTTCAGCAGGTTTTGCTGTAGATTATCGTGAAGTTGCAAGTGGTAACTTGGATAAAATTGCTGAAGGAAAACAACAAGTACAAACAGTAATGATGAATAAAGCAATGAATTATGTAGTTTATCAACTATATACTGGAATTAAAAATGCCACTGGAATCAAGTATTTTAGTGAGAATGCTGGTATCACAAAATCTGCTTTAGATGACGCTCTAAAGAAAATAAGACGTTTTGGTCGTCCTTCTATTGCAGGTGATTACTCAGTCGTTTCACAATTAAGTGATTTCGCTGGTCATCAGTCAACTTCTCCTTCAATTACTGGACTATCTGAAGCAGTAATGGAAGAAATTCGCCTCACTGGAATGCTACAAACATACAACGGCTCCCCTGTTCTTGAACTGCCTAATCAATATCAAACCACACAATTAAACAGTGCAGGAGATAATTTTAAAACTTATCTTCCTGAAGGTTTACTATTCTTAATTCCTCAAGGAAATCCAGTTTCCCCACTTCAAGTATTTAGACGTGGTGGATTAACTTCAATGACTGGTACAAGTGTAGAAACTGGCACAGAAGTAACTCGCTACGATATGGAAATTGGGGCTGAAGTTGTACGTGGTCGTGAATATGAAATCGGCTTGATCTCTGATGAGAATTTTGCAGCACCATCATATTAAAAATAAAATAAATAATTAGGAGGGATTAATAATCCCTCCTAAACTTTAGAGTAAAAGGAGAGTGTTTATTATGTCAAACTTAAATATGAACGATAAAGTTTATGTTAAAAACCTGTGTGCATGGGACATCTATTTTAGACGAATCGAACGAGCTGGAGATATTAAAATTCCAAGTAAAGGACGAATTCCAATTGAAAGATCGGAGATTCAATCTCAGATTTATGATGGTAATGTCTTTTTTGTTGGAGTAGATGGACAAGGATCAAAAGCAAAAGTGTACATAGAAGATAAAGATACTCGTGTATTAGTTGGATTTGAAGAGGAAAATAGCACAAAAAAGCAGGAAGTTTTAGATGAGAAGGAAATGAGTCGTATTCTAGAATTGAAAACAGATAAATCTTTTAAGGATAATTTGAATAAGCATGTGACACTTCAAAATGAAAAATTTGCAATTATGGAACATGCGAGAAAAAGTAAGTTTAAAGATTACGAAAAAATTAGAATCTTAGAAGAACACACTGGTTATAAATTCGAAGAACCAAAAATCAAAACTAAATAACAGAGGGGTGATAAGATGGCAACCCCTAAAGTTGAAATATTGAATGTTTTCCATACTAAATTCCAATCAATCACCCCTCTCCCACACGGACTAGAAGATCAATTTCTTCTTAACGCAATAGGTGATTTTGAATTAGACTTATATAAAATTCAATATAATAAAAACCTCGAAGAATTTGAAGAAAATCTGTCTCAACCTGAAATAAATCTACTGGGTTTACTCATGTACAGGTCTTATTTAGGAAGAGAAAGAGATCGAATATTAAAGCTTAATAATATAGTGGGGAAAGATATTAAATTGACTTCAATGTCAGATAGTAAAAGAACAATGAGTGATGCAATGGATAAATTGAATGATGACATAAAAATAGCTATTAATAAACTAAAAGATAATTCTTTTTATGATTAG
The DNA here is from genome assembly GCF_040544555.1 of Halalkalibacter oceani. Lineage (NCBI taxonomy): Bacteria > Bacillati > Bacillota > Bacilli > Caryophanales > Bacillaceae > Halalkalibacter > Halalkalibacter oceani. The sequence goes on from NZ_JBEPKD010000005.1 coordinate 103,175, forward strand.
GGGGATTGAAAATGTCAAATGATTGGTATTTGATGTCTAACCCCACCCCATTGAGCGGATTTGAAAAAAGTGAGTTTGAAAGCTACTATTCCGTCTTTAATGAAATTTTAGAGCAATCGCCTGAAGCTTATTTAGTAAATGTAGATGGAATGTTAAAACATGTAATTATTCAATCAAGGAACAAAGATGATGAATTTAATTTATTATCTAATACTGGTGACGTGAAAATGGGCGATCTAATTTTGTATAAAGACCAGTATTATCTTGCAGTTAGTTACCCATTCAGTAATAAAATATATGAAAAAACACTTATTAAATATTGCAATAATATTCTAAAGGTCAAAGTAGACGAAATTCGAGAGATCACTGGTAAAACATCATTGGGCGAGCCTATTTATAATACAACACCCATCTATTACGAACAACCTTGTCATTTTTCTAATGAAAATGGTACTACTTATAATACTACATTTTACGAGCAAATTAACGTTCCTTTGGGACGCATATCAATTTTAACTCCATACAGAACGAATGCAAATTTAATTACTGAAGGTATGGAATTTCAGATGTATGATTCCCAATATAAAATTTCAAATGTAGATAAAACTCGTGTAAAAAATAACCAAGGTTTTCTTGAATTGTTTGTGGAAAGAATTCAACTAAGTAACAAATAAAATTTAATTAAAATGGGGATTTTATTATGGATAAAAAGGAGAGATATTATTTAAATATCAAACAAACAAAAGCTTACTTTGAAAATCGTAAGAATAAATTGTTTAACTGCTTGTGCATGTATGAAGAAAATAATGACACCGCCTTTAAAAATATTCATAGTCTCTCGTTAGAGTTAGAAGGTAAAGGTGAACGCCTCCCCTTTCTTAAAGATATGATCGAATTTGACATCATTCTTGATACATTAGAATTTCTCTATAATGAATTTCTTACTATGGATAATAATCAAGAAGTTGTGAGGCGTGAAATATTCAAGTGCATGAGCTTATTGGACAAAATGATCATTAAGCTTCCTGACTATATGGAGTGTGGTTAGATGGAGCAAGAATATATAATGAGGGAGTTATTTTCTGAGTTTGCTCAGGATGAAACAATCCTCCGGTTACTTTTCTACCCCTCCAAAACTAGAGATGATGATGTACGTGTTATAGATGAAAATCGTCCTCCTATATTGCAGATGGAAGAGGATAGAAAATGGGGTATTATTTATGATGTCATAAAGGCTAGTAAAATAGTTAGCGATTTAGATGCCAGTCAAAAGTGCCGCCTCCTATACTATATGGGACGTAGACCACCTAAAAGAAATAATTACATGTTTTCAGATCAGCAAGTAGTCATTGATTTGCTTGTTCACGCTAAAATTGACAATGTAGATTTTAGACTTTCAAAATTAGTTGATTACACAAGTAACAATTTATTTCAGAAACCAATGAAATTTGGAAATTTAAATTTTGCTGGCGGCTATGAAATTGGAGCACCTAAAGACTACATAGGATATCAACTGAGATTTGAAGTTATTTCCTCGAATGGTTAGGTGGTATCATGAAAAGCTTAACTGATGTGTGGGCAAAGCCTCATGAGTATAAAGGGATAAAAATATATCCCGTAAAAATTGGTGACTATGATAAGTTATTAAACTCGATTAACTGTCTATTACTTGATAAATATAAACTCCAAGAAAAAGATGTCAAATTCATAAAGATGTCCTACCTTCAATATCTAATAGAGTTGGCTGTAACTAACACAGTTAATTTTCTTCCTCAATTAAAAGAACTATTGCTTCTTACTCTCAAAGACGAGATTACTCTATTCCAAAATGAAAATGAACGAATTCAAATTGCTTTAAGTAACAATCAAGTAATTACTGAAAAGGATTTTCAAGCGATAAAAGAAATCATCCTTGCACAAAACTGTATTTATAATGATACAGAACTTCGAGATCCAGAGTTAGAGAAAAAAATGCAAGAAGCTCGTGAATTTATGGAGAAGAAGAAAGGGAAAATAGCTGATTTAGAACAGCAAATTGTAGCGTATCATTGCGCTTTTCAAATGCCTTATGACTACATACAAGAACTTACTATTTATCAGTTTAGAAAAGGCATCGAAAGAATGGATCATTTGATGACTGCTAAAGCCATAAAGCAAGCACAATTTTCAGGATTTGCTAGTTTTAAAGATCCAGATAAGTTACCTACTTGGCTCTCACACATAGAAGAAGAGACAAATCCTAATAAAGACATCCTAATGTCTGAAAGTGAATTCAATAAGTTTTCAGCCGAAAAAGGCTTGAAATAAAATAAATTAAATATAATATGGAGGTTTTCCAATGTCTAAGGATAAACAATTTTTAGTGTCTGTGGCAGATGTCTATATGTTTGACACTACTACAGATCAGCTTGTCATGAAAGGTAAAACTTTAATTAGTACTGCCCTTGCTCAAGAAATCCAGAATACAGAAATCTTCGGTGGTAAGGGAAGTCAGCTTCAATATGACTTTAATTATCAAAAGATGATTACTGCAACTATTGAGGATAGTCAAGTTCTTGAAGACTACATTGCTTTAAACAACAATGCTCAAATTGCAAATGAACTTCGTGAATACTACATTGAAGAGACTGTGGTTTTGGACGGTAGTGGTTCTGCAACTTTACAAGAAACACCGATCGGGAATGTTTATGTTGAGGCAGCTAATGGTACTACTTTAACAATTATTCCTAATGGTAAAGATATCACCGTTTCAGGATCAGAAGGCTCAGAAGTTAAATTAGTTTACCGTTATGAAACAATTATGGATCACATTACTATTGATGCTTCTAAATTCCCGAAAGCATATAAATTAGTAATGAATTCAGACTTTTATACGAAAGATGGTAAGTCTGCTGAAATGCAAATTACTATTCCACAGTTCAAACTTAACGGCTCATTCAGTTTAGAAATGACACATGACGGAGTGAGTACATCTACACTTGAAGGAAAAGCTTTAGCTGATGGTAACAATAATTATGCCCACATTGACATTAAACGTTTGAATAATGAATCACCAACACTCGCTGCTTTGGCTGCCTCCCCTTCTGAAGTTCAACTTTCCATTGGTGCTGGAGGAGATTCTGAGCAGTTAACTGTATATGGTATTAGAGGTGGATTGTACTCGAATATTATTGTTCCTGCTTCTGAATTGACTTTTAGTTCTGATAACACTTCTGTTGCCTCAGTTACTTCTTCTGGTTTGGTTGGAATTGCAAGTGAAGCTACTGAAGGTGACAAAACAACCATTCGTGTTACTGATGGAACTGTAACTGACGTTGTTGATGTAGAAATTATTGAATAAATAAAGTGAATAATATACATAAACTTGAGTGGCTTCGTTCGAGGTCGCTCAAGTAAATTTAAAAGGATTAAAAGGAGTGATTTGATTGGGAAAGCAATCTAAAAAGATTCAAAAGACTGTTTCAAAAAAAGAGCCTCTTCTCTCTTCTGTACTTAAAGAAGAAGTACAGATGTATGATGAATTTATAGACATCCCTTTTGTTCCCATTGGTCACGAAAAAGAGATTGTAATTAGAATGTACCCTCTTTTCAAGCCTGAAAAGGTGCGTGATTGTGTTGCTGACTATTTTAGCTTTATTGCACAATGCAAAAAGGAGCAGATTGTTATTCAGGAAGTCGAAGTAGACGATATACTAGGGTATTTTATCATCAAGCATTTTACTAATGCTAAGCTTACGAAGGGTAAGAAAGCAAAAACAGTATATGATGAGTTTAAAATTCTCATTAATTCACATTTTTACAAAGAATTGATTAGTTATTTCCCAGAAGAATCAATCAAATCTGTACATAATCGCCGTTTTGAATTGATTGAGACTGTAGGAAAAATGGAAAAGCAATTCAATCAAATAAATGAGGAACTGGCAAAACTTCCCCTAGAGAACAGAGAAGCTATTGAAAAGGCATTTGGAAAAATTGGGATAGATCAAAGTGCAGATGAGGTTGTAAATAATAAACCTATTCAATAAGGTCAATAATTGGATATTGCTGCAGTATGTAAAGTTTCACATTTTTCTTATGTTCCTACTCCCTATTCAAAAGAAAAATAAAAACTAATTAAAAGAACGCTTTTATCGGATGTGTGAAGATGGCAAAGAAAAATGTTACAAATTTAAATGAGTTATTCGCTTATTTAAATAATCAGTTAAAGAACACTGTTCAAAATCGTGATGGTGAAGTTATTAAAGAAACAATTGATACAGCTAAAAACAGAGTTGATGAAGATGTATATGCCGTTTATGATCCTCGAATTTATCAACGTACTGGTCAATTGCGTGAAGAATGGGAAGTCATTAACACTGCAAATGGCGTAGCTATTTTTAATAGTCGTCGAGATGGAAATACTTATGTTGCTGAAGTTGTTGAGACTGGTCAAGGCTATTCATACAGTTTCCCCTATGATGGTGTCCCTCGCCCATTTACGGCTAATACAAGAGAAGAGCTAATAAAGTCAGGAAAATTAAATGAAGCTCTAAAAAAAGATTTAAGAAAGCTTAGGTTTAAAGTTATCTAATACGATAATTGAAATTATTAAAATTATGCATAGTTTTGATTGATGTTGAGTGGGAATTGCGTTTATAACGTGGTTCCTACTTTTTTGTTAAGGTAGGTGAATTTATTGGGAAAGATCAAACGAATAAAATATTTTACTCCTGAAAAGAAATCCCTCATTTCAGAAGAAAATAGGAAGTTATATGAGAAATATTTAAAAAGCTCGATTATCAAAAATAAAGATGTGAAAGAAACTACCTATAAGGTTTATCAAAATTACATGGATCACTTTCTAGTTTATTTAGCTGAAGAATGGGATAATATCGGCTTATATAGCGAAGAATTCATGGAAGAAGCAGTAGATATTATGGAAGGATTTATTGGTTTTTGCCAAGAAACTCTATTTAATAATAAGAAAGTAATAAACACTAAACTTAGTACTGTTTCAAGTTTTTATTTATGGAGTCTTAAAAGAGGATTGATTGATAGACACCCATTTGATAAGAAGCTTGAAAGAATGAAGGGTGCAAACGACGAAAAAATCAGAGATTCATATTATCTAACAGAAGAGCAAGTTCTACAAATCCAAGATGGCTTATTGAATGATAAACGATATGATTTTCAGGATAGGCTTATTTGGAATATAGCTCTAGACTCCGCTAATCGGGTTGGCGCTCTATCTCGCTTAACTATCTCTTCCTTAGATCTAGAGAATATGGTATTTGAAAATATAAGAGAAAAACGAGGCAAAATCGTAGAAGTTGCATTTGAAGAGGAAACTAAGCTATTAATTGAAGAATGGCTTGAAATGAGAAAAGAGATGGATAATTTAGAAATTGATTCATTCTTTTTAACTAAATATAAGGGCAATTATAAACCAATGGATTATGGAACTATTCAAAATCGAGTTAAAAAGATAGGTACTATTATTGGAATTGAAGATTTTTATGTTCATACTATTCGCAAAACAAAGTTGAACTTGCTATATGAACAGACTGGGAATATCGACATGGTTGCTGAATGGGCAAACCATGAATCTATTGAAACTAGTAAGAAACATTACATAAAACCAAAATCTAAGGCTCAGCTTAGACGTGAGATGAGAGAATTAATTAAGAAAAATAGAGATGAAAAGAAGAAATAAATTTTATTTAGATCTACTCCCCCTCTTCTGAGAGGGGTTTACATGTGAGTAAAAATAGTTCTTGACAAATGACATTATTACAATTGTGTAATTTAAATAAAAATGGTATAATTTCCTTAAAAATAAGAGTTTAGTAATAGTTAAGAGGAGGAGATAGTGACTTCAAGCATCTGTAAAATACCAGTTTATTTTTAAACCCAAGAAAAATGAAGAATTTATGAGGATTAGAAAAATAATAATTAAAAAGGCATCTGAATGTTAACAATCAATATTAAGAAACCTTTTAAGTTGATTAATAAAAATTAAATCCTGATGATATTTGTTATTTAATTTATCCACATAATAAAAACTAGTAACAATTGCTAGTTAAAACATTTTTATTTTTTCATCTAAATTGAGGAGCGATGAAAATGACAAAAAAACTTGAAAAACTTAAAGAGGTAAAACCACTTCGTTCTCTTGAATTTAAACCTGAATTCGAACACTTGAAAGAATTCCCAATTATTACAGGTAAGCAAAACAGAGAAAAAAGACTCAAGCGAGCAAAAAAGAATGCATTATTAATTCAGAGAGGTTAAATAGTTCCAAGATGAGTAAAGTCAATGTTGAAGATATAACAGTTAAAAGATATAGGTACGGAGACAGTCTACCTGCTCTAAATACCGGAAGAGAGCAGGTAGACCATATTTATAAACATTACATATCAATATTAGAACAGCAACAAAGAGCAATTTCTAATATGTTTTATTTAAATTCTGAATGTGTGGGATTTTGTATTTTATTAACAGATAGAATATCCAAATCAGCAACCAAAGTTTTTCTTGGAGGCTCTTATCCAACTTTCTTCCCTGCTATACAATTATATTGTATAGGTGTAAAAAAAGAATATCAATCTTCGGGAATTGGCTCGTCTATCATGGATTGGATTTTGTATACTGTGAATGAAATGAGAAATAATGTAGGGATTAGTTTTTTAGTTCTTGAATCCTACAATGATGAAAAATTATTGGAATTTTATCGTTCGAATGAGTTTGTTAAGTGGAAATATGTCATTGATCCACCTGAAGATTTGATACCACTTGTGTATGACTTTCGCGGTTTAGAAGGTGACATATAGAGGGAATGATATTCATAGGTATCAATAAGGAGATGATGCTTATGAAAATTAGAAAGTCTCTTCACCTCATAGAAACGGAAAAGAAAAACAAGAAAATTAGACAGAATAGATTAGACAAGGCTTTAAAAAATGCCAAAAAAATTACCAAAGAAAAAAATTAATGTGTTGAATGTTTTTACTCCCCTCCCCCACTCCATTTCCATAATAAAAAGACATGAACAGTAAAAATTAATTCATGTCTTTTTATTATGGGAAAAATGCGTTATTCGGTAATTAATTTCTCATTCGCTTCATCTACTTCAAAAATATAGAATAAATCTTCTATCTTTACATCTAATGCACTAGCAATAGTCACAAGATGCACATCTTTATGTTGTTTATTTTTATCAAATCGAGAAATTGTTCCTTGTCCTATTCCTGTAATTTTTGATAAATCTACTTGTGTCATTCCTCTTTCCTTAAGTAGTTCATTAAGTTTTGGAGTCACTATATATCGCATATTCAACCTCCTATACTCCTTTATTATGACTAATTTGTTTTAAAAAATCAACAAGGAAAAAACTTAAATTCATATTGACTATTCGTTATCGAATATTATATAATAATGGCAAGAAAGTCATATTGAAGGAGCTGTTCAAAATGAAAAGCTGTGTATTTGGGACGATTAGTTATGATGTGTCATTGGAGCTTGAATGCGATAAGGATAAGGCTTTGATGGAGGCTTATAGGAGGATAAGTGACTTGAATTTTGGAGACAAACTAGTATTATATGACATAAGTGGCAGGAAAATTGGTGCAATGGATATACATAGTGGAGATGTCGAGTGGAAATTGGCGATTGCGGATAATGAGGTTTTGTAGATAAAATGAAGATGAGGAGTTGTGAAGAGGTGAAAAAGAATCAAACAAAGATTAAATTTTACCGTAACGGTACTTCTACTGAGATTGAGTTAGATAAGGATGAGAAAGTAGAAGGATTCGTAATTACAGAAGCTCACTTAGACCTGAATAACAGGATTAGCAATACTGAATTTGATATTCTGGGAGTGGAAGCTACAGAAGCAAATAGTTTTCAAGACGCTGTTGATATTTATAATGATAAATTTAATGAGTATGAAAAGAAATCTTTTGATTGGAAAGGTTATTCTGCTGGATGTTTGAAGTTTTATTGGAGTAATGAAGAAACAGATGTTCTCACCTATCTAAAATTAAACTATAATGGAGAAGAAGTCATGGATTTTGATTTTGAAGAGCTTGGTTTTTTATAATTTCATTAATTGTTTGCCCCATTCCACCCTTTTACATATAATGTAGGTAATACATACCAATAATAAGGTATTAGCTTACTAACTATAGAAAGGGTGGTTTTATTTTGATTAAAAGGCTGATTTTATTTAGTGGAATTATTTTATTAATATTAGGTGGGTGTGGTACGAAGGCGTCTACAAGTCATGAGATCAGAGATGTATTTATTCACCATGCCAATTTGACTATGAAAGAAATAGAGGAATGTTACTCTTCATTTGACAAATGTGAATATGAAAATGTACTTTCGGAAATGAAGTCATATGTAGATTTTTCATCCACAGTTCTTGAAATGAGTCCCGACGAAGAAAAATTATTTAATGATGTTTGGAATGCACAGCAAACCCTTTCAGATATTTACTTAAAGAGGCAGATAGATAAACTTGATGATCTAGACGAACAGATAGGAATAGTAAGAGATATTATAGGTATTATTGAATAAGGTTGTATAGAATGTTAGCTATATTAATTCAGAGATGAGTAGACTAGAAAAATTTGTTTAACGACTAGAAAATTTTCTAGTCGTTTTTATTTTGTTTTATATTTTTCATCGCTTCCACTATCTCAGAATATTCATCATTTAAATATCTCTCAACAGCACGATCTAAAAGTCTCGTTTTTGGCATCCCTGTCTCTCGATGTACTTGATCTAGATATTCAAACAAATCATTTCGCAATGTGCTACTTAAAGGTCTCCTATGCTTAAGGTCTCTAATTCCCAATATATGACTCCCTTTCAACAACTTAATTCTATAACGTTCTATAACTTTCTTTATATTACTTTAACATCAAAAAGCCATACTTTCAATAAAATAACCAATAAAAACAAAATAATCTTGAACGTTAATTAACGTTGTGGTATATTGTACTCAAGCAAGAAAAACATTCCAATATACTAGGAGTTGATCAAATGTCGTACACATTGTATGTGAGTGCAGAACAAGTAATTTCTCTTGATATTGATTGTGAAAGCGAAGAATCGGCACTGGAGAAAGCTAACGAAATTCTCTCCGCTATCAAAAATCATATTGAGAAGAAATTAACAGACGAAGGTGCATATGTACATAGCAGCGAGATGGTTGTTGAGTTGGTAACAGTGAAGGATGAAGTTCTGTAAGCTAGGTTCTAAAATAATGAGATTAAAAGGAGATGTTAGAAATGGGTGCTAAAGTGAATGAGTTGCAATTAATTGAGGGTGGAAAAGATGTCAGAGATAAGTTCATTGGCAAAGTTGAGATTTTAGAGCGTATGAAAGAATTAAGCTTATTACCAGATGGAGAAAATGCAAACACTGAAATGGTTGCAGAGTTTTACGGGGTTTCAAAATCAACAATAGAAAGTGTCGTAGAAGACAATCGAAACGAAGTAATTGAAGATGGATACAATGTCTTAAAAGGCGCTGAGCTAAAGATTTTTAAAGGTAACACCCTACAAGGGTGCAACCTTAACAATAAGCTAAAATATGCCAGACAGATCGCCCTCTTCCCCCGTAGAGCAATCCTTCGTGTCGGTATGTTGCTTCGTGATTCAGAAGTAGCTAAGCAAGTGAGAACATACTTGCTAAATGTAGAAGAGATTGCCTCCCCTACTCAAAAAGAAACGGCTAGAAAGCCAGCATGGACAACCGAAGAAGACCTAATTGTTTTGAACTCTGTCTTAATGAGCGTTAATAACGATGGGACGTTAACCGAGGGTTTAAAAGAAGCAAGTCAAAAATTGAACAGAAAATTCTCTACTGTAAATAGTCGTTGGCAATATAGTATAAGACATGTTGCTGACAAAGAAGTATTAGATAAGATCAAGAGCAACGTGGATAGACACATGAAGAAAGATAGATCTGATGAAAATGAAGCAAATGAACTTCGCTTAGAAATTGGCTATCAGATAGACTCAGTATATCGTGAGAATTGTGAACTAAAGAAAGAAAATGAAATACTAAAGTCTGATAATGAGAAATTAAAAAGAATGTACAAGAAGCTAAAATCAGAACACACAACCGTTATAGCTTATCCGAACGGAAAAACCCATCGCCTTTAGGCATGGGATGATAGTGAGGTCGGTCAGGGATGGCTTTTGCCATCTTAATTGACCGAAAAATCACTACACAAATTGTTTTTCATGCAAAAAATTGTTATATAATAGACATATAGCAAAAAAGGAAGTGACGAACAATGGTCATGTATTTAACTCAAAGCAATCAAATCAGAGGTCTTTCTAAGGAGCAATTTAAACAACTGAAAGAAATGTGTCACTATGCAAAAAACCTTTACAATGTAGGCTTGTATAATGTGCGACAACATTACTTTACAGAAAAAAGCTTTTTAAGCTATGAATCCAACTATCACGTTTCAAAAACCAATGAAAATTATGGCATGCTTCAAGCGGGTGTTTCACAGCAAATTTTAAAAGTAGTAGATCGCTCTTTTAAAAGCTTTTTTAATCTAATTAAGAAAGCGAAAAAAGATGAATACCGCTTTCAAGATGTGAAATTACCGAGATATTTAAAGAAAGATGGTCTGTTTCCACTCATTTTTTCTACAAATGCAATTAGTATTAAAGATGGTTTTTTCCGTGTAGCTGTTTCAAATGCGTACAAAAAGTTGAATCCAAATTTCCAACAAATCCTGATACCTTTCCCTTCAAGACTAGAGGGTAAAAAGATAAAAGAAGTACGAATCGTCCCAAGAAACAACGGACAATTCTTTTCTATTCAATACGTCTATGAGCAACCGTATGAAGTGACAGAGCTAGATCGTAGCAAAGCACTAGCTATTGACATCGGATTAGACAATCTGGCTTCTTGCGTTGATACAGATGGGGCATCCTTTTTAATGGATGGAAAGAAAATCAAATCAATTAACCGTCTATACAACAAAGAGAAAGCACGTTTACAATCCATTGCCATGAAACAGGGTATGAAATACACGAAGCAGATTGACGCTATAACATTGAAGCGCAATCGTCAAATCAGTGATTCCATAAAAAAAAGCGCCAGACACATCATTAACTATTGCATAGAAAACAAAATCGGCAATCTAGTTGTGGGCTACAATAAAGATTTTAAGAGAAATATCAATATTGGCAAAAAGAATAATCAGCAGTTTGTACAAATTCCATTTGGAAATTTGAGAGAGCAACTTTTTAATCTTTGTGAGCGATATGGCATTGAATACAAAGAGCAAGAAGAAGCCTATACAAGCAAAGCGTCTTTTTTTGACAATGACCTCATTCCGAATTGGAATCCAGAAGAAAAAGAAAAGCACATTTTTAGCGGAAAACGTATAAAACGTGGTCTTTACCGCACGAAAACCGGATATGAGCTAAATGCTGATATTAATGGAGCTTTAAATATTTTACGCAAAAGTAACTTGGTGGATTGTGAAATCCTACAAGCTAGAGGGCGTTTGGCTCGCCCATTAAGAATAAGAGTCATTTGACCAAACTTCTTTTAAAGAATCCCACTCGTTTCACCGCAAGGTGTAGAGCTTGCCCCTTTAGGGGTGGGAGAAGTCAAGAATGTTGTTGGTGCTGCTATGAAGGCTCATACTCGTGAAGTATTGAGGATGAAATAGAGCGTATAATATACTAGTAAAAACCTCCCATTTTGTCGTATAATGGTAGAATGACGGATGGGAGGTGAAGAAATGAATATATTAAGTATCTTACATACTTTTGAGAACTTAACTAATAAAGAAAAAGAGCGACTTTTAAAAGAATTTAAGGTGAAGTCGTTTGTTGAACTCCACTTGAAAATTAATGAATCATTGAAAAAAACTCTAAATGTAATTGAAAATCAAGATTTAATTAATGCATCAAAATTCGTTAGGTGGAATGATGATTGGAATGAATATGGAATTTACGGAAGTAAAAGAGAAGTCTTGAAAGAAGTAGCTTCCAAAACCTATAGTAGAGGTAGAATTTTATTCATTGACTTCGGTCATCACAACATAGGTAGAGAGTTTTCGCATAATCATGCAGGAGTCGTACTAAAAGACTTTGGTTCAGTTATAGAAGTATTGCCTATAACATCGGACAAAGGTAAGAAATTTTCCAGCGATATTGAAAAAGCGATTATTCGAGTAAAGAAAGCCGATTATAATCAGTTTGATAATAATTCAATTTTGTTAACACATCAAATTCAATCAATCTCTAAGAATAGAATTATCAAAGACTTACACAAAACAATAGCTAAGACAGAATTAATGGTTCAGATTGAAGAAAGACTATCCTTCACTTATGCTCCTTACTATTCCAAAAAACAAAATGATGAAATAAACTCATTATCAGAAAAAGTTTTGCAATTAGAAGAAGAAATTCGTATTATGAGTGAATTAACTAAGGGAATAACTGAAGTAACTACTAGTGAAAAGTTAATCGCTTCTCATAAAGAAATAGTTGACTAAACACAACAAAACGTGTATGATGTAAGTATCAAAAGTTATATTAACCCTTTCCGTAAGGAATGAGGCTGTGCAATTAACCTATTAACCCTTGCAATATTGCAAGAGGCTTAAGACCTCCCTCCATTGTGAGCGAGGTCTTTTTCGTGGTTTCGATATTTGTTTATACATATGCCCCATGTCTCCCCTACTCTACTGGAGTCAGGGGATTTTTGTGTTTTAATTGCTTTGAAAGGAGTTGATGAAATGAATGAAGATTTGAAGTTGCTGATTACAGCAGGGATTAATACTGGTACATCTGTAAGGGAAATCAATAATTCAATTAAACAACTGCAGAAAGTTGTTAATCAAAAGAAATTAAATTTAAATATTAAAGTTAATCAAGATACTTTAAAGCAAATTGAAATGTTTAATACACGGATGAAGGCGCTGGGAGATCAAGCTTTAAATACACGGAAAGTTATAGAAGAAGTCACCTCCCCCACTGGCGCAAAAGTAACAAGAACTCACTGGGAAGGTGTAGGTGGGGCATTTTCTGAGATCGAATCAAAAGCCAAGCAGACTCAGAAATCAATGGCTCAAACATCGGAAGTAGCAAAAGAGACTAAAAAAGAATTTGATTCAATAGCAACATCTACTCAAAAAAATGAGAAATCAGCTCAAAAATTTAACTCTGAAATTCAAAAAACAGAGAATTTAGTAAAGCGTACATCACGTTTGAATTCTGAAGGTAAAAAGGTTTGGGATGAGACATATCAAAGCGCTTCAAAGGCACGGCAGGAAGTTGTTAAATATAATGAACATGGTGAACAAACCAATAAAGTTTACACTGAAAATTATAATAATTTAAGAAAACTTTCTCAGGAACGAGCTAAGTTGAGACGTGAATTGGTTGCAATGCAATCAGATGGTCGTATTTCTCAATCTCAGTTTAATGATTTATCTAGTAGATTAAATACAAGCACTAGCCAAGTTGCTTTGAATAAATATAAAGAACAGATGAAGTCATTAACTACAGTTACAAGCCAAGCAACAGCTAATCAAGCTAAATTAAATCAAGAGCAAGGTAAATTTAGAATTAATTTAAATCAATTACATAATCAAGGAAAAATTACTGAAGATCAATTAAGACAATTCAGTAATGCGGTTAATACTACAAAGTCAGTCGGACAAGTTAAAAGGCTATCGCAAGAAATAGATAAGCTAAGAGTGAAGGCTTCCAGTGTGTCTTCTACTCCACTAACTCAATTTGATCTAGATTTAGCAAGAAGGCAATTTGATAATAAAGCAAGTGAGGCAATTAGACAATACCCATCTATTGATAAACGGGCAATAGCTGACCTGCAAAATCAGTTTAAATCACTAGAAGTAGGAACAGATAACGTAAGAAATAAAATAAGAGATTATAACATGTCTCTAACGGAAACTGTCAGTCAGACTAAACGTGTGACTGCTAATACTAATACAATGGCTGGGGCATTCCAGAATGCAATGGTGGAATATCGCCGTCTAGCTTAGTAATAGGCTAGATTATGACAGGGGAAAATCGGTGAAGGCTAAGTCGTAAGATATGCTAATACCGAGGTAAATATTAAATGTAAAAGTTTAATATCACCGTAACGCATAGGTCTTGAACCTGTGTTTTTATCCACAGAATATAATAGACCCACGAGTCTCCTGTACCCTATCGATTATTCGAGGGTAAAAATGTATGCTATCTCATCATGAATCAACATGATTCAAAGGAGGAAACTCCGAGGGAGTAAAGATAAAAAGCTTTACTGTGAAAAATGGAAGTTCCCTATCTGGATGGCAGCCAGTACCGCTTTCTTTGGTACGATCAGAAGTTTCCAAAATATGTTAACACAAATTATCGAGATCGACAGTCAAATGACCTCATTAATGAGGGTATCCAATGGAGAAATCGATAGAAATCATATTCTTCAGCAAAGTGTTGATTTGGCAACGCGATTGGGTAATACAATAAGCCAAATTAACGCTGGGCTTGAAACGTTCGCCAGACAAGGCTTTAGAGATGATGGGCTAATTGCCATGACGGAAGCATCTACCTTATTTTCCAATATTTCGGAAATGGATGTTGACCAAGCGGCAAGTGGTCTAACTGCTATAGCTATGGGCATGAAGGAAATTAGCGATACAGATATCATGGTTGCGGTTGATGCCATAAATGAAGTCGATAATAATTTTGCGATTTGAAGAAGTCGCCTATATTGGTAACAATATAGTGATAACTCAGTGAACCCTATTGCTCAGGGGTGTACATTATTGTGCTAACGGTGGAAGTCTAAGTTATTTTAATACTTAATAAAATAATATGATAATACCGTGCCAAGCTTGAAAGGTAACTTTCTTGAAGGTGTAACGACTAATTCTTAGGAGGGAAAGATGAGCTGCCCTTCGAAGCGCTGAGAATCCTTTTTAAAGGATTATGATATAGTCTAACCCCTATTAAATATGTCGAAAGACAGGGTATTATATGTTCTTCTCAAAATATTGTTCAATCTATCCAAAAGTCAGTAGGTGCTGCAGAGACATTTGGTGTTTCACTGCATGAGCTAATTGGTTATACCACTGCTATTGGAGAAACTACGAGGGAATCTGGAAATATCATCGGTGAAAAGTTGCTGATGTAAAATTCTCACTTATTGACTTGGACGCCCTAACGTTTAGACGAGGGTAACAGGGGCGAAGTTTAAATACACGCTGAACGACTGAGTGTGAGAACGCTATTAAGCATAGCGAAGCGACAGTCTGAACTTCTATGGAGACATAGAGAGTAAGGTTGAAGCGCCTTACCGCCAAATATAGTATTTGGTCAGTAACCTTTAAACTAGGTGAAAGTAACAGCTTGAACAGTCTTAAAACAATATTTTCCAGAATCACCACAATGGATGGTTCAATTGATGCATTAAACTCAGTTGGTATAGCTGTACATAATATGGAGGGCGATGTTCGTCCAGTAGCAAATATATTAGATGAATTAGGCAGTAAATGGAGTTCCTTGAACTCTCAACAACAGCAATCTATTGCGCTTCAAATTGCCGGCAGATATCAGCTCTCGCGCTTCTTGGTTTTGATGAATAACCATTCTAGAGCCATCGAAGCTACTAACACAGCCATGAATTCCGCAGGATCTGGAATGAGGGAGAATGAACAATACTTACAATCATTAGAAGCCCGCATAAACAGATTTAAAAATTCGTGGACTGAAATGGCTATTACTGTCGGAGACGCTTTTCTGTCTGATGGTATTGTAGCATTTTCAGAAACTATGGCTACAATTTTATCTTCTAGTTCAGATATCATTAGTGTAATTGGTTTTCTGCCTCCAGCTCTTGGTGCGGCAACAGTGGCAACTGTAGCACTTAATTCTTCAATGAGAACCAATATAACGACCGCCGCAGCTCAAGCGGGAACGCTAACTACACTTAGAGGTATAATTTCAGGTGTAGGTGCAAGTGCAACAGCAACTGGTGCAGCTTTAGCAACTATGGGACGTTTCATGATTGGAGCCTTACCGCCTGTTGCTCTGATAATGCTTGGTAGCTTTGCATTAGAAAAGCTCTTCTCAGCTTACATGAAGAATAGAGAAGAAGTAAGGCAGCTAGAGCAAGAAATGAATAAGTCCACCGAGGCAATTAGAAGTCAAGGTGACACAGTTGATGAACTTGCAAATAGGTTCCAAGAACTTGAAAAATTAAAGCAAACAACTGGTTTAACAAATGAACAGGAAGAGGAATTTGTAAGTCTACAGAATCAATTAGCAGAAATACTACCTACTGTAGCTAGTGGATTAGATGAAAAAGGGAACAAGCTGATTGAAAGCTCTGATTTACTACAACAGGAAATTGACCTATTAAAAGAAAAAATTGAACTGGAGAAAGAGCAGAATAGACTGAATTTAGATTCAAACATTAATAGTCTGCAATTAGATATCGATAAAGAAATTAATAATATTGATAAATTGAAAAAGCATGTAATTTTTTACGAAGAAGAAATTTCTAGATTGCAAAATGACAATACTGCCTCTGCTTTCGACATTGAATGGAATCAACTGCAATTATTTGCTACAAAACAAAAAATCATTGAAGCAGAGCAGAAAATTCTAAATCTTAATAAGCAAATAGGTCAAACAGTTGCCGATACTGTTGAAGATGCTTCTAACTTAAGTAATCTGGATTTTGACTGGATATCTGAGATCAAAAAGAATGGATTCGATGGCATTGATTTAAATAATGATGAATTAATTAAATTCACTAAAACCCTCTCCTCTATTCGCAAATCTTTCGGTGAAGCATTTTCAACCGATCAACTAAAAACTTTTTCTCAAGAGCAGTTGCAAATCCTCTCCCACATGTCAGTTAATCTTCAAAATGGGACAAAAGATTTTAGTGATTGGACAGATGCTTTAAAAAATGCAGGGTTCTCATCTGATGATGCAGAATCAGCTATTAGTGCGTTAAATAGAGCTGTTGAGGAAACTGCTCATGTACAAGAAATGGTTGATCTTGGTGTATTTCGTGATTTAGAAGGAACAATTCCTGTAAAAACTACGAAAGAATACAATGAAGTTATAGAAGAAGGTATTCCTCTTTATATTGAAGTCGATGGGGTTATGCAGGAATTAACTGACACTTTAGACTCCCAATCCGAATCCATCGATCTCACTGAAAAATCCTTCGAAGAACTCACTCAATACATAGCCGAAAAAACTAACCCTACCCTATCCGATTACATGGCACTGGCATCAGCCACATCAGATGAACTCGACATCCTCTCCTCTGCTCACAAGGAATTAATCACCGACGGTAAGCTTTCTCAATCAAGTCTAGATAAGCTAATCGAAGCTTACCCAGACTTCATCAAAGTAACTGGCTTATCGACAGATAAGATGCTTGAATTTATAACAGCTTCTAAGCAGCAACGTATGCAAGCAATTCGTGATCAAAAAGAAATGACTAGAGCAACCATCGAAGAAACTGAGAAGCGAATTGCAGAGATGCAAAAAGAAATCGACGCAATGGGAGCGCGGACTCTAGCTCAAATCAGAAGTTATAACGCTCAAATTACTAGTCTAAGAAATGCATTGTCTAACACGACTGACCGAAGCGAACAAGAAAGACTCTCTAATGAAATCACTCGCATTAGTGGAGTCATTTACGATTTAAATACTGCCTTCCAAGAGCAGCACACTATTCTAAGTGACTTAAAAAAAGAAAATGAGGAAGCAACTAATTCATACACTTACCTCGACTATGCAGTAAATGATTTAGCTGAATCTTATCATAAGAATACTGAAGCAAACGACAAAAATAATAAATCTCAAAAAGACTCAATTTATTTAGCTAATAAGCGAGAAGAAGCAATCAAGGCTCTTAATCGTGAACTAACCAGACAGCAAAACGCTCAAAATAACTTACTAAAGGGATCTCAAAGATGGTTAAAAGCTAAGCAGGAAGAAATCAACCTCACTCAAAAACTAAGAGAAGAATTAGCTAATCAGAGGGCGGAATTAGAAAAACTACAAAATGCAGGAATCGTTCAACAATCAGGAGTAGTAAATTCTTCTTCGATGAATGGTGGATCGTCTTCATCGTCTTATAGCGGTCAATACGCTACTTATATTAATAAAGCCGCTGCACAATACGGAATTGATCCAAATCTAATTGCGGCTGTCATTCAAACAGAATCTAATTTCAATTCAAATGCCCGTTCCTCTGCCGGAGCACAGGGATTAATGCAATTAATGCCTGCTACCGCTAGAGAACTTGGAGTTACCAACATAAATGATCCTGAACAAAACATTATGGCAGGAACTAAATACCTCGCACAGCAACTTGAAAGATTTAGCGGAGATATCGAAAAAGCATTAGCTGCTTACAATGCGGGTCCCGGCAATGTTCAGAAATGGGTTAATAATGGTCAATGGGGTAATATACCGTTTAAGGAAACTCGAAATTACATTCCAAAAGTCTTAAATGAATACGGTAAATTTAATAATAATTCATCCTCTACAAGCGGAGTCTCTAATGATGTAGCCTCATATTATCTTAATAATTTCCGTCAAACTTCTCAGTTTGGTATGCGTAATGGACGTATGCACAATGGAATTGATCTCGCCCCAATGGAAAGAGGTAAACAAGGCGATCCAATTAAGGCTCTTATGGGTGGAGTTGTCAAATCAGTTGGTTATCAAAAAGATGGAGCTGGCTATTATATTACGTTAGAGCATATGGATGGTTCAGTAACTAAATATTTCCACCTTATGGAAATGCCTAGTTTAAAAGTTGGTCAACAAGTACAAGGTGGTCAGCAAATAGGTAAATTAGGAAACACTGGACGCTCTTCAGGTGCTCATCTTCATCTTGAATATTTGCAAAATGGTAAAGCCGTCAACCCTTTACCCGTTCTTCAGCAAATAGCACAAGGCGGAGGCGATTTTGCCCAATATCAACAAGGTCTTGCTAATCAAGCCCAAACAATTGAAGATTTAAAAGTTCAAGAACATCAGCTATATTTGCAGCAGCAAAAAATTCAAGAAGATTATTTAAATGGTTTAATTGAAAATCACAATCGTTCAATAGAAAGATTAGAGCGTTCAATTCAAGAACAGCAGAACATTATCGACCAAAATCCAGAAGGCTCAGCAGCCCGCAACCAAGCATTAAATCAAATTAACTACCTTCAAAGCTTAATTGATAAGGAATTAAATGAAATCCAGTATAAGGCTGGACAATACTCAAACAGAACAGATATTTCTGAACAAGGTAGATATGATTTTGCCGTACTTCGTGATGAAACTCGACTACGCAGACAAGGTATAACCATAGAGCAAGCTGAACGTAATGCCACACGCACTGAAGAAAAAGTTACTCAGCTACAAGGATTAATTGAACAGCAAAACCGATCCCTTCAACACGTTGAAAATGAATTAAACAAATTAGATCCCTACTCTCCTGAATATCGTGAAATGTTAGATGATCGACTTAAACACGAAAATGAAGCTCTTCGTCTTATGAATCGAATTAAAGAAGAATATACTAAAGCGATTGAATCAGGAAAATTAACTGAAGCTTCAATTAATCAATTTAAACAAGCGTTGTCGGATACGAACTTAGAAATCGAAGAACAATCTCGTTTAATCAAAGAAATAGATGAACTTTTTGCAGAGAGTGTCATTGGTGAATATAATCGAGAATTAGATAAACTCTCTTACCAATATGACTTATCAACAAAGACAATGGCTTTATACAAAGAAGGCTCAAAAGATTACATGCTTGAACTGAGCAAGCAAGCGAGTATAACAACGGAGCAAATCAATAAAGAAAAAGAATTACAACAAACCCTTCTTGAACTTTTAAGAACTAAAGATTTATCTATACAGAAGCAAGAAGAATATAATGAAATGATAAGAACTTCAGTTATTAGACAAAAAGAATTTCAACTCACTCTTCTAAACACAAGAGAATATATTCAAAATCAAATTGCAGATCAATTAACTAAACAGCAAACTCAATATTTAGATACTTTGAAAAATAAGTATGATGAACTAAATAAAACTCTAGAATCATTAATTAAACCAGAGGATATATTTAATGCTAATGAATTTAAGCACAGCATCAATGAGATTATTTACGAACTAGAGCGAATTGATGGTCAATTTAAGAAAAACGCCATGTTTGTAGAATCTGCATCTGGAGTATATAAAAATCTCGATCAAACGAGAAAATCAATTCTTGATATGGCAAACGCCATTGAAAAAATGGCTAATTCCACATCTAATAATCAGTCTGAATTAGAGAAAATGATTCGCTCGCAATCTCAATATGCCAATCAAATTAAAGATGAAATTGAACTTATCGATCAGAGAATTCGTCAAAGAGAGCTTGAACAGAAGAAAATTGAAGATTCTCTTCAAAATCAAATAGATCTCAGACAAAAAGAAATAGAGCAATTAGATGAACAATATCAAAAAGAAGATAGACTCAAACGATTACGTGATCTAGAAGAAGAAATGGATAAAGTGTATAACGATAGACGTTTTGAGTATATTGACGCAGAAGGAAATGTCATCCTTACCTATGACAGAGGTCGCTACAATGAATTAGTCAAACAACGTGACGAGATGCTTGAGCAATACGAGCGTGAAGATATTAAAAAAGCCCGTCAAGATGAAATTAATGAACTCCAAGAAAAGCTAAACAAAACGAGAGAAATTCACAGGGCAGAAATAAATGACATCAATCTTCAACGCAATGCTTTAAACACTTTATACAATGCTTTAGTTGCAAACACTAGAGATAAAATGGCTCAGCTTAAATCATTACAAGACCAACATCTCGAAGACACAAGAAAGAATTGGGATGACATTATTGAATCCGTCAGAGAAGGAACAATGACCTATTCTGAATTAATGAATAGCTGGTATGGATCTGCATTAGAAGAGATGAAGGACTTTGGGTTGGAAGTGGCTGAAGAAGTCAATAAAATAAAGGATTTATACAATCAATTATTTGAAGTTCAAGTTCCGGAGCCTCCAAAACAAAAGAGTGGTAGTAGCGGAAGTAGCAGTTCTAAAACTGGAAGTACCATCGGAAGAGTTATAGGTGGTTTTGTAGGAGGAGGAGCAGGTGGCGCTGTTGGTGGAGCAATCGGCGGCGCTATTGGCTCAATCAGAGATAAAATCACTAAAAAACATGATGGCGGCATTGTCGAGGGTGGAAAGCCAAATAAAGTCACACAATTGATGAATACCCTCATGAATGCTAATGCAGATGAGCAAGCAATTTTAGCATTGAAAAATGAATTATTCTCTCCTGAAGAAAATCTTACCAAATACGCTCTTCCTAACATGAGAAATCTAATGAGTAAGGTTACACCTAATTTAAGTTTACAACCACAAACAACTGAAACTCATTACCATATTCATAAAGACATCTTAGTAAAAGCGGATAATCCATACGATATGCTTCAAGGTATTCGTACTTTTGTAAATACAAATAAAGGTTAAGTTCAGGGGTGGTTAACACCCCTTTTCTCTTTTTGAAAGAGGTGAAAGAATGAATATTAATAAACCTTTTAATATTAACTTAAAAGGTGGAAATTTTGATTTTAACGAATCTCGACGGATTACTTGGCAAGTGTCAGGAGCAATTCAAACAAGTTTTGCCATTAACATCTATAGAAATGATACAGACAATTTAGTATGGTCACTCCCCCAAACAAATAGTTACAATCAGAACTATACTTTAGCTGCCGGATCAATAGCGAACGGTTATGAATATAAAATCCAAATTCAAGTGTGGGCTGAAAATGGTTCTACTGCTTCATCATATGCGGAAGTATTCAGAGCATCCACAAAGCCAACGGTTAATATTACTACAACTGGTATTATCAATAATGCATCTGCTCTTTTCGAAGCTGAATATTCTCAAATTGAAGGAGTGTCAATGCGCTCCTATCAGGCTTTTCTCTATAATTCAGCAGAGGTATTGATTAACTCCTCCCCTATCTTAACCGGACTACCTTTGCAACACTTGTTCACTGGTTTACAAAGTGATAGTACATATTATATTGAATTTCAGGCAACCAGCAATTACGGATTAATTGGCGCAAGTGGGAAAATACAGTTTAATGTTTTATATGGTCAACCGACCATTAACATATTACCTGTAGCAGAGAATATACCCGAATTAGCTGCTGTTCGCTTAAGTTGGAATGTTCTACAGATTATAGCTAAGCCCATATGCGAAGATGAAGAAATGATATTTCTGGATGATCCTAATGATATAAATAATAAAATGTTAGATTTGCGTGATAGCTGTGGAATTTATTTTGATGAGGGATTTCGATTAGACAAAAATGGAACAGTTAGCTTATGGCTAGAGAAGCCTACACATAAGCAAAATTTATTAATTTTACGTGGGCAAACTGGAGAATTCAGATTGCAATATAATGATATTTATGAGTGCTTTTTCCTATATAAAATCAAGTTTTTATCTGGACTTCGCACCTTCTGGGCAAGTAATAAAGTAGAAAGAAATAAGCGATATTACGTTGAGTTTAGACAAATAAATAATGATGTTGATTTTAAGGCATTAGCCTTAGATTGAAAGGAGATGAAAAATGGTTCCTTATAATTTTAGAGGTAACTATAATTCCTCTTATGACTATGAAAGATATGATGTAGTTTTATATAGACCAGACGAAGATTCTTCACGGAGAATCTTTTTTTGTTTGAATCAGAACAGCTCAAGTGATCCTCAAACTCCAAATATCAATGCAGATACAGACTATTGGGCAATACTCAACGATGGCTCTCAATTCCCTAATAGTGTAGATACATTTAATTTACAGTCAACAATAACGAATAGTGATAAACCAAAAGTTCAGAGGTATTTTGAATTATCTGCTATGACAAGTAGGACTCCTGAACTAGATGATGAACTAGATCAGTTAACAGGAGAAATTAGAAATAAGCTACTTTTACCACAGGATATCAATAAAATTCAAGAAGCTGTTCAAAACTTGCAGATGTTTTTATTGAGTGAAATTGTGGGTTATTTGAAGGAAAAACAAGATGAATGGAATGCAACACTTAATGAATTTAGGGATCGTGGAGCTTATGTAAATTCTACTCAATATTACAAATGGAATACTGTTCAATATATGGATCAAACATATATGGCTAAACAAGATACACTTGGAAATTTACCAACAAACTCTACTTATTGGCAATTGATTGCTAAAAAGGGGTTACAAGGTGATTCGGGTGAAAAAGGCGATGATGGTATTGATTTGGTATTTAAAGGGGCTTATGACCCTTCCTATATTTATGAAACTAATCATGCCGTTGAGTATTTGGGTTCTGTTTATAAATGTACCTCACAATCAATTGGCAATGTTCCTACAGATGAGAACTTTTGGGAATTATTCGTATCTAAAGGAGCAAGTCATCGTCTAATTGTGCGTACTAATTCGGTCACTCTTGATCAGACGGAATCAGTCGTCTACATACAAATTCCTGAATTTAACGCTTCAACAGATACTTTACTTGTTTCTCAAAATACAACCGTATTAACCAGAGGCGTACATTACACTCTAAATGGCAACGTATATATTCAAAAAACAAATGGTACATGGGATGAAGGTACAAGATTTACATTTTGGGTATTTAAAAATGCTTATGAAACAGTTATCTACTCCGATGGAACTTTAATTGAACATGGCTCGATTGGTAATGAACAGTTGAATAGCGATATAAAAATTGGTTCATTACAAGAATTAGAAACCGAATATAAAGATGACATAGTCGGCGCAATTAATGAAGTAAAAGTAAATCTAGATGAAACTAATGATAATGTCTCTAGTTTGAACCAAGATTTAGAAGATCATATTAATACATTTGCTTCAACTACTCAGCGAGGTCATGTTTTACTAAGTGACTCGACTACTAGTGATTCATCTGAAACAGGTGCAACATCTAAAGCAGTAAAATCCGCTATGGATCGTGCCGATGCAGCTTTTACGTCAGCCAGTAATGGGAAAAATCAAATTGCTACCGCCATTACTGGAAAAGGTGTACCAGCGAGTGGTAGCGATACATTTACTCAACTAGCAAATAAAATTGAACAAATAGCCACAGAATATGCCAAGAGTAGAGTCCTATTAGATAATGTAAATCAACTTCCTATAGTTAATGAATACTGGGAAATGGGACTATATCACAGAGTAGGCTCGATATCAATGAGTGATACAAGTTTTTCCATAGCTATTCACAATGATTACGTTCCAGTTAGTACTGTTGTTAGTAAAGAAAGAATAGATTTAAATGGAATAAATTCAATCTTTATCTACATGAATACAGATAGCACTATAATGGGTAGAGCTGGAATGATTTCTATTTCGGATAACAAGTCTACTGGAGTAAATGACTTTATCAGGCAATGGAGCGTTGAAGAATATACTGGAAGTATGCAACTTATGATATTGGATGTTTCAGATATAAATGGTAGTCATTATATTAAATTCGGCTATGAAGATCCACCTAGCAGTAGTGGATCTTATTGGAGAATGCGTATTAATGGAGTTTATCTAGTTTGAATTAAAAAAATTCAATAAATCTAAAGATGTTAATAAGGAGGTGATTCATATTCCAGTATTAGGTTTTTCTGCATACGGATATAACACAGAATATGAATCCCCTACTTCACCAGTAAGGGATTTTTATTATGGAGAAATGAACCATGCTATTTTTGATGAGATTCACATTAGAGAGCGTGTAGATGTACCATTCACTTCTCAAAAAAACACATGGCAATTAGACACACGGCTACTTGGAACTTTTAAAGATACTCTAGAAATGGGTAATATTTTTGCAAGCGGCTTAGAAATAGTTGACATCATCATTAAGCGTAGGGAAATAACAGAAACAGTTGATACTGTATTAGATGTAATTCCATTTAAAAATGATGAGCGCATGGTGTGGACAGATCATACACAAGGCAATAGAACTTATATTTATTCTATCGTACCTAGAGCTGAGAATGGTTTGGAAGCTAAACCTAATTCAGTTGAAATTACTAGCGATTTTGTTGGTTATTATCTTATTGATCATGATGGAATAGGAAATCCAAATGAAAATCATGTAGTAGCCTTTAATCAATCATTAGAAAGTTCTTTACAATTTGCATTACAGCTAAATCAAGGTCGGACTGAACTGGAAACAATGACTAAATATAGACGTGTTTTCTATACCTCTGAAAGCTACCACACTTTTCAGCTACAGGGAGCCTTCATTCCTGAAGAATGGGAAAGAAGCGGTCAAATGTATGAAAGGTTTTTAAATAATATGATTTATAAACATAAACCATTAATCATAAAGGGATCTGATGGTTTATTGTTCGTTGCTGATATTCATTCCCCGCAAAGAGAAGTTCCACAAAACGCTTATACTGGTTATGATTACTACACTTTAACCGTTTCTGGAATGGAGAGTTATGATTACAAGCAATTTTTAGAAGATAATAGTGGACTTGAAAGGAGTGAATCTTAGTGATTTCTGCTCCTTCTGATTTTCTTTCTTCGATGAGCGCTTCTAAGGTGTTTATGCATATTAAATTAGAATTCTATGATTCACAAATGAATTATATTGACGAATTCACAAAATACCTTACTACTGATGACTTAGGGTTCTTATCAATAGATAAGAACCGCCCTATTCGCAGATCTTTTTCATTAACATTTGATAACAGTGATAACATTTTTGATTTTGGTGATGATAAGTTAGTTTGGCTGGATAAAAGAATGAAATTATATATTGGTCTTGAGAATCGCAATAAAGAAGTCATTTACATTCCGCAAGGTGTCTATTTAATTTCTGAGCCAATGCAGCAACATACACCTCAAGGTAAAATAGTCACTATTAATGCAATCGATAAAATGGCTTTGTTCACTGATAAACGTGGTAAATTTGTAAATAATTACACCATAGAAGAAGGTGTTTTAATTACAGATGCCATTAAAGCAATTGCCTCACAAGGTCAATTTGGAGTAGCTGAAACGCTATTTAACTTTGATGAATTAGAAGATAAGGATGAAGATTTTACTTACACTGATGCCGATGGATTAATTCATAAGCGAAATTATGCAAGAGTCCCATATGAGCTGACTTTTGAGGGAACTGATAATCGTTACAATGCATTAGAAGAATTAGCTAAACTCGCTAATTGCACTATTTTTTATGATGAATACGGATATTTAAGACTAAGAAAAATTGATATTAATGATATGATGAACTCTTCTTCAGTTTGGACATTTTATTATGGAGATGATAATGAAAGGTATTATGCAGGTACGGTTAGAACCCTGTCAGAAGAGAGTATCGCAAATCATATACGTGTTCTAGCCGGAAGCTCAGAAACAGCTAGTTATTTTTATGATTTAGAAGTAAATGAAACTGAGCCATTATGGGAAGGAAACCCCTACTCTGTTCAGAGAATAGGCAGATATAGTTATTTTCATAATAATGGGAGTCCCGATCCAGTATTGTTAACACTAGAAGATTGTATTAATCGTGCAAAATATGAATTAATGAATCGACTTGGTTATACAGAGAGAGTACAGTTAACGCTCTCCCCTCATTTTTTATTGGATACTGGAGATATTATTGAAATTGAAGATGTTAATTCTGGGGTGACGGGAAGATATTTAATTGAATCTATTAGTATGCCTCTGACTCCACAGATGATGACTATTGAGGCAAAAAAGGAAAATTTAGTTATATCTGACTGGGACTTCATTTAGGTGATGGATTATGGATAACAATCAAACAAATAAATTAATGTTCCAATCAGAAATAGTGGATTTAATTCAAGAGCTAGTAAAAGATGAAATTAAAAAACAGAAACTTCATTCTACTGAGCACTTTGGTAGAGTAGAACGAGTACTAGGAACGAATAAGCTTAGAGTTTATATTGATGGGCAACGTCAAAGCCAAGTAATCAGAGCTAATCCTGATGTTAACTGGAAAATTGGCGATGAGTGCCACATTATGTTTAAGAACGGAAATCCTCTTGATAAAGTAGCTTACATGAGAAAAAAAGATAATCGAAGTTTTCTATTAGATGAAAATATATACACCGTAAATATGCAAGTTGTAACAGATAGAAATGGTAATGAGCTAAAAATATAGAAAGGAGGTAACTAAATGGCTTTTCACAAAGATTTAAGGGGTGAAGATCTTCATTTTTCACGAATCTTGGTAGGTACGGTGTCCCCTGTTGGGTTTGTTAAACCTGATATTGATGGTGAGATTTATTATGACTTGAGTACAAGGTCATTATATATTAGCACAGGAACTAACACAGATGATTGGTCTGTAGATAAGGTTGGTCTACTTAATCAATTAACTACTTCTCAAAAAGCTTCAATTGTATTAGCAATCAACGAATTAAAGACCACAACTGATAACAAGCTAGATTCAGTTCAATTCATAGAACATGCTAATAACAATGAGATTCATGTAACGCAAGAAAAACAGGATTACTGGGATAGTAAAGCTGAAGGTGTTCACACCCACACTGAATCCGACATTGTTGATTTAGATAAATACACTCGTTTAGAAACTGATAGCCTACTTAATGAAAAGGCAAATTTAATTCATGTACATAAAGAAGAGGACATTACTGATCTAGATAAGTATAGTCGTCAGGAAGTTGATGATTTCCTTCATGATAAGGCAAATCTTGTTCACACACATGTTGAAGCAGATATTTTAGATCTTGATAAATACACAGTAAAAGAAGTGGACGACTTACTTCAGCAAGTCTATGACTTAATTGGTGACTTCAATGACATTACTCAAATGGAGTATGATGACTTTCATAATTTAGTTGATGCAATTAACCACGCATTAGAATTATCTAGAAACGCTGCTCCCCTATTACATACTCATTTGGAATCGGACATTACTGACCTCGATAAATATAGCCGTGAAGAGACAGATGAGTTATTAAATGAATTAAGAACTGAAGTAAGCAATAGAACATCATGGGAGGAATTTCATTTATAAGGAAAGGAGGGAAATGAATGGATATAAAGTTTAAAGCCTTATTGCAGTCTAACCTATCTGCTTCAGAAGAGTCAGGTACTATTTCATTTACAGATGAAGGTAGATTATATATAGCTACATCCTCTGAAGAAGATAATCAACTAGAAATAACAAATTTAATTTTTACTGAGTCGTTACCTGAAACGGGATTAAAAGATAAATTGTATTTAAATGTATCAGATAACACAATTAGCTATTATGATCATGTAATTAATAAATGGACTCAAGTTATCAATCAAATAGATTTAAGTGATTATTATACAAAAGAAGAAATAGATAATATGCTTATTTCAACTGGAACCCAATATAAAGACATGGTGTTTATGTTAGGTGATGAACTTGAGACTGGAGTTCAACCTTATACAGAGCACCTATTTTTTTATGCGGGAACAATCGAAAAAATTTATGTAACGACGGGTTTGGAGTCAGCAAATACTTCAAATCTAATCTTTTCTCTACAAAAGCGAGTGGGAACTTCTTGGGTAAATGTTGATGTAATGGAACTTCAATTAGATGAGTTTTCAAAGGTATTTGATGTTAATGAACCCATCAATAATCAAAGACTTCGTATTAATCTAATCAGTGGTGATTACGCAAACGTTACAAATATGACTTTAATCGCTCATATAAAAATAAATTAAATAAGGAGTATGATGTAAATGGCTATCGAACCAGTAGTTGGATTTTACAACAGGGAAACGAATATCGATCTAAGTGTCGAGGGTTGGACAGTTGGAACAGTTAAGGCAGATACAGAGTCAGAAGTTTTACCTTTAAGAGTTTGGAACAATAAAGGCGGAGAAGAATTAGCTTCTACAATGCAAGATTGTGAATTGTATATTTTAGATGAAAATGAAGTTAAACTTCAACCAATTGTAACCGAAGGATGGCTCAAAGGTTTATGTGCAAGTTTAGGGGATACGGAATTTATTACTATTGACGATCAAACAGTGTTGAATATTGGATCTAGCGAATCTGATACTTCTAATTATGATATTTTTGGAGACATTAATGACGGTGAAGATACAAACATTCGAAATTTTGCTGATGTCGATTTAAAATTTGCTGTTCCTTTTGGAGCAACTCATGGTCAGAAAGGCTTTAGCGTAGCCGTAAAATATTTTTATACATAATTGATGAGGGTTGTATATTTTGCAACCCTTTTATAATTGAGAGGGGATTTATTTTGAGATTGATGAATTGGTTTGCAGAATATGACAATGAACGCCTAACTGAAGAAAAAAATAATTTTAATGATATAAATAAAAATAAATTAATTAAATTTGGAATGACTGGAAACGGAACTACCTTTACACACTACATAAAGGACGGATATTTCAAGATAAATCAAAATTACGTCCATTTTTTATTAGATGACAGTTTAATTGGGAAAACAAATGACATAATTAACTACAAAGAAAAGATTCAAATTACTGATATCTTAAGCAATAACGGAAAAACCAAATCAAATATTATAGGTTATTATACTGGCTTTAAAACTGAAAATAATGACTTTAAAGATATAGAAGTGTTGTTTTGGGCTGACTTTGCTAATAAACAATTAAAGGTAAGATTGAGATTAACGCCCGTAAATAAACTAGAGTGTGATTTTAATGTAGTTATTAATGGGAAAATGAATGAGAAAAAACTGCTATTTGAAAATCTACATGAAAGAAAAGAGTTTAGTTTTAATATTTAATTCATCGGGAGGTGAATAAGAATGGCGCTTCGTGTTGAGAATATTAGATTCTCTAAAACAAATTTGAACCTGCAAAATGATGACCACTTGACTATTCTTGCAGACATTATAGTAACGGGAGTAAATGAAAGTGACGAGGGATGGAATAATGTTAATTATTCTGTAATTGTAAATAATTATGATGACTCTGGCTCAATTATAGCCTCCTCCCCTACTTCATTCTACATTCCTATTTCCGAGTTTGATTTTGGTGATAATCAAGTCACTACTAGAATCGAAAAAGAGAATGATGTTTTTGAATTTACTTATAATATTATCGGAGAAAATAGAGATACGTTTACATATCTTAGACGCTTTCAGTATGATGAATCATTATCTATTTCTGGAGATGTAGAATGGCGTATTGGTGAAGGAATTGTTTTAGATGGGTCAGGCGAAGTTCAACTGGAAATACCAACAGAAGGAAAAGCAAAATTAAAGAGCGTAATGTTTAATGCAATTGACGATCAAGATAATCGTATTTCTATCCATAAAGATTTTACTATAAAAGAAGAAGTAGACAATGGTGATATCTATAAATTTGACATTGATTTAAATAAATTTAAACATATCAGCTCTTTAGATATCATAGAAAGTCAGGAAGAAGTAGGATTAAACCTAAATGTTTTAGCTGAGAGCAAAATAAGCTACCTTTTTTCTAAAGATGAATTGGAATGGAAAGGTTATTTAAATGGAGAATGGGTTACTGATTATCAGATGACTAAAGATGAAGTTGAATCATTAACTTCTGTTGAGTTCAGAGAGTTGTTTGGTAATAAAATACATACTGAGACAGTATTCGTCAAAGCATTATTATATAGTGAAAATCCTTATATTATTATGATGAGATCTGCTGAATTTGATTATAATAGCAATCAAGCTCCGTGCATCTTCAATGCTTCCATAACTCCAGATCCTATTCATGATGAATTTGCCACTCTTACAGCGGATATTGTGGATTATGAAGGAGACGCAATCGAGTACAGAGTGCTTATAAAGAAAAGTGGAGAAGAAGATTATTATGTCGCTAATGATTGGGAAAGTAGATCTAGTGAAACATCAATTTCACGATCATATAACTACCCTTATTTTAATGTTGGTGAGAATTTAATAAAAATTGAAGTAAAAGACCAAAGAGGAGCTATCTCTGAGTGGATTGGGAATATTACCTTCATTAACTCTTCACCTAATATTGTCTATACATACAATGATTTTTCTGTTTCAGGGACAATTTATGATGATGATGGTGATGATGTTACTTATCGTGTATATATTAATGAAGAAATGAAGTTTGATTATTTGCCATTCCATCCTTCTCCACGAACTTTCTTCTATGAATGGGAATCATCTGATGTAAAAATTGATGATTGGAACACTATTAAAGTGGAAGCAAAAGATTCTTTAGACGATGAAGTATCTATAGAATTTATGATTATGGGAAGATATAAAGGATTATTATTTATGGATGAAAATGGAGAATATTACACTACAGACAAAGGTGATTTATTGAAGATGCTAAATATAGACACCTTGATTGCTGGTCAAACTTCGGATGTCAAAAGAATAACACTTAAAAATTTCTCCAATTATGCAATTGAGGATACAGTGATTACTACTGACAGATACGAAATGCCAGACAATGCATTTATTAAATTAGATTTTAATAATGATCCTTTTATACCCAAAGATTCTTTATTGATTAGTGAGATATTAAATAATGGAGACACAAAAGACTTTTATGTTGTTATCCAAACTGAAATCGGTAGAGGGAAAATGGGGTCAAGATTTAAAATTAATGCACAAGCCAGTCAGGTTAATTAGGTTGATTGGAGGTTAAAAGTGGATGGAAATGAATTAAATCTAAACAATGAGATGTTTGGCGAAGTTGATATAATTGGCACTCGGACTAATCTGATTCAAGGATCGCTGACTGTAAGAATAGATAGCAGCAATAAAATTGATGGATTGTTGGACATCCCATTATTTTCAAAAGATAACCTATTACATGGAGAAATTACAGTCAAAAGAGAATCAATTGCTTCATTTAATGGTTCTATAATGATTGATGTTACCAACTTTATGTTTGGCGAAGTTGATATATATGATACTCCTGAGAACAGACAATATGGGATTTTAGTAAAAGATAGTTATACACTCTCAACTCATCCTAATATTAACTATGGTCAAGATAGCATTCTGTATTTTTCAAATGACAGTACCGTATTCCTTGAGTATTCTTTTAGTGCTAATCAGTTTGAGCTTTTTTATCCTGAAAATGAGTTAGATGCTCATTTATCAATTTATTTAAATAGAGCATTACAACAACCGGCACAAGGCGAAGTCTACTTGACCTCTACTCATTGGTTTGAAGATGCTATTACAGATTCCAATAAGCCTGACGTAGAGCATGTGTTATCATTTGATGTCCCTTTGAACTATATCGGATGGATTGACATTCCAATTGGGAATTTGTTAAAAGATTACAACAAGTTATCCTCATTTAACTTTGCTCTAGCCGTTAAAATAAATACTAGTAGCTTCACCCGCTCTCCAAGCAGGGAAGGAAGTTATGAACTCTCACCAAAATTATATTATAAGTATAATTACATCCCCCCTACTCTACGTGTAAGAAAAATATATGGTGAAATTGTTGTACGAAAAGATAGTACAGATAAATTTAATGGCTATTTAGAAGTCGATAGCTCTTACAATGAAGAAAAATTAGATGGGATAATTAGTGTTCCTAAATATAATGGATTGAGAAGCTTTTCAGGTAGCATGTTCGTTATTCAAAGACCAATCGAATCAAAGCTCGAAGGTGTACTAAATATTCCACTGCTTGAGCAAACAAGTCTTTTTAATGGAACAATTAGAGTTTCAAAAACTAACGAGGATTATTTGTACGGTAGTTTAAGCATTCCTTTGTTTAGTAATGAAAGATTATTTAATGGAACATTAACTGTACAAAAAGAAGAAATATCACTTTTAAATGGTGATTTATCTATTCCATTATTTGAAGATGTAAGCACTCTACAAGGCTCAATTACAATAGAAAAAGAAGAAATAAATTATCTACAAGGTCAAGTAATAATACCCATATTTGATGAGTTGCAATCCTTTAGTGGCTATATAACTGTTGAGCAAGTATCTACAATAAAAATAAGTGGATTATTAGATGTTCCATTATTTGAAAATGTAAGCATATTACAAGGGACAATTATAGTTGAAAAGCAAAGCGTAAATTATCTACAAGGTCAAGTGATAATACCTTTATTCGATGAGTTAGATTCTTTTAATGGCAACTTAACAGTTGGGCAAGTTTCTACTATAAAAATAAATGGGTTGTTAGATGTTCCATTATTTGAAAATCAAAGTCAATTTGATGGAACTTTGGATGTTCAAGAAATGTGGAATTCGTTATTTGACGGTATGATTGATATACCTTTATTCCAACAAAGTGCAAGTTTTGATGGAAGCCTCTCTGTGATGCCTGTAAACATAAGCATGTTGAAAGGAATCATTAGAGTTTCATCCGGTAGGAGAAGTCGAGCATATGTGTATATTATGTGAACATGAATAGTTGCATAAAAAATTTTTAAATTCCTATTAAACATCTACTACCTTCGTCCGATATAATTACTGTAAGTTAAAATATAAACATCATGGAGGATGTCTAATGGGATTAGTCATTGGTCGCAAGGAAGGCGAAGCTATAATTATTGGAGATTTAATTAGAATTGAGGTTTTTGAAGAAAATGGATTATTGCGCTTAGATATTGATGCTCCAAAGGAGATTAATATTGTTAGGGAGGAAATTTATAATCCAAAGAATAAAAATTCTTCAAAGGCTCTTTATGAGTTTGCAAAAACTCATGAGAAACTGTTCAAACCCTCTTCTATTGAGGAGGTTTGAAAATAAATCAATTGGGGACTCACGGATGAGGTAAACCCCTAACACACGGAGGTAGAAAAGTATGATTATCAACAACAACATTCCAGCATTAAACACGTACCGTCAAATGGGTATTAATCAAGGCGGCGCACAAAAGGCAATGGAGAAACTTTCTTCTGGTCTTCGTATTAACCGTGCTGGAGACGATGCGGCAGGTCTAGCGATCTCTGAGAAAATGAGAGCGCAAATCAGAGGTTTAGATCAAGCATCTCGTAACTCGCAAGATGGTATTTCAATGATTCAAACGGCTGAGGGTGCGCTTCAAGAAACACAAAATATTCTTCAGCGTATGCGTGAGCTTGCTACACAAGCATCGAACGACACAAATGTTGAAGTAGACCGTAACGAAATTCAGAAGGAAATTAACCAATTAACTTCTGAAATCAACCGTGTCGGTAACACAACAGAGTTCAATACACGCAGACTTTTGAATGGCGACTTATCTTCTTCATATGAGGTAAGCCCATCGATTACGACTCCCGGAGAAGTGGCTAATGTAGTTAAGGCTATTGATCAAACAATTGCAGTAGGTGATGAACCTGTTTCTTGGTCAGGTACATCTTCCGCAGACTTTGAAATTGGTATTACTGGTCAAGCTGACAACGGGTTTGATTTTGGGGCGCTTAATACAGGAGAAACAAATGAACTAGTAATTACAAGAGACGGAGATGCATTTAAAGTAGACTTCGAAGGTACTGATGGTTCAGGGAGTACATTAGCAATCACAGCCGACAGTGTAGCTTTTGATCCTGCGACAAAGACATATTCATACGATAATCAAGGCATTAGTTTCTCCTTTACCCAAGAAGATATTGAAAATTGGGAAGACGGTGATGCTGTAACTATCGACTTGAATGTTATCGCTGATGCTAATGCTAATGATGCAACAGGTACACATAGTTCAGTTGCAGAAAAGACACCTTTGACTATTGGTGGAACAACAGGGGATGCTTCAGCTACAATGTCAGATATTGATGTTGATGGCGACAGTTCTTTATTGCTTGAGGGTGTTGATAGCTTTGAAATTGAATGGGATGAAGCTACAGCCACTTTTACAGCCACTCTTTTAGCAGGAGGAACTCAAGTATCGGAAACAACTTTTTCACTAGCTGCTGGTGATACACTTAATTATGATGCAGATGGAATTTCCTTTACTTTTACAGCTACAGGTGATACTGATGGAGATGGTAACATTACTGGATCATTCTCACTTGAAACAGATACTTTTGAAGTAGAAACAAAAGAAGAAGAAGTTGAAGCGGCAGTTGTTGAAGATCGTTCTTTGTCATTCCAAATTGGAGCAAATCAAAACCAAGCACTTAAACTGGCGATTAATGACATGCGTTCTGAATCGCTTGGTGTAAGTTCGACTGGTGATACAACTCAATGGGTTGAGATCTCTAGAGGACATGAGTCATTAATTGAAGCTGGTACAATGATTACTGGTGATGATGCAGTTGCAGAAGGCTTAGATGCAGATAAATTTTATGTTCAAGCAACTTTCACATCTGGTAATGATGTGACAGACGGTACTAATGCCGCAGGAGTAGAGCGTGGTTTGTCAATGGAAAGCCATGAGTCAGCGGCGGCGGCAGTTACAATTATTAACGATGCAATTGAGCGAGTATCAGCAGAACGTTCAATGCTAGGTGCTACTCAAAACCGATTAGAGCATACAATCTCTAACTTGAACAACTCTTCTGAGAATCTTCAAGCCGCTGAATCCCGTGTGCGTGACGTTGATATGGCGAGAGAAGTAATGGAAATGACTAAGAACAACATTCTTTCTCAAGCTTCTCAGGCTATGCTTGCACAAGCGAACCAAGCACCACAAGCGGTTCTTCAATTACTTGGATAAAATGTTTTTCAAAAGACACTCATTACGAGTGTCTTTTTGTTTTTCTTTAAACACAGTGACAATGAATTGTTTGAATAATATTATAAGTGCTAATTAAAATAGAAAGGTTGTGATTTAATGAGTCCAATACCAGCAACAACTGGTCAACTAAGAACAAAAATACAAGACATGGAAATCGGAGATTATATTGTATGTAAATATCAAGCATCAAGCGGTAATGTGGGTACATTTAGTGAGTTAGGGTATTCAACAGCAAGTGAAATTCCAGTAGAAGGATCTGCTTCACCTGATGGGACGTTTTATTTGGTGAAAGCTGAGAAAGGGTTGTTGATAGCTGATAGAGTTGTGCAACATAGTATTTCATGGGATACGCTTAATGCAGGGGGGATGATTCAGCCTTCAAGTTTGCCTATTATGAAGTTGCCTGATCCTGATGAATTGCCAACAGGAAACGGTCAATCAACTTCATTTTCACCTGATGGGAATTATTTAGCTGTAGCTCATAGCAGTTCACCATTTGTCAGTATATACAAGCGAAATGACGATACTTTTATCAAACTACCTGATCCAGATATTTTACCAGCAGGTAATAGTAGAGGAGTATCATTCTCGTCTGATGGAAATTATTTAGCTGTGGCTCACGATGTTTCACCATACATTACAATTTATAAGAGGAGTGGTGATAATCTTACGAAATTACCTGACCCAAGTGAATTGCCAACAGGTACAGGATACGGAGTATCCTTCTCACCAGATGGTAATTATTTATCTGTGGTGCATGTCGGTTCACCATATATTACCATTTATAAGAAGAATGGCGACACTTTTACAAAACTACCTAACCCAAGTGAATTACCAACGGATACAGGAGTTCAAACCTCGTTTTCACCCGACGGAAATCATTTAGTAGTGGGGCATAACACTTCACCATTTGTCACTATTTATAAGCGTAATGGCGATAGTTTTGAGAAATTACCTGATCCAAGTGGATTGCCAACGGGTACAGGACGCGGATTTTCCTTCTCACCTGATGGGAATTATTTAGCTGTGGTACATTCTGGTTCACCATTTGTCAGTATATACAAGCGAAATGACGATACATTTACTAAGCTACCTAATCCAGATATTTTACCGACAAACATAGGACGAGGAACCTCATTTTCATCAGATGGGAATTATTTAGCTGTCGCTCATTCTATTTTACCCTCTATCACCATTTATAAAAGAAATGGTGATAATTTTACAAAGTTGCCTGATCCTGATGTGTTGCCAATAAATATAGGATGGGGAACATCATTCTCACCAGATGGCAATTATTTAGCAGTAGGTCACGATGAGTCACCATATATTACCATATACGACTTCCATCAAAGAAAAATCCGATCAATCACTGGCGGAGTTTCATATGCTGAC
This sequence comes from Halalkalibacter oceani, assembly GCF_040544555.1. Lineage (NCBI taxonomy): Bacteria > Bacillati > Bacillota > Bacilli > Caryophanales > Bacillaceae > Halalkalibacter > Halalkalibacter oceani. Next base: position 140,281 of record NZ_JBEPKD010000005.1, read on the forward strand.
GAAAACGGAAATAAAAGTTTATCAGATCAAGGATTTGGAGCATTCCCTACAACCAATGAGTGGGATAAATATATTGTTAATTTTCCAGAGAATTTAATTGCAGATGGAGCTACGTTAGATGATGTGTTTCATTGGAGTAAATGCTACACATGGACACAAGACACACCAGATGTCAATATCCAAGGCAGAGCATCCGATCAAAGAGTTAGAAGAGGAAGCTTGAATGCAGGTCATACGGGATTTCCATCTTCTTCATTAGACCCTTCTAATACTGGATTCAGACCCGTTTTTCAATACAAAGAAACACAATAAATCAATTACTTTATTTACAAGAGAGGTGATATAAATGGCACAGGTAGGCGATCAATTAACTCAGCCAGAGGAAGGCTGGAAGCGTGTAGAAGATACAGACACCTCAATTAAATATATCGGCACTTGGCACAGTGCTTCTAATAGCACTTTGTATAGTGGAGGAACAATGAAGTACACAGACGAATCTGATTCTTCTGTGTACTTCATGTTTAGTGGGAATAAAATCAGATTGATTGCTTATTCTAATAGTAGGGGTAACGATAGTGTTATTGTGAAAATTGACGGTGTAGAATATACATTTAGCATGAAAGTGGGTTCAGTTAGCCCTGCGTTAGTTTTTGAAGCATTAAACTTAACAGGTTCGGAGCATGTATTTGAATTAATAGCGCCATCTTCAACAGATACAAATAATCAAGTGAGAATAGATGCAGTAGATATTGATATAAATGCGTATATATATCAACCTCCAGCTCAAGTTGGAGATCAATTAACTGCACCTGAAGAAGGTTGGAAAAGATATGATGACACTCATCCAGCTATTAGATACGAGGGAGATTGGATCAGATGGGATTTAACAGGGGTTTATAATAATATATTTCACTATACTAGCGATGAAGTTGGAGAGGTTCATTTCTCATTCTATGGTGATAAAATTAGATATATTGGTAGAATTTGGAGTTCTCATTATTCAGATGGATTAGAAGCTTATATTGATGGAGTGTTAGTTTCTTCGTTTTCTCAATTGGGGGAAGCCAATACTGAACAGGTATTGAACTTTGAAAAAACTGGATTAGATTTAGGAAAACACAATGTTGTTGTCAAAAGAGCTTCAACATCAGATACAGCCAATTTTATGATAGACGCAATCGACATTGGAGATAACGGTAGACTTCTTCACCCTGACGAAGTTACAGACGTCAGAGACTTAGATATTGGCAAACGTATCAGATGTCACTACACAGCTAAACCTGATGAAGTTGGGTATTTTTATGGATTAGGAAAAGAACATTATGTTGATGGAATAAACGACTTTATCCCTCCTGAAAGTACGAATGAACCTGACGGTGACTTTTATTTTATTATGGTTGATGATGAGTTTGATGGAAGACGGAAGTTAATAGCCGACAGACCGATTCAGAATGAGATTAGTTGGGATACGTTGAATAGTGCAGGTATAGCGAGTGGTAGTGGTATTGAGTCGAATGTTCTTTTTTTTGAGTTGCCTGTCATTTATTCAAATGATTCGGATACAATAAGCGTTAGAGCATCATCAGAAAATGATTCAAATTTATATATGGCATGGAGAGCATTAAATCCACAGACTGATACTGCATATGGATGGGGGTCAGATTCCTCTTTGGAAATGCCTCAATGGTTAGAAATTGATTTAAAGTCTTCTAAGAAATTTAATTCTTATTCCTTCACAACTCGTGACGCAAACGTAGAATCACAGCCATTGTCTTGGAATATAGAAGCAAGTAATGATCAGTTAAATTGGGATATACTAGATAGTAGAACTTCTGGTATTGTGCCGAATTATACAAGGAGGAGTTTCTTTTTTGACAATAATAAAGAATATAGATATTATCGTATTAATATTCTTGAGTGTAGCAGATCTTTTGTGGTAATTCGCGATCTATCGTTTTCAGAAAGCGAAAAGTATTCTTCTTCAACAATTAGACTTATCACAGGTGGGGTTAATTCTTCTGATACCGACAATGAGTGGGATGAGCATATCGTAAACAGTGATTTGAATGGTACAATTACTCCCGGTGATGATGATGTATGGAACTGGAGTGGTAAAGGAGCAGGAAACAGGCAAGCATGGACTACGACAACTGTAAGTGGTAGCCCTTCCAATCGAATTGCAAGAGGAGCTTCAACAAATATAAGTTTGTCTCAAAGCATTGCTACTAATAATTTGTCGATAAACAGAGTATTCCGCCCCGTACTCCTGATTGACATACCATCATTATATAAAAGCCTAATTTTATACAACAATCATTACTATAAATATGATAATATTTCACAAGTTTGGATTGACTTAGGTGTAGTTCCAACTGAGATATCCGCCAAAGAAACACTTTTCCTTGAAGAAGGAATGGATGATTTAACAGGAATTGATTCTAATGTATTAAAACAATTAGAAGATGATGTTTTATATCTCCATACATATAAACCAAAATAATTCAGTTTTAATTATTAGAAGGAAAGGATGATTTAGTGAGTAATGAGCAATTATTAATTAAGTCGAACGCCATAACTTATCATGAATCTGGATTTACAGGTAAACGTGCTCACATCGTAGTCTTAGATGGCAATACAGACGGACATATACATGGTTCATCTTCTGTACCACAAGTATTTGCACCTGATGCTAAAATAGTTCACTTTCGTTTCACAACTACTCAGGGGAAGCAAGATGCTTATGAATACATAGAAGAAAATAAAGATGACATTGATATTATAAATGCAAGCTTAGGTGGCACTTCTATAGCCTCCCAATCTTTTTTGCCATTAGAAAAATATAATATACCTATTATAGCTGCATCAGGTAATAACGGTAATGAAGATAGAATTTCATATCCTGCAAGATATGAGTGGACTATTGCTATAGGTGCTTATAATAATAATTTAAATACTGTAGCGTCTTATAGTAATGGCGGAGCCGAACTTGATGCTGTAGCTTTTACGAATGTTCGTATTATAAATTTACTTGGCTATGAAATTTCATTTTCAGGAACCTCATGTGCAGCTCCCACTACTTCTGGGTTGCTTGCTCTTGTAGCTGATTACAGAAAGTCGAAAGGACTGCCTCGTTTAAATACCGAACAGACTCGTCAATTTATCTATCAGAATTGTATAGATAAGTACGAGAAAGGATTCGATTATCGAAGTGGATGGGGTTTATTTATACTTCCACCTTTTAATGAATTAGAAAAAGAATTATCTCATAGTGAAATTCCTCTTCCCAATCCCCTTACTCCACCAATTGAAGAAGATGGACTAAAACAACCTGCTCAATTTACAGATATTCAGAATCATTGGGCTAAGTCTTCTATTGGATGGGTGTCGGCTACTGGATTCATGAATGACTATCCAGATCAAACCTTTAAACCATCTCAGCCAGTAAGTAGACTTGAATTTGCTTTAATCTTAAGCCGACTAGATGAGGTTAAAAACTCACCTTTCAAAGTAAATAATATTAATTTTATTGATTATCAGCAGGGTGATAAATATTATTCTGTAGTTGAAGAAGTATGTCGTAAAGGATACTTAGGTGGATATACAGATGGGATATTCTCTCCTAATGAAATTCTGCCAAGAGAACAGTTAGCAATAATTTTAATGAGATTATCTTCTGTAGTTAATATGTCACCCGTTAATCAAGCAATTTCATTTAAAGACGTAGTTAGTCATCACTGGGCAAAAAATTCAATTACAAACGTTCAAATTAGAAATGTTATGAATGGAGTATCTCATGATGAGTTTGGAGTTGGTAAGCCAGTTACAAGAGCAGAAATTGCAGTTATTTTATATCGTTTATTTAAATAGTCAGAGGAGAGAACGTTGATGTCTGAGTTCGAAAAATGTAGAGAAAGTGAGAGTCTACAAATGCAAATTAACCATGTTAAAGAAGATGTGGAGGACTTGAAGGAATATAAGAAACTTTACATGGAAAATAATATGGCTTTGGTAAGAAATGTTGAAAGACTGACTACTCTTGCAGAGAAACAAGATGAAAGAATGGAACGACAAGATAAACGCATGGAAAATCAAGAAAGAAAAATTGAAGCCATTCAAAAGAAAAATAGTGATGAAATTACTGGCTTAAGGCAAGAAATTCAAAAATCTAACGAGTTGAATATCACTTGGTATCAGAAGTTTATCGGTTCGACTTTCGGTAAGATCTTTAAATATATGTTAATTATTATTTTGATTTTATTAGGAGTAAAAATTGCAGGAGCCGATATACTTAAATTTTTATAACAAAGGAGCATGATCATTTATGATTGAACTTATTCAGCCGTACTTTGTAGAAATTACAGTAGGAATTATTTTAGGTTTATTTAGTATTGTAACCACAATTGCTCTAAAGCTTTATGAGACTTTTAAGCAATCCACCCTTTCCAATAAAAATGTAAAAGATCATGAATATTTATGGTATTTAGCAAATACTGCATTTGGATTTATCGAGCAAACTATGAAAGGTAAAAAATCTCAAGATAAATTATCTGAGGCTATTCTTTATGTATCAGAGCGATTAAAACAAAAGAATGTTGAGGTTGAAGAAATTGAAATTAGAGCTGCGATTGAGCGTGCAGTTACAGAATTCAATAAAGACAAAAAAGGTGATAAATAATGAAAGTGACTGCTGATTTTCAGCCCTACCCTAATGGATTACAAGAAATGAGAATTCCATTGGAGGATGAGAAGTATTTAATTTTTAAAATCAATAAGGCTAATCCCCCAGAAAACGAAGAAGATGAAGTTGAAACTCAATCAACTTCACTGCGTCTGCATGATACTTTTGAGATTTTGTATTTTGATAGTATCGAAGAAGTCTCTTTACTTGAATTAGAAAAAACTGAAGCGACAACGCTACATACGATTATTAGAGATTTTGTAAGACTAATGGATAAGTAATTTTATAATCCCTCTTGATAGTTAGTCAAGAGGGATTTAATTTTGGAGGAATGAAATGAACCTACAAACATTAATTGATAGAAGTCAACTTAAGCTAGATAATGTTCATCCTTATATAGCTGAAAGGGCACTGGAAGTTGTTAGAAAGTCATATGCCGAAGGTATATATGTACAAATAACTCACGGATATCGTTCAATTCAGGAGCAGGATGCTTTATATGCTCAAGGAAGAACAACGAGCGGGAACATTGTAACAAATGCCAGAGGTGGATATTCATATCACAACTTTGGGTTGGCTGTTGATTTTGTTGTGTTGGATAGTAATGGTGCTGCTAATTGGACAGTTGATAGTCGATGGAAGCGTGTAGGTGCTATTGGTGAATCATTAAGTTTAGAGTGGGGAGGCAATTGGTCGAATTTTAGAGACTATCCACATCTACAGTATACTTTTGGGTTAACAACAGCACAACTTAGAGCTGGTCACAGACCACCAAATACATCAGGAATAATCAATATATCTCCTAACACAAGTGGACAGATTAAATTAGGATCTCGTGGAGATAAGGTAAAAGATGTACAGCAATCTTTATCTAACTTAGGATACAGTGTAGGAGTTTTTGATGGTGTATTTGGCGATAAAACAAATGAAGGCGTAAAACAATTTCAACGTGATTACGGTTTAGTTGTAGATGGAATAGTTGGCAAGCAGACATTAGATGCCATAACTAAGGAGGAAGATAAAATGAAAGAAAAAATTGAAAAACTAGAAAAAGAGCTTTCAAATTTAACCACGATGATTAAACAAGGAGCTTCACCAGAACCTAGTAAATGGGCAAGTGAAATGTGGGAAGAATTACGAATCAATGGATATTTTGACGGAAAGCGACCTAAAGGGTTAATCACAAGAGAGGAATCTGGACAGGTTATTAACCGTTTGAGAAAGAATTTACTTAATCTTATTGTAAATAATCAAAAAGAATTGGCGAATCAGTCTGAGACACTTGAGTCTCTAGAAGCTAAATTAAAAGAAATTGAGAAAGAAAACTCTTAATTCTTTTGCAGGAAATACCTTTTCATGATTTCTTCCACATAAGTCCTCATTGCATAACCCATATATCCCACTTCTCTCTGGTATCCCTTATAATGGACGGAGTATCTTAATTCATTAACTTTGTGTATTTTAATCCCCTTCTTATTCATTTCTACCTTAACATCCCTTAGATCTTTAGATAACTGAATAATTTTTTCATCGATTAATTCTATATAAGGGGTCTTAATTTTAACTTCTGATTGTTTAATCTTATCCTTGTCTCTTTCTAAGACTTTACGAGCGAGGGATAAGAAAATATACTCGTGAACTATAGCTGCTATCTCTTTATCCATTAGTTCTTTCATCGTATCACCTCATTTTAATCCTTTCCGCTTCAATTATATAAGAATATACGTTCTATTTTCAAGTAAAAAGAAGAGTCATTAATTAATGACTCTTCTCTACTAAAGCATTAGCAACTCCCCATGCTTTTTCCCGTTCCTGCTCAGATAAAATGATTGGATTAGAAGCCTTATTAACAATCATTTTCTGTAAACTTCGTGTAATTCGCTTCCCATTTAAAATAGTAACGGTCAATCTTGTCAGCTCATCTTTAATGATCTTATCGTCTGCACTCTTTCCATATGCGACCTCGACAATATCATTAATTGAGGGAGCGCCTTCATACTTTACATATTTCCCCTCATTATTACTCCATGTGCTATATTCTCCCTTGTAATAGGTGTGATAGCTTATTAAGGCATCTAAATAATCATTTAAACTCATGTGCTTATAATTTAAGATGCTCATCCTTCCAATAGTTGCAGAATCCATAATAAGCACATTTACAATGATATTTTCTTCTTTGAGCGATTGAAGATGACTTTTAATATCCTCAATAGTACATTCCTTATTTAATAAGTCAAATCCATTATCAAAAAGTGTGGGCAATCCTCTACCATCCACAGACCAAAACAGAAATACCCTTCCGTCAATAACATATCCTTGTTGTTGAATTAACCATTTCAGTGCATTATGACACTTTTGCGATGCTTCATAGCTTACATTGTAGGCTTGATCTGCAATGCCAAATAGTCTTATGGACTTTGTATTAGAGGAAGAGATGATTTTTGCGCGATCACCTGAACCTCGAATACCTCTTGGATGCATTCGTGTCTTAGGTAAAGTTTCGCCAGTTATATAGCAAATGTCATCTTTACCTAATTGAGTATTGTAGAATTCAATAAAAGAGCTAAAAAGCGATTTATCTCTCCAAGGAAATTCTAGTCCTAATACATTGAAGCGCACAAATACTTTATTTATATTTGGAATTTCCACTTGTGAATATAGAGGGGATTTTTCAGAGATTAATGATGAGTGTTTCCTTTCCCATTTGTTAATTAATTGTCCGTTTTCGTCTAAATGAAGTAACTTGCTTTTCACTAAGTCATTAATCAGAGATGATTCTTTAACATAGGCGTAAGTGGCTTCAACATGTTTGGTGGCAAATCCTGATTTTATCCATTGTCTTAGTTGCTTCAAATAAGTTGAGTATTGTTCTTTATTGTTAAATTCTTCAGTGTATTGTGCTAAGTCTCCAGCTATATACATTAAATTATCATGTAATCCGTGAGGAGCAGATCCGCTTGAACGAGAGGCGGATTCTTGAGTGCATGGTATGATAGTAAGCCGATCTTGACTAGGGATAATGGTTGCGGAATGGAAATTGCCTTCTTGGTCAATTGTGACCTCTACATGTGCAGTTTGAGTTATATGCGATATAGGTAATAATGTATATTCTGAGTTGTATTTATTCTTCTTAAATACTCCCACTTGATCAATGTTTTCATCATAAGTCTTATAAAGCTCCATCAAAAAAGTCATCTAACTCCTCCTTTTTTATAGGTAAAATTGTACAGACTTCATAGGACTAATTTTCTTTAAATTTGAAAAATATTGGTTATTTAAAGCATAACAAAAGCTTCTTAATATGTAAATATGTAGCCCCATAAAAATAAGGAGGAATGGCTATACAATAATGGATTACCCTCCTCCCTATCGATGTTTTAAATTTTCAGATGTGACCCCAAAGTAAAATCAGTTCAATGGAGATTAGAATTGTAGAAGTTTATCACGAGCTATGAGGTCTTCTCCGTCAATTACCTTAATTCTAATCTCCATTGAGTTAATTTCCACTTCAACCACTTTACCTATTATTTCCTCTGTTGATAAGTTTTTATACCTCATATTTAACATTTCTAATAAGAATTCTTCGTCTACCTTATTTCTATTACAAGCATCTTTCCCTTCTCTGTCATAAGTCGAACAAACATATATTTGTTTTTTACGTGCCTTCTTACTTTTATGATATTTACCGCAGTCTGTACATTTGATTTTCCGTGAAAAAAGTGACATAAGTAGAAGCCTCCCTGAATAATTATATCAGAGGAGGCTTAAATAGCATATTTGTTATCGTAGAAATTATTCTTCCCAAACTTTTACTTCCTTCATAATATCTCCTTGTTTAATTCTTAACACAGTATCCATGCCCTCTATAACCTGTCCAAAAACAGTATGAACTCCGTCTAAATGAGGTTGTGGTTCGTGCACGATAAAGAACTGTGAAGAACCAGTGTCCTTCCCTGCATGAGCCATAGATAGTGCGCCTGCAACATGTTTGTGTGGGTTCCCCTCAGTCTCACACTTGATATATCCATGTGGCGAAGACCCCGTCCCATTTCCAATTGGACAACCGCCCTGGGCGACAAACCCTGGGATCACACGGTGGAATGTTAAACCATTATAGTAGCCTTCATTTGCTAACTTCTCAAAGTTTTCCACAGTTCCCGGTGCTGCCTCCGGGTAAAATTCAATCACAATCTTTTCTCCGTTTTCAAATTCAATGGAACCTTTTTTCATATGTATTGCCTCCAATTTCTTTTAGATTCACCTTATTGTACATGATTCCCGCCGACATGTGAAATCGAATGGATGACGGGCCGGGACGAAAGCGTGCTGGCTGCATGAACAGCCGGACAAATGACAGAGGGTGGACTGCACCGCTCCTGAAGCTGCTGAAAAAGGGAGATGTTGATTTTTTAGCAGCTTACACGCTTTTACTATTTATGTCCCAGCCGGCATCTCTTTTCCTTCTCAAATCTGCAACATCAGACGCCCGCTATTTTGCGACGTTATTGGCAAGGGGGACATCGAGCCGCAGTAAATCCTGATAGCTTTCCCGTTTAATCACTTCCTGCGCTTCACCGTTCTCAACAAAAATGACCGGCGGGCGCGGAATACGATTATAATTATTCGCCATCGCATAGCCATAAGCTCCCGTACAGAACACAGCCAAAACATCTTCATGGTTGGCATTCGGCAGCGGCAAATCCCAAATCAGCATATCTCCGCTTTCGCAGCACTTGCCGGCAATTGAAAACGTATCTGTCGGCGCTTCATTGGCCCGGTTGGCAAGTATCCCTTCGTATTCCGCCTGATAGAGCGCCGGTCTGAGGTTATCGCTCATTCCGCCGTCAACCGCCAAATAGTCGCGTACATTAGGAATATGCTTCTTTGAACCGACTGAATAAAGCGTCGTACCGGCATCCCCGACAAGCGATCGGCCCGGTTCGATCCAGATTTCGGGCATATCCATCTCAATTTCCGCCGCCTGACGCTTGACTACCTCGATCATCTTCTGGACGTATTCTTCAGCAGGAAGCGGCGTATCTCCTTCAATATAGCGAATGCCGAAGCCTCCACCCAAATTTAACACCTGTGGTGTGAAATCAAACACTTCCCGCCAATGCTTAATCAGTTCAAACATTTTTTCAACCGCCATCACAAACCCGGTAGTTTCAAAGATTTGTGAGCCGATATGACTGTGAACACCGAGCAGGCGCAGATTCCCGTCAGCCTGAGCGACTTCAACAGCCTGATGCACCTGGCCGCTAATCAGATCAAAGCCAAATTTGGAATCCTCCTGTCCGGTGGAAATATAATCATGAGTATGCGCCTCAACGCCCGGGGTGATCCGCAGCAAAATACTCATCTGCACATTCCGTTCAGCGCAAATCCGGCTTAACTCGCCCAATTCATAAAAATTATCGACAACGATGCAGCCAATTTGGGCTTCGACCGCCATTTCCAGTTCCATGAGACTTTTGTTATTGCCATGAAAATGGACTCTTTCCATCGGAAAACCGGACTGGATTGCCGTATACAGCTCCCCGCCCGAAACGACATCAAGGCTCAGCCCAAGCTCATCGGCAAGCTGGAACATCGCAATACAGCTGAACGCTTTGCTCGCATAGGCGACCTGATAAGGCACCTGTTCCTCGATAAACGCCTGTTGAAAGCTGGCGGCCCGTTTCCGGATAAGAGCAACATCATAAATAAAGAGCGGCGTGCCATAATCGCGCGCTAAGGCAGTCGTGTCAACTCCGCCAATTTCAAGATGTCCCTGATCGTTAATCGTGCTCGTCCCATGTAAATACATACTCGTCCTCTCCTTCATCATCCTATAAAGAAAACAGCTAATGCGACTACACTAGCTGTTAAAAGGGTCAATTCCTAACACCAGAATAGTTCTCCACTGCACCATGCAGTGACAGTCCGCTGCTTCTTCAACAGCGACCCAGCTATGGATGAGTTGGCGCTCATTCCACGCTTCGGCAATAGACCTTTCCACTTTGCTCATCGCTGCCACCGCTCCAAAAGTGTACTGATTCCGCTTGCGCCTCTACCCCAATTGTTTTGAGGTTTATGAAATTTAGTCGCTATTACTTTACCATATCAAACAAAATAGTTCAATCTTTATTCAGACCGTTGTTTAATCGGATCCTGAGGATTGACAATACTTGGCCGGAAGCGGACCGACGGCACTGTCGCCCTGATTAAAATTTGCCAGATGGCCGGTGGATCAAATGGAAGAAACGGCCATAAATACGGCTTATTAAACGCTTTAATCATCGCCAGCAACAGAATAAACAGCGTGCCGCCGATAATAAAGCCCGGCGCTTTAAAGATCGCCACAACGATAATGAGCATAATCCTTGTCGCCCGCAGCGCAACGCCAAGCTCATAGCTCGGTGTTGCGAAAATCCCGATCGCGCCAAGGGACACATACAGAATAACTTCCGAGGTGAAATAGCCGACCTCGATTGCAATTTCCCCAATCAATAAAGCGGCGACGAGACCGAGAGCGGTGGCCAAAGGGGACGGTGTGTGAATCGCCGCCATACGCAGCAGTTCGATTCCTAGCTCAGCAATCAGAATTTGGACGACGATCGGCACGTTATTCGTCTCCTCCGGCCCGATGAAATCAAGTCCCGCCGGCAACAAACTCGGCTGAATCACGAGCAATAGCCAAAACGGCAAAATAAAAAGGGAAAAAAAGATTCCTAAAAAACGCGTCCAGCGGAGAAATGTTCCAATAAACGCTGCCTGCCGGTATTCCTCAGCGTGCTGAACATGATGAAAAAGCGTCGTTGGTGTAATAATCACACTCGGCGAGGCATCGACAATGATTAAAATATGCCCTTCCAGCAAATGTGTTGCCGCGACATCTGGACGCTCAGTGTAGCGGACAAGAGGAAAGGGGTTCATCCCCTGTTTGACAATATATTCCTCGACAATTTTGTCGGCCATCGTCAAGCCATCTAAATTAATTGCCTCAAGCTCCTTCCTGACTATCTCCACTAAATCAGGATCAGCAATTCCATCGATATACGACAAACAGATGTCGGTTTTTGAGCGAACCCCGACCTGCATAATTTCATTGCGCAGCCGCTCATCACGAATGCGCCTCCTCGTCAAAGCGGTATTAAGAATAATGTTCTCCGTGTAGCCGTCACGCGCCCCGCGCACGACCCGCTCTGTGTCAGGCTCTTCCGGGCTGCGTCCCGGGTAGCTTCTGACATCAACAACAAATGCCTCATCTTCGCCTTCTACAAGAATAAAGATTAAGCCTGAGAGCATCCGCGTGATCGCTTCATCAAGCGATGACGTATACTCGACCTGGACATGCGTCAAATGATTTTGAATCGCCTGTTTCACTTTCACTGACGGGGTTTTCCGCCCGCGGGCGTCAAGCAGCATCAGCTCTCTCATGATTTCAATAATATACTCAATATCACATAAGCCTGTTACGAAATAAATTTGAATTTCTTTATCAAGAACAGGAAGCTTCCGTACCCCGACATCAAACGATTTATCAAAGCCGAGCCGCTTTTTCAGAATCTCCTCGTTCACCTTAATATCCCGTGATATCGCTGTCTCTTGTTTGTCAAACTTCTGACTCATGATATCCGCTCCGTTCCAATATAATTTCGATTGCCAGCTTCGTGATCGGCGCGCCCTTTTCAACAGTATCGAGACCGGCCATTTTTCCGATATCACCGACGCCGACGACTACCGGAAGGGATAGCTCGTCCAGTACATAAACGGTGTCTCCATTAATCCGGCCAAGCTCCAAGTCGGCCAGACCGTCTTTATCAATCCCATATTCAGTAAGGTTGCCATAGCGGTCAATACCGACATCAATATGCGCCCATTCACTGGCATGGGTCGAGGAAGCGACAGCAACAGCGCCAATTACCTCAATCGCCGGATGGTTGGCCAAATAATGCATCGCCGTTTCCCCCATCCCGGATTCACGGTAGCCGCCATCATCAAACATCACAAGCACTGGATCATTAGGAGTTTGTAAAATGAGAGAAGCAAGCTCCTCGCCTGTTAAGTGCGAAGGGTTTCCTGACGAATGACTGATACAGCGCCCGCCAATCTCCCGGCTTGCCTGTTCGACTGCTTTTCTGGCAGCTTCATCTCCATCCGTCACAAAAATAACTTTAGGCTTTCTCTCCATTTTTCGTCACCCCTTTGGCTTAAAAAAGATTGCAATTAAAAAACTGAATAAAATCGTTGAGGAAATACCGACAGACGTCACTTCAAACACGCCCATCCCGACTCCCCAAAAACCGTAGCGATCCCCTTCTGCCATCGCTCCATGCACGAGTGAATGGCCAAAGCTGGTAATCGGCACTGTCGCTCCCGCTCCGGCAAAATCAATCAGACGGTCATAAAGCTGAAAGCCATCCAACAACGCCCCCGCCACAACAAGCGTGCTGAGAGTATGCGTGGGAGACAGCTTGCCGACATCCATTAACAATTGCCCCAAAAAGCATATCAACCCGCCCACAACGAAAGCGATCACATACTCAAGCATGTCGGTTACTCCTTTCGTTCAAATGAAATGGCATGAGCGATGCAAGGAATTGTTTCCTTCTGCTGGATCATCAGCGGGCTCAGCAGGGCCCCTGTCGCCACAACAAGCAGTCGCCGGAACTTTCCTCTTTTCATTTCCTGCAGGAGATGGCCGTATGTCACAACAGCCGGGCAACCAGCCCCGCTTCCTCCCGCGAAAACGGGCTGCTCCTGTTGGTAGATCATAATCCCACAATCCTGGTAGTTATTTACGAGGCGGATCCCTTTTTCTTGTAGTAGTTTACGCAAAATTCCACTTCCTACCCGTGATAAATCCCCGGTTACGATCAAATCATAATCATCGACTGTCCGCTTCGTTTCCTCAAGATGCGTTAAAATCGTATCCGCCGCGGCCGGCGCCATCGCCGATCCCATATCAAACGGATTCGCCAGCCCGAAATCAATCACCTTGCCGACGGTCGCCTCCGTAATTTGAATCGCTGACGGCTTCGTGCCAATTACAATCGCTCCCGCTCCGGTCACCGTATAGGTGGATGTTTCAGGACGCTGGCTGCCAAATTCAGTCGGATAGCGAAATTGCCGCTCTGCCGTCGCATTATGACTGCTTGCTGCGGACAGCACCAGTTTAGCCGCTCCCGTATCAATAAGCAGACTGCCAAGTGCCAGCCCTTCCATCGCCGTCGCACAGGCGGCAAAAAGGCCAAAATATGGCCGCTCCAGCTCGCGCGCGTGGTAATTGGACGTCACAATCTGGTTCAGCAAATCGCCGGCTAAAAAAAAGTCGATCTCTCCCGCCTTTTTCTCAGCTTTTTTTAAAGCCGCCTCCACCGCGTCCTTCATCAGTTTCCGTTCAGCGAGCTCCCAATTTTCTTCCCCGGCGTACAAATGATCATAGGCTTTATCAAAACTGCCACCTAATGGACCTTTCGCTTCCTCAGGGCCGACCGCGGTTCCCGTTCCCTGCACATATACCGGATTGTTAAAATGCCATGTTTGCCTTCCTCTTCGTTCCACCTGCTCCACACTCCTACGATTGAATCAGCATTTTTACGAGCAGCCTCGTCAATCCGACGATATAGGCTGATAATACGCCGAAAGCGATCACGGCTCCGGTTAGCTTGAACATATTGGCGCCAATGCCGAACACAAGCCCTTCACTTTTATGCTCCAATGCCGCACTCGTCATCGCATTGGAAAAGCCTGTGACAGGCACTAATGAACCGGCGCCGGCGAATTGACCAAGCTTGTCATACAAGCCTAGTCCGGTCGCCAGCGCAGCCAGTAGAATAAGCGTCGCCAAAGTCGGCCCCATCGCTTCCTTTTCTGTAAACGGAAGATACGTCAAATACAAGTTGTTCAGCCACTGTCCGAGCGTACAAATAAAGCCTCCGATCAAAAATGCTTTAGCGCCATTACGCCATACCGCCCGCTTCGGCTGATACAATTGAATGTTTTTTTGGTATTGTTCTTTCTCCGTCGTCGTTGCCATCCTTCATCCTCCTACTTAATAAAAAAAAGCCAGTGAAACAGCGAGCCGCATACCTTACCTAGGGCGATCGCCATTAAAAAGCGGACAATATGACCGTCGAGGCCGATTCTCTTCGCTAAAATCGGCAAAACATTAAGCACTTCCGTCAGCGCTGCGGCAAGCATCCCGACAAAGGTGCCCGCCGCCAGCCCGATTGGAATGAGCCAAAGCGGAGAGGCGTGCAAGGAAAACGGATAAAAGCTGGCCCACGTTCCAGCCTGCACTCCAATAATCAACGCCCATTCGTAGAAGCGGATAAACGAGCCGGTTTTTGTTAATTGCGTCATGCGCGGCGCTACCCCGAGCACGGTCAGGAAGGCGACAAATCCAGCGCCGACTGCCAACCCGCCCCCAAGGCCGATCAGCATGATCAACACCGATTCAATGGCCATTATCTTTCCCTTGCTTGTTTTCGTGATGAAGCAAATAGGCATCGAGCGATTGCTGGTACTGAAACATTTCAACCTCTAGTGGACTAGGCTCTTCATTTAACCGCTTGCGGAAAAAGTGATTGAAAAACAGCACCATGCCAAGCCCTAAGCCGATCGAATAAGGAATTTGTAAAAGCAAGGGCTTTGCCGCTTCATTGCCGGTTACAAGCTGAAAGATCCGGAGGTGGACAGCCCGCATGCTTACATCCTCATGAAAGTTCATAATCGCCAACCCGGCGCCGATAAATAATAAAAACCAAACGACCACCACATAGACGGGTGCTAGCGCCGACTTTGCCTGTTTTATCTCGACAATCGTCTGTGGCGCGCCGACGGTTTGGATCGAAAGGTGAGGAAATACCTCATGGATTTTTTTTGTGACATCAATGATGTCAATAATCAGATGAGTCTGATCTTCAGGTGAAATCGAATAAAGAGGAAGCCCGGCCAGTGCAGCCTGCCTCGTTTCAGCCGCATTCATATGAGCAATATCACGAAGAACAAGCACCTGATTGCAAGTAGCAGAAATCCGCGGTTTTAGCCGCAAATACAGCTCCTCTCGCTCCACTCGAATCACCTCCATTTTGCTTTTAGTATGACAGAAAACCCTCAACTTCATTCTCCTCCACAAGCAAAAACTGCCTCTCCTTCTTCAAAACATGGACAAAAGGTTGTTTTTTTACCTTTTGTCCAGAGCAATGAGCGGAACCGCCACGATTTTTTTAAAAGCCCGTTGTGAGTGGATTTCTCACAACGGGCTTGTGGCGTGTGAAGTCATTGCCAGTAGGTCCAAAGCTAGTTTTGTCTCAAGCTCTTTTGCATTTTCATCGCCTGCATGGATTTTTCCGAGCCCCTTCAGGTTCGTCCAACGCAGTCGATGCTTTTGTTTAAGATCGCAAAGACTCGTTCAATCGTTGCTTTCCATCTTACATAGATCTCTCTATATTAGGCTCAAGCAACCTTTTCCAATTAGAAAAAATCCCGGAAGCGAGGTCGACTAAACAAAAAAGTCATTTTCTTTTATCTGAAAATTCGCTACACTGACAGTAAACCTATTTTTTGTAAAGGAGTGTTTCTTGATGGCCTTAGTTCCGTTTTCTTATGCGAGAAAAGCAATCTTGCAAGTCGTCACATCGATTGACGAAGACAAGCTTGACTTTGTTCCTGCGGGGTTCGCCAATTCTATCCGCTGGAATGTCGGTCACCTGCTCGTAATCGCCGATCGCAACCTGCGGCATGCTGCCAATTATCAGCCGGTTGTTCCTGACCATTACACCAGCTTCTTTGACATGGGCACCGCTCCAGCGCAATGGACAGACGAGCCTCCGTCAACGGCGGACTTGATCAAATATGCCGAAGCCCAGCTTGAAGCTGTGGAGCGGATTTCTGCCAACGGCTGTGATCTGCCGCTCGCAAAAACTTTCAACTTACGCGGGACAACATTCACGACGCTTTCCGACCTGCTCGGTTTCTTAAGCTATCATGAAGGTCTTCATTTAGGCGCCTGTAAACTGATTAAGAAAAACGCGGGTGCGTAAGTGGCTCTCGTTCCCTGTTTGAAGTAGGACATAACGAAAGCGCTTACCTGAACAGAATCCCGGCCGTCATATAGCGAAGAAAAAAAAGACTGATTCTCGCAACCACAAAAAGCTGTTGTGGTTTTTGAGAATCAGTCTTTTAGCTGTCATATTCCCCGATTTCCTGCTTCATGTACTCAAGGATCTTCTTTTCAAGCCGAGATACTTGCACCTGGGAGATTCCAAGTCGTTCCGCAACCTCGGACTGGGTCTGATCCTTATAGTAACGGAGATAGACAATTAAGCGCTCCCGCTCATCGAGCTCGCGGATCGCTTCCTTCAACGCGATCTTATCAAACCATTTCGTCTCCGATTGATCGGCTATTTGATCAAGAAGGGTAATCGGATCACCGTCATTCTCATATACCGTTTCGTGTATCGAGGACAGGGAGCGGCTCGCCTCACCAGCAAAGACGACTTCTTCCGGCGAGATGTGAAGCTGCTCGGCGATTTCTGTCACCGTCGGGGTCCGCCCAAGTGTTTTCGTCATTTCATCTTTCATTTTGCGAATTTTGTTGCCGAGCTCTTTCACTGAACGACTAACCTTAACCGTCCCGTCATCGCGGAGAAAGCGTTGGATCTCCCCAATGATCATTGGAACGGCATAGGTCGAAAACTTCACTTCATAGGAAAGATCGAATTTATCGACTGATTTAATTAAGCCGATGCAGCCGATTTGAAATAAGTCATCCGCTTCATAACCCCTGTTCATAAAGCGCTGAACGACCGACCAGACAAGACGGGTGTTGCGGTTAACAATTAAATCGCGCGCTTCCTGATCACCGGCCTGGCTCTTTTCAATCAGCTTTCTGACTTGTGCATCCGTAAACGGAGCTTCCTTTTTCTTCTGCTGTTTCACCTCGACATCCATAGGCAAAACTCCTTAATTACATATAGCTTTGCTATTTGTAAGTGTTTTTTTCAAATAGACCGTAGTTCCAATCATCGGTTCCGAGACGACTTCAATTTCATCCATAAAATTCTCCATGATGGTAAATCCCATGCCGGAGCGCTCAAGTTCAGGCTTCGTCGTATAAAGAGGCTGCCGGGCCTCATCGATATCCTGTATGCCGACCCCTTCATCGCGAATCGTCAGCTCAATCACATCATCCTCAATCGTTACGTGAATGTAGACCATTCCGTCAGGCTGATTTTGATAGCCGTGAATAATCGCATTCGTGACAGCTTCCGACACAACGGTTTTAATTTCCGTCATTTCGTCCATCGTCGGGTCGAGCTGAGCAATAAAGGCACCAACTGTTACGCGGGCAAAGGATTCATTTTGACTTTGTGAAGAGAATTGCAAATCCATTTTGTTTTTCATTGGTTACGCCACCCCCAATGTCAAAAGTGCATACTGTTCACTTTCTTCAAGCCGAATGATTTTAAACAAACCAGACATCTCAAACAAACGCTTAACAGCTGGAGAAATCGCGCAAACGACCATTTCGCCGCCGACCGCTCTTACTTGCTTGTATCGCCCTAAAATCACGCCAAGTCCCGAGCTATCCATAAAGGTCAGCTGCTCCAAATTCAGCACGATATGCTTAATCTGTTGTTTCGCCAGGTTGTCTTCGACCTGGTTGCGCAGCTTTTCTGCTGTATGATGGTCGAGCTCTCCAACCAAACGTACCAATAGTACGCTGCCTTTCTGCTGTAGATCAATTTGCAAGCTCATTCGATCACTCCCTCTCATAAATAAGGTTGAATCCTTTTTACAACGCTTGAGAGAGTTTCGGTATTGCACCTGCTCGTTCCTGCCCGATGACAAAACTAGTCCTCATTCGTAAAAAGCTGTCAAAACCAGTGCTATGCTGCTCCAAATTTCGAGAATACTCGTTTAAATAATGTCCACCATGTCGCTTCGAGAATATCATCACCTGCTACGACCGGCGATGTGCTCACCACTTCCACGTTCTTTTCAAGGATAAGCTCGCCGATCTCATCTCCTTTTGAAATCGGGGCGCGTAAATCAGTATTCATTTCAAGGCGCTCGACCACATCATCGATCGTATCTCCTTTTTTCGTAAGCAAGGAAACGGACTCAGACGTTACGACAGGGACCATATCTTTATCGCCGCGGCTGACTTCTACCTCCGCAAGGGTATGCTCCCGCTCATACAGCTTATGAGTTTGAAATTGATTAAAAGCATAGTCAAGCATAGACGTTACCTGGGCATTGCGATCCTTTGGCGTCGGTGCCCCCATAATGACGGAAATAACACGCATGTCATTTTTCTCTGCGGTAGCGGTTAAGCAGTACATTGCTTCCCGGGTAAAACCTGTTTTCAATCCGTCGACCCCTGGATAGAAGCGAACAAGTTTGTTCGTATTCACCAGCCAAAATTTGTCATCTGTATCTGCCCGTAAATAATCTTCATAAATGCTTGTGAATTTTGTAATATCTTCATACTTCAACAGTTCTTTCGAGATCATCGCCAAATCATAAGAGGTCGTATAATGATCCTCGGCAGGCAGCCCGTTTGAATTCATGAAATGAGTGTTCTCCAGCCCAAGCTCCCGCGCTTTTTCATTCATCATATTGACAAATTCTTCTTCTGACCCGCCAATGTGCTCAGCCATCGCGACAGAAGCGTCATTTCCCGAAGCAACGGCAATCGCTTTCAGCATATCGGAAACTGTCATTTCCTCTCCCGGCTCTAAAAAGACTTGTGAACCTCCCATGGAAGCCGCATATTCACTCGTCCGCACTGTATCATCATAAGAAAGAGAGCCTTCATCAATCGCTTCCATAATGAGAAGCATCGTCATGATTTTTGTCATACTTGCCGGCGGTAATTTTTCATGGCTGTTCTTTTCAAAAAGGACTTTGCCTGTATCACGCTCAATCACGATCGCAGACGTAGCATTCTCCGCGAGCTGTACCTGTTTTTCAGCCGCGTAGGCAGCTGGTGCCATCATTCCTGCTAACAAGCAAATACTTACCAAACTGGATAGAATTTTTTTCATCCCCATCCGACCTCCATCTCAAATTATCATATTTCGATCCCAGGTAATGCTGCCTCCAGGAGCAGAGACATCCCAAGTTTGCTACCTCCCATTTTTTCCAATTACGTTTCTTTTATACATAAAAAAACAGCTTCTCTATCATTTAGCTTTTGGCTAATAGAGAAGCTGTTTTAAGATATATAAGAACCCGGCGAACAAGTTAAAGCGAGACGGTAGCCGCCTTGCTCAAATTACATTCTGCCATAGTACGCATTTTCAATAATGGTCTGAATGTCCTGATCGCGGGTCAAGCGCGGATTAATCAATACATTTCCACTTCGCATGGAATCCTTTACGAGCTGATCAAGACGATCTAACGTCACGCCAAGATCTTTAATATTATCCGGAATGCCTAACGACTGATTCAGTTCAATTACGGCCTCCAACGCCAGCTGTCCGGCATCGATTTCCGATAAGCCCGTGACATCCTTTCCTAAAGCAATCGCGATATCCTTCATTTCAGCCGGACAGGCCGGTAAATTGAATTTCATCACGAATGGTAAAAGCGTCGCATTGGCAATGCCATGAGGAATGTTAAACACGCCACCGAAGGAATGAGAGATAGCGTGCACATTTCCTAAGCGTGACTGCGAGAAGGCATAGCCTGCGATCATCGAGGCAACAAGCATCTTCTCGCGGCTCTCCATATCCGTCCCGACAAAGTAAGCCTTTTGAATATACTGTCCAATCAATTTAACCGCATGAATCGCCAACGCCTGGCTGATTGGATTGGCGGTTTTCGACGTATAGGACTCAATCGCATGCGTCAGCGCATCCATCCCTGTTGCCGCGGTGATACTTTGCGGACAATGCTTTGTCAGCTCAGCATCAAGGATCGCGATTTTCGGGAACAGATACGGACTGATAATCGCCGTTTTAAACAAGGTTTCCTTATTCGTCACAATTGTCGATGCCGTCACCTCGCTGCCCGTTCCCGCCGTTGTCGGTACAGCGATCAATGGCAATGTCGGCTTCGGCAGCACACCGACTCCCTCATAATCAAGGATGTCCCCTTCATTCGTCGCCATCGCCGCGATCGCTTTCGCCGTATCGATGCTGCTTCCTCCGCCAATCGCCAGCA
This sequence comes from Halalkalibacter oceani, assembly GCF_040544555.1. Classification (NCBI taxonomy): domain Bacteria; kingdom Bacillati; phylum Bacillota; class Bacilli; order Caryophanales; family Bacillaceae; genus Halalkalibacter; species Halalkalibacter oceani. The sequence continues at coordinate 161,120 of NZ_JBEPKD010000005.1, forward strand.
CGACATCACAATCCTGCTCATTCAAAAAGGCGACCCCTTTTTGAACGACTTCCGCACTCGGATTTGGCTCGACTTCATCAAAAATCTCATAAGCGAGCTGACTGTCTTTCAGCGACTTTTCAATATTCTCCAGCAGACCGGCTGCCCTCACCCCGTGATCTGTAACAAGCAGGACTTTTTTCGAGACAAGCGGCTTCAGAAATTCCCCCGTCTTTCTCGCATATCCAATCCCACATTCAACTTTCGTTGGCATATATAGCTGATACGATGCTAAGCTCATTATTCTTCGCTCCTATTCCTAAACTGACTCTCCCCGGCGATATAAGGCTGCTAAAAAGGAAGTTTTTCAGCAGCCTTGCTATTATTTAATATAAGTCGTTAACGTGCCAAGGTTTTCAATTTCAACCTGAAGTTCATCACCCGGCTTTAGCCAGTCGCGTTGACCTTCCGGATCCCCCATAATCACTCCTTCAGGCGTTCCCGTTAAAATAATATCTCCAGGAACAAGTGTCATATGTTCAGAGATATAGCTGATGATCTCTGAACAGCTGAAGATTAAATCTGATGTATTTGAATTTTGCCGAAGCTCGCCGTTCCGTTTGAGCGTAATCGATAAATGATCCGGATTGTCAATATGCTCATCGCTGACAAGGTATGGTCCGATCGGACAGAAATCATCCGTTGTCTTTCCTAGCAGCCATTGTGAGCTGACAAACTGCAAGTCGCGTACAGAAAGATCATTCCCGTTCGTGTAGCCATAGACATACGAAAGCGCATCCTCTTTCGCGACATTTTTCGCTTCCTTCCCGATCACGATGACAAGCTCAGCTTCATAATCAAACTCTTTTCCTTTTGTCGGCAGCTTGACGTCAGCATTATGGGCAGTCAACGTGTTTGCAAATTTGCTGAAAATAATCGGTTCTTTCGGATAAGGCATATTGCACTCATCAGCGTGACGCTTGTAGTTAAGACCGACACAAATAATCTTTTGCGGCGCAGGCACCGACGGACCGAAAGTCAGACCATCCTCTTCTAAAAATAAGGCATCAGTTCCTTGATTTGTTTCGACCAAATCCTGAAGCGCGCGCTTGCCTGCTTCCCCTTGAGCAATTAATTCAGCAACCGTAGTCGGCGCCTGCCCATTTGCAGCTGCTTCAACATCAAAAATTCCTTTATCTGTTTTTACCCCTAATGCTAGCTTCTCATCCTTATAAAACGTTACTGTAATCATATTCTTCCTCCTATGGTGTTTGTAGCTCTTTCACAATATGCTTAGGTTGTTCCCCGGTTAAAGCCCGGACGAGGTCCTGAGCGGCAAGCATCGCCATATCATAGCGGGTCTTGGCCGTTGCCGACCCAATATGCGGCAAGAGAACAGCATTTTTCAATTGCAGCAATGGATTATCTTCATTAATCGGCTCTTCGGCAAAAACGTCTAAGCCCGCCGCTCTGATTTCGCCTGTTTGCAAGGCTTTAATTAACGCCCGCTCATCGACCGTGCCGCCTCTGGAGGCGTTAATGAAAATCGCCGAGCTTTTCATTAACTTAAATTGCTCTTCTCCGATTAAATGCTCGGTTTCTTTTGTCAAAGGGGTCATTAAGACGACATAGTCCGACTCCTGGAGCAATGTGTCCAGATCGAGATAGTCAATGCCCAGTGATTGTTCAACATCAGGCTTAGGGGTACGGCTATAGTATTTCACGTTCATGTCAAAGCCCCGTTTTGCCCGTTTTGCAATCGCCGCACCAATCCGTCCCATGCCGATAATGCCAAGGGTGGTATGATGAACATCAACGCCGAAAATCGCCCGCTCCGGTACTTTGCCCCATTTCCCTTCACGTACGAACGTGTCCAGCTCCGGCACTCTCCGCGCCGTTGATAAAATCAGGGCAAAGACGAGATCGGCAACTGTGTCATCAAGCACAAAGGGAGTATGTGTTCCAATAATGTTCCGTGCTTTCATTTCAGCAATATTGAAATTGTTATACCCTACCGACATATTGCTAATCACTTTCAAATTAGCAGCATGATCAAGCAATTCCGGATCAATTTCCCGTCCTGCTGTCGTTAATAATCCATCTGCTTTCTCAAGCTTGGCCAACAGCTCCTGCCTGCCTTGTTTATGGGCATCCTCCCACTTCTCCACCTCACAATGCTCCCGAATAAAGTTTTCAATATCAGCGGCAATCGGCTTGTCTACAAATACACGCGGTTTCATAGATTTACACCCTCATTTCTCTATCATTTTGTTTCGCTGCCACTCGCACTCTTTTCTATGTAAGTATGTAAGTCTCTCCACTAAAGATAGAAAAGAACCGCAGCGTGATAGGTTTTTATTATGCGCTTACAGTTTTTACTATTCAGATTTTTCTGGATTAACAAGAGCTTTACTGTGCTTCATTCTTTTACTTGAATTAAAGAAGGGGATGTCTAAAAAAAGCCTGTTAACACGAGGCGGCGGGTTCTGTTCTGCCTAAAAGTAAGCAGGAAAGGACCCCACTTTCCTGCTCATTTACGACTCTATTTTCGTGGAGAAAGCAGCAGGGATCTGCTGCCTCAATTGAACGACTGCAAAACTTAACCTTTTACGAATACTGTTTTAATAGAAGTAAAGAATTCAATCGCGGCCTGTCCTTGCTCACGTGAATGTGAACTTGACTGCTTCATTCCCCCGAATGGAGCCTGAAGTTCCACACCGGCGCTTTCCGCGTTGATCCGGACAAGACCAGCATCCATGTCTTCAATGAAAGAAAGCATGTTGCTGATATTTGTCGTAAAGATCGAAGCACTTAAACCAAACTTGACATCATTTGCCACTTGTAACGCTTCTTCGATCGTTTCAACCTTCATAAGCGCTAAAACTGGTCCGAAGATTTCCTCCTGGGCAATCGCCATTTCACTTGTCACACCATCAAATACAGCCGGTTGTACATAGAAGCCGTTTTCCAATCCTGCTTCTTGAACCTTTTCTCCGCCGTAAAGAAGCTTTGCGCCTTCTTCTTTTCCTTTTTCCACATAAGAGAGAACGGTGTTTAGCTGGCTTTCGCTTGAGCAAGGTCCCATCCATGTGTCACCTTCAAGCCCATCACCAATTTTCAGTTCTTTCACTTTTGCGACAAGCTTTTCTCTAAATTCTTCATAAACGCCGCTTTGAACAATTACGCGGCTTGTAGCTGTACATTTTTGACCTGTTGAACGGAGACCGCCGCTAATTGTCGCCTCAACTGCAAGATCAAGATCGGCATCATTTGTTACGATAACCGGGTTCTTCCCGCCCATTTCAAGCTGATATTTTGCTCCGCGTGCCAATGCACCTTGGCCAACTTGTTTACCAACCTGGTCTGAGCCTGTGAATGTAATACCGTTAATATCAGGGTGATCGATAATACCTTGACCAATAACAGAGCCTGAACCGGACACCATGTTGACAACACCAGAAGGAAGTCCCGCTTCAGCAAAGCACTCGATGACTTTTGCCGCGGTCACGACCGTTTCACCCGCCGGCTTCAGGACAACCGTATTACCGTAAATAAGCGCAGGTGCCATTTTCCAAATTGGAATCGCCACCGGGAAGTTCCAAGGTGTGATCACACCTACAACGCCAAGAGGCGCGCGCGTTGTGAACATAAGAGCTTCGCTGTCTGTAGACGGAATCACATCGCCGACCTTTCTTAGCCCTTCACCAGCATAGTAACGAAGGATCGCTACGCCGCGAGCTGTTTCTCCCTTTGCTTCAGGCAGTGTTTTCCCCATTTCTCTAGTCATTGTTTCAGCGATATCGTCAAGATTCTTTTCAAGAATATTCGCTACCTTGTATAAGAATTCTCCACGTGCCGCCCCCGAAAGCTTTCTCCAAGAAGCTTGAGCTGCCTTTGCTGCTGCAACCGCTTTATCCAAGTCTTCTTTTGTAGACTTCTGAACATAGCCGACTACCTCATTCTTGTTAGCCGGGCTAATGCTCTTTGTAACCTCCTCACTTGAACTGGCAATCCATTCTCCGTTAATATAGTTCAAATAAGTTTTTGCTTCCGTTGTTACTGCCATGATATTAAACACCCTTCCTCGATAAAATATAAGTCTACAAGTCTATTATACAATAAATGATAGATGAAGTGAGTGAATGAACTCAAAATTTTCAGATCAGTTAATAAAATCCCGCTTCTCTTCTGATGCTTCGTCTTATGATGTCGCCTGTGCTTTTCTTACCTGACTTTTAACCGGGTTGTTCAACGTACCGATATCAGAGATTTCAATTTCAATCCGGTCTCCGTCGCCAAGCGTGAATTCGTTTGGCGGCACGATGCATGTACCCGTAAGAAGCACGGTCCCGTCGAAAATTTCGTTGTCTCTCGTTAAATAGGAAACGAGCTCGTCAAATTTACGCTTCAGCTGGCCAGTCGTTGCAGACCCTTCAAATTCTTTCTCTTCGTTGCGGAAAATACGGCAAGTAATCGTAAATTGATACGGGTCTTCCACCGTTTCAGCGAGGCGGATAGCCGGACCGATCGAGCACGAGTTTTTCCAAACTTTCGCCTGTGGCAAATAGAGAGGATTCTCCCCTTCAATGTCACGGCTGCTCATGTCATTTCCGACAGTGTAGCCTAACACTCTTCCATTTTTATCAAGCACAAGGCCGAGCTCAGGCTCTGGAATCTGCCAATTGGAATCAGAACGGATGTAAAGATCCTGATCCGGACCCTGTGTACGCGCAGCAGTCGACTTAAAGAAAATTTCCGGACGCTCTGCATCATACACTTTATCGTAAAACGTCGTCGCATCAAGCTTTCCGCCAGTTGCCTCGTAATTTCTCGCTTCCTTGCTCTTTAAGTACGTTACGCCGGAAGCCCATACTTCCGGAGCTTCAATCGGCACGAGCAAAGTAAGGTCTTCAAGCTTAGCTGCCAACGGCGTGCTGTCCTTGATCACATCCTGAATGATTTGCAGAGGCGTTGTTCCTTTGTCATCAGCCTGCTGAACAAGCGCTAAAAAGTCTTGCTGCGGCAATGAATAAATCGCGCCTTCATCGGTTACTGCGGCTAAAGTAGCCTGATTATTTTCTGTATAACGAATAACTCTCATGATTGTTTTCCTCCTAATGGGAACCTAATTTTTTTGTTGTTTGAAAGCCGTAGCCAAGCTTGCGGGAGAGCTCCATCGCAGTTGCTTTCAATATATCAATATTCTTCTCCAGTTCATCCTCTGTCAGCTGAGTCGCCGTGCTGGACGAACTGATCGCCGCAACGACCTGACCGGTATAATCTCTGACAGGGATCGCCACACAAAACACGCCGGGTTCATTTTCCTGATCGTCAATCGCGTAGCCCTTTTCTTGAATCAGCTTCACTTCCTGCAGAAAATCCTCTTTATTCGTAATCGTGTTCTCTGTTTGCCTTGTATATTCATAGTTTTCGAGAATCTGCTCAAGTTCTGCATCGGACTTAAAAGCGACGAGCGCCTTCCCTACCCCGCTGCTGTGAATCGGAACCCTCCGTCCGATTTTTGAATAAAGCACGGAAGCTGTCGAGCTTTCCACCTTGTCAATATAGACACCTTCCTTGCCATCCAAGATGACGAGGTGAATCGTCCGTCCCGTTTCACGCGAAAGTTCGATTAAATGTTCCTTCGCAATTGCCCGCAGATCAAGACTTTGAATGACGAAATTCCCGCGTTCAAACAATTTCATTCCAAGCCGATAGCGGCCGTTTTCCGGGTTTTGTTCAATATAATGATGCTTCTGTAACGTCTTTAATAGAGAATGAACCGTGCTTTTGTGAAGCACCATCCGCTCACTAATCTCTGTTATTTTCAGCTCTGTTTCATACTCGTCGAAAAGGTCGAGAATCCGCAGCGCTCTATCGACAGACTGAATAATTGGCATAATCGTTCATCCCTTACTGTTATACTTATCGTTTCTCCCTCATGATAGCATGGTTATGATGAAAAGATAAGCATATCGCTAGAAAGACTGCTATTTTTGAAGCTTAGTTCGCGGCAACCTTCTGCACCGGCACAGCGAGTCCTTCTGCACCTTTTTCAGACGTTTTCAGGTCAGGAGCATAGCGCTTCAGTAAATCGAGCCCGATCTTCGCCCGACGGACGCGCTCTTTACAAAGGGCAATGGATGTGCTTTCAAGATGCGTGCCTGACGGATAAATATTCGGCGAATTACGAAGTCCGAATTTAATATAAACCGGCGCGGCAACCCGAATAATTTCCGGAATTTCATAATGACGGATGTAGCCGCCGACATCATCCGGTGCTTCGACGTAAATATCAATCGGAATGTCGATCGCCTGACGGATTTCTGACAGCTTCGCCAAGGTTAAATCCGTTGGCACATTGTACGTGTCAGCTCCAGCATCCTGAATCAATTTAATGGAAACCGGATTTGATTGCGCCATTTGCACTGAAATTTTTACGATTAAGTCATCCGGAAGCTCCCCGGCTTTGCGACATTCATTCACTAAAGCCAACAGTCCCTCATCGGAAACGAGAATACTACGAATACCGAAGTCGCACGCACGCTTAATATCTTCAATTGCATAAACGAGCTGATCAACCCCTTGGGAACGCAATCCAGCAATTTTCCCGGCACTCGCATGTTGCATCGGCGTGATGTCAAATGTTCCACGCGGGCCGACAAACAAGCTGACTTCCAAGTTTTCGCGTCTGCCGATTTCAGCCATCTTCTCAAGCTCTTCATCCGTTAACAGCATGATTCCACTTCCTTGAGAAATCCGGTGAATGTGAACATCATAATCCTTGCATGAGTCAACAAGCGCCTCGAATGAAGCCGGGCCTTCTACACTTGGCAGTTCAACGCGATATTGCGCCCCATCTGGAAACGTTTTTGTTGACGTTGGCAGGTGCGCGCTTCCTCCTGTGGACGGAAAGCCTAATTTCTCAATAAATTGTCTTGTTTTTTCCATTCTTTATTCCTCCTTTAAGGTAATTAATCAACATCAATTTTATAGTCAAGGACGGCTTCTTCTGCGACTGCTAACGGCACGACACCGTTCGCTGCGTCCGTATGACCAACCATACGGTTGCTTGCGGCGACTAAACGCTGGCGCTTGTTAATCGATGCAAGCCTTTCTTCTGCCAGCTCTGTTCGTTCCTGGCGGATATGGTCAAATCTGAACTCCAGTTTACCTCCACGGAAAGCCGCTTCATCAATAAACTCGATTTTCCGCTCGCGAAGACTTAAATAGAGAAGGTCGCCTGTTTGCAAGTAAAGGATACCGCCACCTTCTTTAGCCTCCGGCGTCATATGACCAATTGCCGCTCCGTAGGAAACCCCGGAATAACGGCCATCACTGATTAATGTAACAAGCCGTTTCAGCTTGCGATTGGCATTAATGTGCTGCATCGGCGTGAACATCTCCGGCATCCCGAAGGCGGCCGGCCCTTGACCGGATACGATAATCGCGATTTTCAGCACAGCTTCCTCCACCATTTTGTCAAACAATGTTTCATAGTCATCGTTTTTCCAAGCTTCGTAATGTTCAGGACCGTTTTGCTTTAGAAGCGCAAGCAGATTATCATAGGCAAAGCGTTTTTCTGCTTTGATTTTCGCCAAAAGCTCTGTATCGAGCAGGTTACGGTTCGCTTCATCTTCATTTTCATAATAGAGGACGAACGCCGCCTTTTTATCAAATTGATCCAATTGTAGCGTTGTCATCCCGCTAATCTTGACCACAGCGCTTTCAAAGAAGTTGCCTGTCAGTACATCCACTCCACTAAACGGACGGCGCGGCTTTGATAAAATAACCGGATTATCCTTTACATTGTCAGCTGCCAAATGATCGGTATTCGCTAACCGCTCACGCCATGTTGTCCCAGTGACGGTTGGCGCGTCGACATCCATCGGCACCCCATTTTGCAGCAGTTCATAGAACAGGCTTTCCATTCCGCGGCTTTCACTGTCACAGCATTGCATCGCCAGGGCGAAAATATCTCTACCTTCTGTCAGGCTGTAATTAAACAAGTCCGGAACGGGATGGGCGTGGTGAATCTCATCTAAATCCCACAGGTTGAACTTATAGCCGCCAAACAGCATCCCTGCTACGACGTGCATCATTAAATTCGTTGAGCCGCCTGAAGAGCTGTGAATCCGGATTGCATTGCGGATATTGCGCGCCATCAAATTGGCGGCACCAAACACCGGATTGTTAATCATCACGGCCAGGCTGTCGAGCGCCTCGTTGACCTGCTCCTGATTCGGGGACTCTGTTAACAGCTCAAGCGCTGGATGAACAAGCCCCATTCCGGCTACAATATGGCGCGAGCTGTTTCCTGTTCCGTTGAAAGCACAGACACCGCCGCTCCCATCACAGGTCGCAACCGCCAGGCGCTTCTCATAATCCTTATGCGCCGCTTTAGAAATCAGGCCTCTTTCGACAGCCCGCTCCAGAACACCTTGGAACGCCGTATTTGAGGAACATTGGAGAATGTAATCCATCGCATCGCGCAAATCATAGGCGATGTCATCCGCTCCTTGCTCTTCTGCTTTTTTAGCGACCTCCTCCAGTTCGGCAAAAAGCTCAGTCGGGATCGTGCCACCTTGCAGGACATGGGCAGGGGCAAATGTGGCAAAGAATGGCGCTTCCCCACGATAGCGGCGAAGACGATCCAAATGGGCCATTGCGCTTACCACACCTAACGGCTGCTTATCACAGCCTTGAATAACAAAAGCACCATGATAACTGTGCGCCTCGATCTGGTTGACAACCATTTGGGCGACCGCATTTCTGCTTTGCAACGAATAGCTCATCCCCTGGTTACTTTGCGCTGTCCCATCACACATAACAGGCGTTGAAAAATAGAAAGGAACGCCGCCGTTCTGCCAGATTCGGATTGCCGCATGAGCGGATGTTTTGAAATCCATAATATGAGCCGGGTGATCCGATGAGCCGCCGATAATCGCGATACGCGGCGCATTTTCTTCAAGGCGGTTATAAATCTCTTCCAGCGTCCAATCCGGTTGTGGTCCTTCATAAGCGGAACCGAGAATTTGTTTTGAACGATCAAGCAGCCCCGCTACTGTAATTGGCTCATTTGCCTTTCCTTGGACATTGTCGCGATATGGATTAATCGAACTTTCGATTTTAGGATATAATGCCATGTAATCCCCTCCTCTTTAAAATAGAACTTTCATAATAAGAGCAAAGCAACGATTGTTCCCGCGCCGCCAAACAGCAAAGCAAAAGCAAGGTTCCAGATCGAAATACGGTACGGGTTTTCTTCAAGCAGGACACCGGTGATTGAGACGGAAACATTAAAAGGTCCGGCCATAACCGTCGCCAGGCTTGATGTAATCAGGACAATGGACATGCTTAAAGGTGAAACCGCTGTCAGTACAGGATAGATCACCTCGCCCAAAAGACTGAGCGTCACTAGAGGATGAAACCCAACCATTGCCAGTGCCAGAAAGATGACCTGAACGGATACAAACAGCAGCACCGGCCAATCCGCTAACGCCATAAAAGGGCGCTGCAGCACATCCATGTAACCGGATTCACGAAGAACACTAATAAAAAAACCGACGGATAGGAACAGCACCATATAATTTTGCAAAGTCACTGTCCGCTTTTTCCATGTTTCGACACTATAGGCGGCATATGACCGTAAGCGCTTAATCGAGCAGGCCCACAAAAGGGAATACGGAATGATCAGAAACGCCACAGCTTCAAGGAAGCTTAGCTCCACCAGCCTTTTGACGAGAATAATCGTGCTGATAAAAATAACGAGATAGATCGCCAGAGCGATAATTTTCATCACAACTCTGTGGTCGATTGAACGAATCTGGCCGTTCTGATCCGGATAGGCTTCAAGTGAATAACGCTTATATCTCCATCCGATTCCCCAGTCTGCCAGCAGCAGCAAAAACGATAGCAATAAAAGCCAAGGTAAAACCGTTACATAATTAACTCCCGTCATATCAATACTTAAAGCAACCAAAACCTCCATCGGACTCCAGACGAGACAAAGTGCATAGCCCCGCAACATCGCCCGGCTGATAAAAACGGATCTGAGCTTTTTCGCTTTTTCCTTCAGGTTCTTTTCAAGCACATGATGAACAAGTGGCAGAGTGCCGATATTTAGAAAACTTCCGAGTAAAAAGCTGACAAATGAACCACGGTAATACAGCTGGCCTAAATGATTTGTTTTAGCCTTGAGCAGACGGTTAACACTTTGATCATAGCGTCCGACAATGATAATGCTGTTAATAAAAGGAAGCACTAAAATAATCGTTACGATAATGACCGTAGAAGTCATCAAAAACGGAATATGATGAATCGGATGTTCAATAAAAGGATAAAGGCCCGCTCCGATGATTAGAAATAGAAACCCTGAAATTTTATAAAGTCCTTTTGCCGCTTTAAAGGAAAAAACCAGAGAAAGGATCGCCAGCATACCTACAATGTACTCAAGCGCTTCGCTTTGAACAAAAACATTCAGCATGTATAAAGCAACTAAACTACTGTATAAAACAAGCATTCTATCTACCTTCATTTCGAGTCGCGGCATACAAGGTTTCCAATTGTTCGATCCCTATGAAATATCCGGCAACATCTCTCATTCTTATCTTCTTTTCCAAAAACGAAATGTGCTATTCCAGGCTCAAACGAACGATGTTTTATATTATCAAACGACGTTCCGGAAGAATCGAATCATTCACCTCTCATTTGTTTTATAATGCAAAACAACGTTTTCATTTCGTCTGGTCAAGAAACCGGTCGCGACCGGTTTCTTGTAAACGAATTCATTTCTTATAACATAATATATTTAGGTGAAAGTGTCAACAGAATTTTGACAATTCCGTCCTATTTCTTATTTCATCATTTCGACTAAAAACAGCGATATTGGCGGAATGAATATGACAATAAACAACGTAATCAGCATCGCCAGGAAAAACGGGACAATCGATTTCGACAATGTTTCAATTGATAATCCAGATATCCCTGACCCAACAAACAAGTTAACTCCGAGTGGCGGTGTAATGAAGCCAATCGCCAAGTTAACGACCATAATAATGCCGAAATGAATCGGATCATATCCAATATTAACAGCAATCGGCAGTAAAATTGGTGTCAAAATAATAATCGCCGCCAACGTATCCATAAAGCAGCCGACAATCAAAAGCAAAATCGTAATGAGTAAAATAATGACAATCGGACTTTCCGAGATTGACAGCATCCATGCTGCAATTTCATTTGGAATCTGCTCCATTGTTAGTAACTTTCCAAATGCAGTTGCCGTTCCAACAATAATTAAAATCGTTGCGGTCGTCAGCGCCGCATCGGCTATCACTTTTGGCAGATCGCTGAACCTGATTTCACGGTATAAAAGCATTCCGGCGAGCAAGCCATATACAACTGCCACAACAGCAGCTTCCGTCGGCGTGAAAATCCCTCCGTAAATCCCGCCAAGGATGATTACTGGAATTAACAATGCCCACTTCGCTTCCCAGAACGCTTTCCCGATCAGCTTAATACTTGTCTTTTCTCCCGTACCTGTATAGCCTTTTTTCCGAGAGTGAAAATAAGCGTAAACCATCAAAGCGAGACCGACAAGAAGCCCGGGAATAACCCCGGCAATAAACAGGTCACCGATCGACGTACTGCCGACTACACCATAAATGACCATCGGAATACTTGGAGGAATGATAACCCCTAACGAACCTGCTGCGGCAACTGTCGCCGTTGCAAACCTTTTGTCATATCCTTGCCGAACCATCGCCGGAATCATAATTCCTCCGACTGCCGCAACAGTGGCTGGACCCGAGCCCGAAATCGCTGCAAAAAACATACATGTAATAATCGTTGCGATTGCGAAACCTCCCGTTTTGTTTCCGACAAGCGCGTTCGCTACACGAAACAGCCGATCAGAGATCCCCCCCTTTCCCATAATTTCACCGGCCAGAATAAAGAACGGCACCGCCATCAGAGGAAAAGAATCGATCGAGGTGACAAGTTCTTTCGTCAGAAAGTCAACCGGAAATCCTGAATAAATGATTGTAACAAGCGTTGCCAGACCAATCGAAATCCCGATTGGCACACTTAAAAACAAAAAGATCGCAAACGTTCCAAATAAAACTGCTGAAGTCATCTGTCTCCCCCCTTACTCCTCTTTCAATTTCTCAAATTCTGTTTTCGGATCAAAAGAACCTTTGCCCATTAAAGCCTTACATTGAGCAATTAAATTTTGAATAATCCGGATTGATGTAAGAGCCATTCCAAAAGGAGCCGCTAAATAAACAAGTCCCATCGGAATCTGGTTAGCCGGAGATTTTTGACCAAAGGCGAGCAACTGTTCAGAAATACGGTAGCCGTAGATCACGACAAAAATCGCAAAAGCCAAGAATAACAGATTCGAAATAATATTAAAGACGATTTTCCCTTTGTCTTTGAACAGCAGCAACAGAACGTCCACTTTTATATGACGCTGCTTCTTCACGCCATAGCTGATTCCGATGTACACAGCCCAAATGAAGCAATACCGTGCTAATTCTTCCGACCAGGAAAGAGAGTTTTGCATGACATACCGCATAAATACTTGAACAAAAATCACGATAACCATCACACTTGAGAGTAGAACAAGCAACACTTTTTCTGCATTCTCATCAAGCCAATGTAGCGCCTTCATCTTCCTTCACCTCTTTTTATTGAACAATTTCCCTAGATGTTGAAACGAAGGGCTTGTGCCAAAGGGGCGATTTTCTACCCTTTTGGCACAAGCCCGAAGCAGTGTGCACTGTCGCTCTTAAAAAAAGCGAGTGGAGGATCCCACTCCTTGCCGGGCGAGAACGAAGCCAGTGCTCCTATTACCAGGCGCCTTTTGTGATCGCCGAAGCGGCACACAGAGCCTGCAAAAGCGAATGACAGCGAGCAAGGAAGCGGTTTCTTTCCTGCTCGCTGCGTACTGAAACAGTACAGCCGCTACTTACATTGGACTTTTGGAAGGCCTGTAAGAGAAGTCTTCTGTCCGGTTATAAGACGGCAGTCATTCTATTATGTCATAGAACGTCTTGACCCATTATCCTCCAGTAATCTCGGAAATCGTATTAAGGTACTCATCGACGATCTCTGCGCCAATGGAATCTTTATGCTTCTCAATTACTGGTTGAACTACTTCCTGGAAACGAGCCCGTTCTTCATCTGTAATTTCAGTGAAAGTCATCGATTCCTTCAGTCTTTCTAGGCTTTCATCCGCTACTTCACGGTTGCGCTCACGGTTGAATAATCCAGCCTCTATCGCCGCTTCGTGAATAATGGTTTGCTGATCTGCCGATAATTCATCCCAAATCGACTTACTGAATAAAAACAGGAATGGTGTGTAAACATGATTCGTATCAGAAATATGCTCCTGTACTTCAGCGTACTGGCTTAAATCAATCGTCGGATAAGGATTCTCCTGTCCATCAACTGTTCCTTGCTGCATCGCTGTAAAAAGCTCTGTAAATGCCATTGGTGTCGGGTTAGCCCCCATTTCTCTCCAGGCATCAAGATGAATTTCATTTTCCATTGTCCGGATCTTCAAGCCATTCAAATCTTCCACTGACGCTACCGGACGGACGCTGTTTGTCAGATTACGGAAGCCGTTTTCCCACCATGCGAGCCCTACAAGTCCTTGTGATTCAAGTAATCCGAACATTTTCTCACCGAATGGACCATCAAGCAGTTCATCGGCTACTGCCGGATCAGAAATCGTAAACGGTAAATCAAACACGCCGTACTCTGGTAGGAAGTTAGCAAGCGGTGATGATGACGTTACAACGATTTCCAGCGTTCCAAGCTGAAGCATTTCAATCGCCGAACGGTCATCCGCGATTTGACCTGAGTGATACACCTGCACTTCAAAATCATCTGTTTGCTCTTCAACAAGTTCTTTAAATCTTAATGATGCTTCATAAGCCGGGTGCTGGTCGTTAATTCCGTTACTGACGCGGATAACTCTTTTATCACCGGAACCAGCTGCTGCCTCTTCGCCGCCTTCTGTCTCAGCTGGCGCATCGTCGCCGTTATCTGCCGGTGCCGGCTCGTTTCCGCCGCCACCCCCACAAGCTGCTAAAAATAAGACTAACACCATCAACACACTAACCAATTTTACCTTCATACGAATTAACCCTCCTCATTTTCTATATCTTTTCGTCTTTAAGACTTAACAAGGTAGCCGGCCATCCCACCCCCTTCCTGAAATTAATTTTATACTCTTTGAATCTACTTCCTTATTACGAGAATAGAAATAATAACGCTTACATAAAAAGACTTGTAAAAACGCTTTTCGCCTTGCTGTCTGGATCTTTTGTAAGCGCTATCGTTTCAACTTCTTACATAATACCCCATCTTAAAATAATAGGCAAGATCTTTTTAGAAAATTTTTTTCAAAAAAAAATATTTTTCGAGATATTTTATTCACCTCTCTTACCCAAACAATGATTTCCACCCAAAAAAGCGATTAAGAAGGGGAAAACCCTTCGTTAACCGCTCTTGATGTCCATACTTTTTTTCTCAATGAAAAAAGGTATTTCCATTACTTTTTATCGTGATTTATTGATCCAAGTCAAAGAACACTAAAATTTTTTTCATTAAATTAATTTACTTCTTTTTCTTTAAGCTGGACTTTCTCCTTCACATCACGATTAAACAAATAAGTTGGATAGAACCCTCCGAGAACGTCGGCGACATTCTGTGCTGTTTTACGTTTTAATTCATCCTGAGATTCCTCTGAATACCAGGCGGCATGAGGATTTAAGATGACATTATCCATTTTCAGCAACGGATTGTCAGCCAGAATCGGCTCCTCTTCGAGTACGTCTAAGCCGGCACCGGCGATTTTTCCTGCTTCAAGGGCGCGAATAAGCGCTTTTTCATCAATGACCGGACCACGTGCTGTATTAATGATAAACGCCTCTTTCTTCATCGCATCAAATTGAGCATCACTAATCATCCCTCGCGTTGCTTCAATCAACGGTGCGTGGACGGAGACAAAGTCAGAGCGTTCACAGAGTTCATTTAAGTCAACAAGCTCCACGTTCATTTCTTTCGCTACTTCAGCAGGCACATATGGATCGTGGGCAATGACCTTGATTCCAAAAGCCTGCGCCTTTCTCGCCAACGTTTGCGGGATCTTGCCGAATCCAACTAAGCCGAGCACGCGGCCAGGCAAACGGAAGATCGGCACACCGACTTTATAATCCCAGTTCCCGTTTTTCACTGCCTGATTTAATTCAACAACTTTTCTGGCACATGAAATGAGTAGGGCAAACGCATGATCCGATACTTCATCCATGCAGTAGTCCGTTACATTAGCGACGATCACGCCATGCTCATTAGCTGCAGCAATGTCCACCGTGTTGACGCCGACTCCGTATCTTGAGACGACTTTAAGATTAGGCAGGCTTTCGATTACTTTTCGCGTAATTGGTGCATATTGATTAATTAAGCCGACGGCATTTGCTTCCTTCGCTGCCGCAATCACTTCATCCTCGGTTTTACATTGCGAGCGGACAAGGGTCGCGTCAACGGTTGCCAATACTTCCTCTTCTGGTGCCAGTGTTGCAAATTCAAAGTCTGTAATCAATACATTAAACTTACTCATCTCTTCCATCTCCTTTTTATATCTCTTTTACATATCATCATTGATAAAGCCATTCTCATCGAACGAAAGCGGGAAAGGTCCTTCCATTAGCTCAATATTGTCCTGATCTTTGATTAGTTGATAAGCAGCTTCTGACACCATGATTTCCCCAAGCTCAAGCGTATTATGAATGCGGACGATTTTCGCTTCCGGAATGGTAATCCGGTTACATGTGCGCAAAGCTACTACGAGAGCTTCTTTGTCATTATTCATCGCGACCGGGATTTTAGCCGGGTCAAGCACAGTCGATGTAATCGAATTGGCGTAGGTATAGTTGAAATCAATTTTTTCAACGAGACGTCTTGTCGTAACATCGGCCATCCCGATTCCGCACGCATTACCGTGTGTCTTTTCCGTCAAATCAAGGACGATCACCTTCTGAATTGGCGGCGCTTCAAATCCCGGTAACCCGGAGCCGACCTTTCCGGTAATGTTAGGGTCCATCCCTGATCCGCTAATGTCCTTGCCGATTTCATTGACAATAAGCACATCAATTTCAGGCACAAGGATTTTCGGAAGCAACGCCTTTGCTTCAACGAGGAGCTCCTTTTCACGCGACGCAATTTCAGCAGCAGGGATTGCTTCAATTTGTTTTGTTTTATCGTAAGCATTTTCAAGAATCGCCACTCCGAAAATGATCTTGCTATGGGCCAGTACGTAATTCCCAACTTCCGGTATGACGCGTTCAAACTGATCAAAGCCGTATGAATGCATTTTTGTCGCGCCCTTATGCTTTCCGAGTCCGATTCCCATCATTTTCATCAGGCCGCTTTCATAGTCCGCTTTAAAGTCGGTATGTGGCTTGACCCGGTTAATAACGACAATCGAATCAGCCTCTGAAGCATATTTGTCCAAGTAGACAGGCATTCCGGTTTCCGTCGTTCCAAGCTCAATGACTTCCATGCTGGACTTAATTTCAGCGCCAATTGATTCTTCGGTGATGCCATAGCTTGCCAGCACCTGCTTTTGTCCTTCATCCGTCGCTCCGCCATGGCTTCCCATCGCCGGCAGGACGAATGGTACCGCTCCTAATCCTTGCAGCTCTTTGACGACGGCATGGACGATTTCAAACAAATTGGCAATCCCCCGGCTGCCGACAGCGACAGCAACGGAATCTCCTTTTTTAACGGTGCGCTTAATACTCTCTTTACTAATTTCCTGCTTGACAGCTGCCGGAATCGATTCAAGCTTTGCCTGATCAAACTTCTGCTTAACGAGATACATCTTCGGAAAATCAAGCTCATAGCCGCCCGCAAGCTTTACATTCAATTCTTGATTTAACATTTCCTACACCTCCGCTTTTTTGTGACACCATACAAAAGATTACAAGATTTCTGAAAAACGGTTGAATACGCTTCCACTTCAAAAAATGCTTCCCTCTGAAAGCATGGACGAAAAGCAGCCTTCAGCTTGGCTTGAAGAGAGGGTGTGCTATCGGGGTTATTCTTTGGCACATCCCTCTTGTGTAAGACAGACAGGTGAAACTGCTCAAGCCGTGCCGCTGAAAAGCCGCGGCAAACACTTTTCATTTCGACATTGCCGGCTTAATTTCCTCTTGCCTTCTTTACTTCATCGACAAATGCGGCTGCTCTTTTCGTGAGGGCCGCCAAATACGCCTCATCGATTTCGACTTTCGTATTGACAAGCGTGCTTCCGACTCCGGCAGCAACCGCGCCATGCTTAATGTATTCCCCGACGTTATCAAGGTCGATTCCGCCAGTCGGCATGAGAGGAATATGAGGCAGCGGACCGTGTACATCCTTCAAATATCTTGGACCGAAAGCATTGGCAGGGAAAACTTTAATAATATCGCCGCCAGCTTCATAGGCTCGAAGAATCTCCGTCGGCGTCATCGCTCCAGGAATGCTCACCACACCGTAACGCTTCGTTAATTTAATCGTCTCAACGTCGACAGTAGGTGAAAAGACAAATTTCGCCCCAGCCATAATGGCTGCCCTCGCCGTTTCCGAATCGAGCACCGTTCCCGCTCCGACAATGACATCATCCCCTAACTCGGATGAAACCTGCTCAATTAACTGTAACACTTTCGGCGTTTCGACCGTAATCTCAAATGTTTTGACTCCGCCCTCGCTCAATGCTTTGGAAATAGCTGAAATATTTTCCGGCTTTGCTCCGCGAATGACTGCGACTATTCCATTTTCCTTAATTTGGTTTAACAGCTCCATATTATCCTCCCCTTGCTTTTTCATTATCTGCTGACGTCTTCTCCTGTCGCATTCATAAAGTTCTCTACCTCATATTTTTCAGGCAGTCCCTCGACATCCCCATTAATCATCGTGACCATCGCTCCGACAGCATTTCCGCGCCGGACAGCCTGCTCAATTGAAAGACCGTCAAGCAAGCCGGACGTGAAGCCTGCGGCAAAGCCGTCTCCGGCGCCGACCGGATCCACAACCTGATCGACCTTAAAGCCTGAAACAAGCTTGCTTTCCTCATTCGTAAAATAGTAAGCTCCTTTGGCGCCTACTTTTAAAACGACGAGAGAGGCACCTTGATCGAGGAAAAGGCGGCCGAGCGTTTCAGGATCACTTTCCCCGAACATGAACTTCCCTTCATCGATTCCCGGCAGAATAATATCAACCTGTGCAGCAAGATCGAGCAGCACGCGGCGCGCTTTATCCTCCGACCAGAGCTTTTTTCTCAAGTTTGGATCAAAGATAATTTTCACATCATGCTTCTTGGCGATCGCGATCGCTTCATTTATCGCTTCATGACAGCTTTCACTTAAAGCAGGCGTAATCCCTGAAATATGAAGATATTTCGCCTGAGCGATATAGTCTTCCCGGATATCCTCCTTACTCAGCTGGCTGGCAGCCGATCCTTTGCGATAATATTGAACTCTCACTTCATTGGCGCTGCGGATTTCCTTAAAATAAATCCCCGTCGGCGCGCTGTCATCGACCTTGACCTGACTAACATCGACTCCTTCACCGCGAATAAACGCAAGCATTGCTTTCCCTAGCTCATCATCGCCGACGCGGCTGATCCAGCCTGCTTGATGGCCTAAGCGTGTCAGGCCGATTGCATAGTTCGACTCCGCGCCGCCAAACTTCCGCGAAAAGCTGTTGGCATATCTCATCAATCCAGTTGAATCAGGAGTGAAAAGTACCATCGTTTCACCCAAGGCAACAATATCCATATGACTCCCCCGTTTTCTAAAAAATCATCGCCCGGTAAAGAAAGTGAGGCCTCGGACCTCCTGCCTTCACGCTCAAACCCGGGCTGCGGCCGTCCTTAGTGTAAGCATCACCATTCAGCGACTGAACCATCGCGGTGACGCCAAACAGGATTTCTCCAGCGGTGGCCCTGCTCGGCCATTTTCCGTACTTTTTCTTCATTGATTGTGATTCCTAAACCAGGTCCCTGCGGAATCTGGACATGCCCGTCTTTATACTGGAAAACAGATTTATCCGTGATATAGTCGAGCAAATCGCTTCCTTCATTATAATGAATGCCGAGACTCTGCTCCTGAATAAACGCATTATGTGCAGTCGCGTCAACCTGTAAACACGAAGCCAGTGCAATCGGTCCGAGTGGACAATGCGGCGCCAGCGCGACATCATAGGCTTCAGCCATCGAGGCGATTTTCTTGCACTCTGTAATCCCCCCCGCATGGGACAGATCCGGCTGAATGACATCAACATAGCCGTCTGCCAGCAGGCTCTTGAAATCCCAACGTGAAAACATTCTTTCCCCGGTTGCGATCGGCGTGCTCGTATGCTTGGCAATTTCCTTCAACGCCTCGTTATTTTCAGGAAGCACCGGTTCTTCAATAAACATCGGCCGGTACGGCTCAAGCTCTTTTACTAAAACTTTCGCCATCGGCTTATGGACTCGTCCATGAAAATCAATCCCGATGCCGACGCTATTTCCTACAGCTTCCCGAACGGCGGCAATGCGGGCGACGACTTCATCAACCTTGTCATAGGAATCGATGTACTGCATCTCCTCTGTCCCGTTCATTTTCACCGCAGTAAAGCCGGCATCAACGATATCCTTCGCCGCTTTCCCGACATCGCTTGGACGATCTCCGCCGATCCATGAATAGACGCGAATCGAGTCACGACAAGCTCCGCCTAATAATTGGTAGACAGGCGCATTATAATACTTGCCTTTTATATCCCAAAGCGCCTGATCAATCCCGGCGATCGCGCTCATTAAAATCGGGCCGCCACGGTAAAAGCCGGCGCGGTAAAGCACATTCCAGTGGTCCTCAATCCGTAGAGGATCTTTTCCAATCAAAAAGTCGGCCATTTCGTTTACCGCTTCTTTTACTGTATTCGCTTTCCCTTCGACAACCGGCTCGCCCCAGCCGACGATTCCTTCATCTGTTTCGATCTTTAAAAAGCACCAGCGTGGAGGAACGATAAAGCATTCAAGTGATGTAATTTTCATTCTCGTAATCTCCCTTTCTCCCTGATTATCATTTCTTTTCCCGACTAAAATAGATCGATTTTACATTATAAAACTAAGTTTTCGAGATTATGTAAAGGGTATAGCCTTGAAAACAAGGCAAAATAAGGCGCTTTCATTTATCCTAATTGTAGGTGAAAACGATGGTAAAAGCAATATCATCGATTAATTTTTTTAGAAAGCAGCCTTTCTTCGAGCTACGAAAAAGGACGTTGTTCAGTGGCTTCGCTCTATCTAGGCTGTTTTTTTACCTTTAACCCATCTCACTTCTGCTAGTGTGATCGCAGGAACTTTTCAGCAGGAAACGTTTTTGGCTGATTTGCCAAAATCAAAGTCGACAAAGTTTCGCAAAAGCGAGACGGTCGACAGGCTTGTTTGGTAGAAGGATTTGTCTCGATCCAGAGCTGCGAACCCGCTCCCGGGTTGGGGGGTACGCTTTCCGCAGGAGTCGGACCTCCCATCCCGTCCGCTTTGTCTTGGGGGATGCATGACCATAAATAGAGAGATCTATGTAAGACGGAAAGCAACGATTGAACGTCTCTTTAAAGATTTGAAACAAAAGCACCGGTTGCGTTGGTGTCTACGGTCTGAAGAGACTGTTTTGTCCCAGTCTCTTCCGTTTCACAAAAGCCGGTCCAAAAGGATCATCATTCCCTTTTAGACCGCCCCAGCAAGCTTGTTTTATTGGACCGTTGTTTTCAACTCAACGTCAATATTGCCGCGTGTCGCTTTTGAATAAGGACAGAATTGATGCGCTTTTTCAACAAGCTGCTCCGCTTCTTCCTGATTTACCCCTTTTATACGGGCATGGAGGACTACGCCGATTTTAAAGCCGTTATCAGCCGGATCTTCCAACAGGCTTACCTTTGCTTCAAGCTCAGACTCGATGTCTTTCTTTTCTTTTGAAGCGATTAGATTCAGCGCTCCATCAAAGCATGCCGCATAGCCGGCCGCGAATAGCTGTTCCGGGTTTGTCCCTTCCGTTGAAGAAGTTTGTCCCGTTGGCATGACGAGATTATGATCAATCACACCGTTGTCTGATGTCACTTTTCCATTTCTTCCGCCGACCGCTTTTGCCTGGGCGGTGAATTTCACATTGGCCATTTTATTTCCTCCTTTAGCTTGTCTAAAACTGTTTCTTCTTTTTGTATTGACGCCATGTTGCGATTTCAAACATGACATATTTACACACGAAGCATCACACACTACTTTTATAGCTTGTACACAAGGAGGAAAAATATGAAGCAACAAAAAGCCCCTTCATCCGCGACCCCATTTCCCTATATTCCGATGACTTCCCTGACGGACGGCGTCAGCCAACGTATCGCCACTGACCTGTACTGCCTGCCGATCCAAATTGTTAATATTTGCTTTATTGGCAATCCGCAAATCGAACATGAATGGGTGCTTGTAGATACAGGCATGCCAAAATCCGCGGAGCATATTTATGACTTTCTACGCGATTCTTTTGGAAAGGTGACCGCCCCGAAAGCGATTCTGCTTACCCACGGTCACTTTGACCATGTCGGAACGGTTATCGAGCTTTCTGAAGCCTGGGATGCTCCCGTCTACGCACATGAGGCTGAGCTTCCTTTTCTTACTGGAGAAGCCGACTATCCGGAGCCGGACGGAACTGTGGAGGGCGGGCTGCTCGCTAAGCTTTCTCCTCTTTTCCCAAATGAGGCGATTACCCTTTCAAGCCGTCTAAACGTCTTGCCCGAAGATGGAAGCGTTCCTTTTTTACACGACTGGAAATGGCTTCATACACCCGGTCATTCGCCAGGCCATGTCTCCTTTTTTCGCGAACATGACCGCACGCTGATCGCCGGGGACGCGTTTGTTACTGTAAGACAGGATTCTCTTTACAAAGTGCTGACCCAGAAGATTGAAATAAGCGGCCCTCCCCGTTATTTGACAACCGATTGGCAGGCGGCCTGGGACTCTGTTCGCAAGCTGGCTGCGCTTGAGCCCTCTGTCGCTGTCACCGGTCATGGACTGCCAATGTTCGGCCAGGATTTACGAGACAAGCTTCAGCAGCTCGCTGAGCATTTTGCGGAATGGGCGATTCCGGACCACGGCCGCTATGTCGATAAGCCGCTTCATTAGTAACGTTTTGCTCGAAGGACAAAAAAGACAGCAGCTTTTGTCAGCAACTAACGATGACAATGCCGCTACCTTTATAGCTGACGGGGATGCTCGATTTTCAGCTTGCTGAGTCATCCCCTTCAATCCGATAAAACGGAACCCAGACTGTCCGCCCTTCTTTCTTATAGCTTACATAAAGCAACGTATCATAAAACGTGCTCATATAAATCTCTTTCCCGGCAAGGGCTCCCCCCTGCTCACTTACATAAACACCTGTCGGCTGATAGTAGCGCTCAGGATTTTCTTCAAACGAAATATAGCTGTTGCGATGCTCATACACATGATTTTGATATGTAATGGTTCTAGGCAGATCATCTTTTTTTGCCAGACAGCCGTTTAACACCAGCATGATCACGACCGTTTGCAATAAGAAAGATTGCTTTCTCATCAAACCAACTCCCGTACCCATTATGATAGTATGTACGAGCAAAGCAGGGAAAGCGTTTCATTTAGGCTGAATGTTTTTTATCCTTTGTCATCTGAAAGCTGTTGAAAAAGGACGATTTTCAGTGGCCTCTCGGCTGCCTGGTACTAGGAGCTAATCTTTCCCACTATTTTTTGTTCATAGAAAGTCATATCTGTTTAAATAATCGCGAACTTCTTCCAATTTCTCTCTCCCGGCTTCCAACGCGGCAATTGCTTCTGTGCGGAAATCGTGAAAAACAGCCTCATTGCCGCCCGCCCTGTCATACAATTTTGAGTCCGGCTGCTGATTGATCAGGATAAGCTCCTTCCCCTCTACCAACTCTTCCACCAGCCTTGTCAGCGTCGGCATTGAGCAGACCCAGCCAAACTGCTTAAGTAGCTGCTGCCGGAGATCCGAAGCCGAACAGGCCTCACTTTTCCCTTGCATCACCTTCATAATTAAAAAAGGCAAAACCTTTTTATACTCTAAATATTGGCCAATAAACGGGAAATCCACCTCTGTCAAAGATGATTTGAACCGTTCAGCAGTTGCGGAGTGACAGCGTTGAACCGTTTGGTCGATACACATTAGATGCGCTTCAATGACCCGCCTCCATTCCCTGCATTGAACTTTTAAGTATTCCTTTCCAGTCATCGTAATCGTAAACGGTTTTTGAGGATGATGATAGGAAGGCATTAAATAACCTTGATATGTAAGAGACTTATAAAGATTGTTCACCTTTGACCTTATCGTAGAGGAGCGTTTGAACAACGAAAAATAGAGTGGAAGATTGGTTGAAATAGCGTTTGTCTCCTCACCGAGATAAATTCGATGTAATACGAGCCAAGAGAGTAATGTTTTTTTTGTTAAAACTTCTTTTTTCATTCGATCTGTATTCCTCCAGGCGTCAAAAAGCTAAATGACCTCTTTTTTCCTTTCAAGAAATCTCTTCTCCTTGTCTCTACCTCCTTTTCTAAATTTTATCTGAAAGGAGAAGCCGTCCTTATTATACCATATTTTGCTTATTCATACGTCAACCGTCTTAAAATTCCGAATATTGTTTTCGGAATTTTAGGCTCGCCGGAAAGATGTAGTATAATGAAAGGAGAAAAAGATAGGAGGAAGAAAATGGAGCGAAATCCTCAAACTGCAGATGGATGTCAACAGCTTCTCCGGCAAACGATTGTTCCATTTGCCGAAAGAGCCGCTTTTCATGATGAAGAAGCCAGCTTTCCATTTGAAAACCTTGAAGATTTAAAAAGAATCGGGTATCCGGCCTGGACTGTGCCGCGACAATTTGGCGGTCTGGAGCTTCCTTTACGAACCTGGCTTTCGTTTCAGGAAATGATCGCCCAAGCAGACGGAGCAACGGCCCTTTCAATCGGCTGGCATGTCGGGATTGCCTCCCAGCTCAATGTGAACGACACATGGCCAAAGCCGGTGCTCGATCGCGTTTATCAGGATATCGTCGATTCCGGCGCGCTGCTTAACGCCGCAGCAACTGAACCGGAGACCGGGAGCCCGACCCGTGGCGGGAAACCAACAACAAAAGCAATCAAAACAGCAGACGGCTGGCTGATAAATGGACGAAAGTCGTTTACTTCGATGGCGCCAGCTCTTGATTATATACTTGTTACAGCTACATTGCCTGATGGAGAGGTCGGTCAATTCCTTTTACACCACTCCGATCCGGGTATCCGTATTGACGAAACATGGAATACGATTTCGATGCGGGCAACGGCCAGCCACGATCTTTATTTGGAGCAAGTCGAATTGCCGGCCGACCGCCTTGTGGAACGGATCACCCTCGGGCCGAAAAAGCCGGCTGGCTGGTTGTTGCACATCCCCGCCTGCTATCTCGGGATTGCCCAGGCGGCACAGGACTTTGCGGTTTCCTTCGCTTCGACCTATTCGCCAAACAGCTTGAACGGGCCGATTAAGGATTTGCCTAATGTTCAGATGAAGCTCGGCGAGAATGAAGCCTCGCTCCTCCAGGCGCGGTACTTCTTATATGGAGTCGCACAAAAATGGGATGAAGCGACCGCCGATCAAAGACAGCAGATGCAGCCGGAACTAGGGGCGGTTAAATTGAAAGCCGTCAATGCCGCGCTTGACATCGTCGACCGGGCGATGCGTGTCGTCGGCGCGGAAAGTTTATTTAAAAAGCACCCTCTGCAGCGCTACTACCGCGATGTCAGAGCCGGGCTTCATAATCCGCCGATGGATGACAGCACGCTGCTAATGCTGGCTGCCAATGTGCTTCGTACGAGGACGGACGGCGAACGTTAAAAGATTCGAGGACGGACCCCATGAGTCCAGCCTCGAAGCAATAAGCGGTTAGTTGAAAAGCTCAGACCGGAGAAATCCGCTTCGGTCTGAGCTTTTCGCTCGTCAATCCGTCTGCTGTTTCTTTCGAAAGTCACTTTTGTTAGTCCTTCTTCAGCTTTGCGGCAATTCGGTTGCCTAAGGACTGGAGCCCCTGAACGAGAATGATCAAAATAATGACGGTCGCATACATCACATCAGGCTCATAGCGCAAATGACCGAAACGGTACGCAAGGTCTCCCAAGCCACCGGCCCCGACCAAACCGGCCATCGCGGTAGCGCCAATCAGACCAATTGTCGCAATCGTTAAGCCGAGAATCAAGGATGGACGTGCTTCCCGTACCATGACATTCCAGATAATATGCCTTGTTTTGATGCCCATCGCTTCATAGGCTTCAAGCACGCCCTTATCGACTTCAAGCAAGGCTGACTCCATTAAACGGGCGATATACGGAGCAGTATAGACAACAAGGGGAACGATAACCCCTTTTACGCCCATCGATGTTCCGACAACGAGCTTCGTAAATGGCAAAATAAAAAACAGGAGAATAATGAACGGAATAGAGCGAATCACATTAATCACAGCATTTAGCAGCTGATACACATATTTGTTCTCCAAGCTTTTATTCGGTCTTGTTAAAACCAGCAGCGTACCCAGTGGCAAAGCTATGATAATGGAAATGATCAGCGAGATCGACACCATTTGGAACGTTTCAATCGAAGCCTTCCAAATCGCTTCGCCCCAGTTATCAAAAAATTCATTGATACCATTCATGGACCATCCACCCTTTCTACATACACTCCCTCTTCAACAAGGAAGGCAATCGCTGCTTCCGTCTGTTCCACCGAACCTTGCAAATGGACGATCATTCGCCCGTACGGTTCATTTTTCAGCTGAACAATATTGCCCGACATAATATTTGTATAAACGTCAAATCGCTTCGCCACTTCGGCTAAAGCCGGCTTCCCCGTTGATTGTCCGACAAACGCCAGCCGGATGATCGGGCCCTGCTGATGAAGAGACATCAGTACTTCTTCAGGAATATCTTCCGGAAACAGACTATTCATAAATTTCTTCGTCGTCTCGTGCGCCGCCTTGGAAAAAATATCAATAACCCTGCCTTCCTCGATCACTTTCCCGTTTTCCATAACCGCAACCCGGTCGCATATTTTTTGGATGACGTGCATTTCGTGCGTAATCAGTAAAATTGTAATCCCGAATTCCTGGTTAATTTTCAGCAACAGCTCCAAAATGGCTTCCGTCGTTTCCGGATCAAGCGCACTCGTCGCTTCATCACTTAACAATACCTCTGGCTCGTGGGAAAGAGCGCGGGCGATCGCAACACGTTGCTTTTGCCCGCCGGATAGCTGAGCCGGATAGGAATCAGCTTTTTCTTCCAGCCCGACGACGTCAAGGTATTTTTTCACCCGCCGATCAATTTCAGATTTCGGCACTCCGGTCAGCTTTAGCGGGATCGCAATATTTTCATAAACGGTCGCCGTCTTCAATAAGTTAAATCCCTGAAAAATCATGCCGATATTTTTTCGCGCTTCTCTTAATTTTGGAGCAGCGAGCTTTGTCATTTCCACTCCGTTGACGCGTATGCTTCCTTCCGTCGGGCGTTCAAGCATATTGACACAGCGAATCAGCGTGCTCTTTCCCGCGCCGCTATAGCCGATCACGCCATATATTTCCCCTTTTTTCACATGTAGTGAGACATCATTTAACGCGTGTACGCTCCTTTTCTTTGCGGAGAAAATTTTATTCACTTGGTTTAATTCAATCATCACTTTTCCACTCCTTACTCTTTATAAAGTGATTTTCTACGGACAGCGAGCAGGAAAGCACCCGCTTCCCTGCTCGCTATCAACTCTCTGTTTGCCGTTCGGTTCACCAGGCTTACCAGGAGGCGACTACCGAGCCGGCGAATTCTTCTTCGATAAATTGCTTCACCTCGTCAGACTGATAAATCTCAATGAACTTTTGCACGACTGGATCATCCTTGTTTTCCGTACGCGTTACAATCAGGTTCACCCATGGTGAATCGCTCGCCTCAATAAAGATCGAATCTTCCGTCGGCACATAGCCATGCTCAATCGCGAAGTTTGTATTGATTGCTGCTGCCGCAAGCTCATCCAATTGTCTTGGAATCTGCGATGCTTCAAGCTCAATAAATTCTAGGTTTTTCGGATTTTCGATAATGTCGCTGACCATCGCTGATGAACCGGCTTCCGGGTCCAATTTAATCAACCCCGCAGCTTCAAACAGCATCAACGAACGGGCGCCGTTGGTCGGATCGTTCGGCAAACCTAACGTATCACCTTCTTGCAGCTCGCTGACATCCGCTAATTCCGTTGAATAAATCCCCATTGGAAAATTAACAGCCGTCGCCACATCAGTCAGATCAAGATTGCGATCTTCCTTAAAGTCTTCCAGGTAAGGCTTGTGCTGGAATACATTCAAATCAAGGTCACCCTCATCCAACGCAACATTCGGCATCACATATTCGGTAAACACGACAGGATCAATCTCCAGCCCCTGCTCGGCTGCCAGTTCCTTTACTTTTTCAAGAATTTGCTCATGCGGGCCAGCCGTTACGCCGACAACAAGCTTTTCTTCGGAAAGCGCTGTGCCTCCTTCGGCACCTCCTGCATCCGTTTCTCCTGCGTCCCCTTCACCGCTCGTTCCGCAAGCAGCCAATCCAATAAGTGATAATGCTGTTACTGTTGATAATAAAAACTTTTTCATCTGGTTCTCTCCTCTTCCTTACTTATTCTCTATTTTTTTATATGCTTCCACAGTTTGAATACTGGAAACTACGTCTTTAATTGAAAATGCTTCTTCCATGAAGTGAATCGACTCCCCCTCGGCCAGCGTATAAGCAGCAAGCTTTTCAACTGTTTCCTGATCGTTCTGCAGCCCCAGCTCTCCGAGAGAGGACGGAAGGTTGATCTTTTCATAGAACGAGAGCAAAGCCTGGAGCTCGTCAAGCTGTTGTTCTAACGCAACCTGGACAAGAATGCCATATGCTACCTTTTCGCCATGTAAAAAAGAGTGCGTCTCTTCAAATTGCGTCAACCCATTATGAACGGAATGGGCCGCGGCGATCCGCCCATATTCATCACCCAGTCCGCCAACAAGACCTCCGGCTAAAATCGAGGTTTCCATAATGGCGAGCAAGGAAGGCGTGACGCGCTGCTCGCCGAGGGCGGAAAGCGCCTGCTCACTTTCAGCAAGGATTACATCCCGGCAGACCTGCGCCGCCTTCAGCGACATCATGACCGGAACCCGCGGCTCAGGCAATGCTTTCGTTAAAGCTTTCGCCTCATACCACTTGGCAAGCGTATCGCCGATTCCGGCGCGCAAATAGGCGGCCGGAGAATGAGCAATGATTCGCGGCTCAAGGAGCACAACCCACGGATTTTTTATGTATGGCTGATACCGTAAGTAATCGCCCTGCTCGGTATAAATGACACTTAACGGCGTCCAGGCGGCACATGTTGAAGCAAGCGTCGGCAGGAGCATCACCGGAATGTTCAGCTCGTTGGCTGCCGCCTTCGCGATATCCATCACCTTTCCTCCGCCCAGGCCGATGATGACATCACTCTCGTGCTCAGATGCTACATGAGCAACGCGCTCAATTTCCTTCAGTGAGCACTCCCCCTGATAATGCTCATAGCTGACGGCCACCTCTGTAAAGGCGGGCAAATAATCGCGAGCAGCCTCCCAGGACTTCTCGCCGTGAAGCAGCAGCGCTTTTTTGATCTGACCTTCTATTAATAAAGCCTCAATTCTGTCGTAGACATTTTCTTCACACGCATAATAGCTTGGTGAACCTTGGACACGAATCGCTTTCACCTTTCTCCCCTCTTTCCTCTTCCCTGCCTATAATTTTCTATAAAACTGATAAAATTAGTTGGTTTAATATTAAAATAGTATATAGAACCTTGCGAAAAAATACAATATCTTTTTTGAGAATTGAGAAAAATAAATCGTCTATTCTCTTATCATCCATCCCAATCACTTTAGCATTTTTCCACCACCTACCATTTTGACCCACTTTCTCTTTATTTCCTGTAAAAAAGGGCGCCCCTTTACGAGACACCCTTTTATTGTACCATTATTCAATTACGCTATTAAAAAAGAGGTAAACCCAATCATCCTGGACATACATAAGCACATCTCTCGTGATGATTTTTTCTAGAACTTCTCTAAAGAAATTTCTAAAAAAAGTATTCTTCCATTCAGAACATTGGTTTCGTATCTATTGGTAAACTGATTTTTCACAAATTGATACTTGATCTCGAAATAATCAGAACTAAACATTTAACCCGGATTCTCTTTAGCGTATATTCATTTACTACTCGTTTTATCTTATCATTTCTTCTCTTCCTTTATTATTTTGTTCTGCTTCATTTTTCATAGAAATCACCTGTCTACATGTAATGAATGCGACAATCAGGGCATTACAAAATAATATGATGAAATTATTTGTACTGATAATACTTATTGAGACTACTAAAAATGCCAATCTTTCAATCATATTAATTTCCTTTAAAAACGCTCCAGATAAAGAAACCGATAAAAACATAATCCCGACCACGGCTGTAAATATTGTAACAACGATCGCTAACCATTCGCCTTGTAGTAAAAGCTCATTATGAAATACAAAAATATAAGGAATCAAAAATGCAGGAATGGCTATTTTAAAAGCTATAAGTGATGTCATCATCGGCTTTGCCCCAGCAATCCCGGCTGCAGCATAAGAGGAAATAGCTACTGGTGGAGTAATACCGGAAAATACGCCAAAATATAAAGCAAATAAATGAGCCGCCAAAACATTAATTCCCAAGTCTACTAAAATAGGCACAGCAATCGCTGCCACCATTATATATGCTGCACTTGTTGGAAGCCCCATCCCCAAAATAATGGAAGCAAGCATTACCATAATTAAGACTAAGATAAGACTTCCTTGTGCAAACCCAACCACGGTAGATGTAAACGTTATTCCGAGACCTGTTAAACTAAAAACTCCAATAATAATCCCAGCTGCAGCACATGTCACGCCTATCATAATCATAGACTTCGCACCTGCACTTAATGTCATAATAATTTGTCTCCACGACATCCTAGTAGACTTTCTTAATAATGAAACGATTATTGTTGAGGCAATTGCTACTAATGCAGCTAAATATGGCGTATACCCATAAAACAAGGCGGCCACAATTACAATGATAGGCAAAGATAAATGAATATGTTTCAGGACATATCTCCACTTTGGCATTTCTTCTTTAGGCAAACCTTTTAACCCCATTTTCACTGCTTGAAAATGTACACTAAACCAAATACCTACAAAGTAAAGAATGGCAGGAACAACAGCAGCTATAATAACGGAGGTAAAAGGGATCCCAACAAATTCTGCTAAGATAAACGCAGCCGCTCCCATAACAGGGGGGAGTATTTGACCTCCGGTTGATGCTGCAGCTTCGATACCACCCGCAAAAGCTGGTTGATAACCAACTCTTTTCATTAACGGAATCGTATATGCCCCAGTAGATGTAACATTTGCCGTTGAGCTCCCAGCAATTGACCCCATTAAAGCACTTGCTATTACAGACACTTTTGCAGGTCCTCCTTTATAATGACCTGCCGCGGCGTAAGAAAAGTCAATGAAAAATTGCCCAACTCCTGACTTTTCTAAAAACACGCCAAATAAAACAAACAGGAAAATATAGGTTGCTGAAGCTGCCAGCGGTATCCCGAAAATTCCTTCTGTTGTAAACGCCAATTGTTCAATTAACCTTTCAAAAGAAACTCCAGTATGGGAAAAGGGTCCCGAAAGAAGATTACCGAATAGTGCATATAATATGGCAACAAAAGCAATTATGACCATACTATTTCCGACGATTCTTCTGGTAGCTTCTAATATACTCACAATAAGTATTACCCCAAACAGTAAATCTAACGAGGTTAAACCATCTACATAAACCATTCGGTTAATGATTCTTTCATAATCGAGAACGGTTAAATATAATATGCTGATAAAAGATACAATAAAAAGCATGACATCGATAATAAGAGTACCGATATTGCTTTTGCCCTTTAATAAAGGGTATATTAAAAAGGAGACAGGTAATAGAAAAGCTAGATGAAGCCCCCGCATCTTAAAAGCTTCTAAAACCCCAGTCAACCCAAAATATACATGATAGATTGAAGCACTGACAGTTATTAGAAAGACGATAATTTTGATAACTTTTCCGTAGCTTGTTTTATTGTCGGCAGAAATTGAATCGGTGCTCATGTTTCCCCTCCTTCTATCGTACCAATGCGCAAAAAAACATTACATTGACACCTATATATCGGCTAAAATATACAGCTCAAACTTCTTTCTACCCAGTTATAATGAAAAACTGCTAAGAAAGAAGAATGAGCGGGATCCTTATTATTTAAAAACTCAGGTCACTCCTCAACTAATCAACAGCTACTCCAACTTCTTCATAGTAACGTTGAGCACCTGGATGGAGGGGCGCTCCCAATCCTTCGGAAGCTTTTTCTGGATCTGATAGAAAGTCATTTACACCTGCATTGATATTTCCTAAAGTATTATTACCAGCTTCCGAATTCATCCATTTAGTCACTTCATAAATTATTTCTTCAGGCATATTCTTGTTGGCAATGATCACTACACCACCGCCAACTGTATTGACTGCCTCCGCTTGGTTATTGTACGTATTAGCTGGTATATCCATTGCCTGGTACCCATATTTTTCTGATAACGCTTCCGCAACTTCTTCCGACAAACTTAAAAACTTTAGATCTCTTGATGACATGATCTCTTCAAAAGGAGCGGCTGGATAGCCCGCTAACGAGGTCACAGCTTCAATATGACCGTCTCTAATTAAAGAACTGGCGTCGCCCATGCTTACAAACTCTACTCTTCCTCCCCACTCTTCCAAGTCATCATAAGTAATCCCATACTCTTCTAGAGCCCTTCTTGTTAACAGTTCATTTTCCGTTCCTCGATTACCGACAGAAATCGTTAAAGGATATTGCTTTTCCTTAACATCTTCAAATGAATCAATTTCAGCACTCGCGATGACTCCAATATGGAAAAGCGATTCGAAAACTTTCGCTATTGTAGTTACATCTTCTAACTGATTATCAAATGGTTCAATGCCTTCAAAAGCTGCATAACTTAGACCAGAACTGGAATGACCCATTTGCGCTTCATTTCTCCCTACAAGTTCTAGATTAGCTAAAGCACCACCAACTACTACTGATCTTCTTGTTCCTTCAAAGGTGTTGCCGATGTATTCACCAATCGCCGCACCGATCGGATACATGGAACCAGATTGCTCCCCCATTGTTAAGGTTATATCCAAAGCTTCACTAGAATTACTTTCTTCATTTCCACATGCAGATAAAGCAACTACTATTATGGCAAAAAAGAATAGGGCGAGACCCACAGTTTTTTTCATCAACATACACTCCTTCTATCAATTTATAATTTGGAACACTTTATTTTCATAAAAAGAGCTTTCATTCATTTACACAATAGCTAAACCGTTTTTTTCATTCCGTTTAATGCCAGCAAATCTAACTCCTTCGTTATAAGATCAATTTCTGCTTTAATGCTTTCTTCGATCGGGACATTAGGGTTTCGAACATTAGCGGTAGAGATAATCCCACCGTCTTTTAATATTTGTTTATGGACCGACATTGCATATTTCGCAAGTGTCCCGATACGAATTAAAGGTAAATGTTTATAAAAAAGCTTTTTAGCTTCATCTTGTTTCCCTTCATCAAACAGAGAGAATATTTTGACACAGACATCTGGAAATTCACAAGCCGGCATTGTTCCGACAGCTCCTCTTCTTATTTCCTCAAACAGATACATCCCGTTTAAACCACCGAACACCTTTAATTTCCCTTCTGCTTTTTGTAATACTTCAGAAATTTTAATGGTAGTAGGGGGTGCCTCGACTTTAACATACTTAATATTCGGGCAATTTCGAGCTAATGTAACCATTATTTCTACAGGGATAGTTACGCCTGACGCAATAGGGGCATCCTGCATCATAATTGGAATATTTACTACTTTTGCAATTTCAGCGAAGTATTCATAAATTCGCTTTGCATCAGGCTTTACCATGTAGGGAGGAGTAACCATTAAAGCACTTGCCCCCATTTCTTCCGCCTTTTTACTATAATGAATTGCTTGTGCTAAGCCTGTTGCTCCAGTACCAAACACGATCGGTACTTTACCATTAACCTCTTTTATCACGATCTGACTTATAAGGTCTCTCTCCTCTTCCGTCAATGTATACATTTCACTTGCGTTGCCAAAAATCGCAATCCCGTCTACTCCGGCATCTAATTGAAATTGAATTAACCTTTCAAGGCTTTCAACATCAACTTCATAATTTTCATCAAATGGTGTTGCCAAAATTGGATAAACTCCCCTTAACTCTACATCCCTCATTTTAATTACCCTCCTGAATTTTGGAATAATACCTTACTTTTTCTTCATCCACCGTGATCCCCAGGCCAGCACCTGAAGGAAGTTCATAGAAACCGCTTTCACAAACTAGGTCATTTGACACCAACTCATTAGCAAGCGGAAAAACAGTTGGTTGATATTCAAGCATGTAAAAATTATGAATCGCAGCACTCACATGAAGAGTAGCAGCTATGCATACCCCTAGTCCAACACTAAGATGGGGTGCTATCGGGATATTAAAAGCCTCAGCCATATCAGCAATTTTTTTGGCTTCCGTAATGCCTACTCTTCCTATATCCGGTTGTAAAATATCTCCTGCTCGTTTAACCAGCCTTTCTTTAAATTGATATTTTGTCCGTTTTGCTTCCCCTATAGCGATCGGGATCGATGAGTGACTTACGACGAAACAATTCCCGTCTATATTTTCTGGTAAAACCGGTGCTTCGATAAACTGCACCTCATAAGCCTCCAGTTTCTTCGCTAAAGTTAGTGCTTCCTTAGGAGAGTAGTTCCAATGACAATCAACCATAAAGTTAAGGTCAGGGAATTCTCTTTTTAATTCCGCTATGATGTGGACGTCCTCTTCTAGACTGAATCCAAGGTGTAACTTAATGTAATTGAAGTTTTTGTTTTGCCACTCACGTGCGAGTAGTTTCTTTTTGTCAATTGCTTTTTTTGGTAATCCTGAAACATAAGCCTGAATTTTTGTACGGTGGTTTCCTCCGAGTAAATTATAAATTGGTTGATTATATTTCTTACCCGCTATATCCCATAAGGCGATATCTATTGCGGTTATAGCATCCACCATGAAACCAGAAAAGTAACCACGTTCTCTCATAGAGTTGTATAACTTATTCCAAATAACATCCATTTTACAAGGGTTTTCTCCAAGTAAATACGAGGCAAATAGTTTTTCTATGATCGTTGCGGATACTTCCGGTACGACAGGAGAAAGGCATTCTCCCCAGCCAACAATCCCTTGATCAGTTGTGATTTTCACTAATAATGTTTCTAGTTTCTTTGAATAAAATGATCGATATTCAGGACGTAAATAATAATCTGCTTCTGAAGTCTGCAGCCCGGTCGACTCCCCTAAATAAATGACACCCTTATCAATTTTTAGAGGAAACACTTCAATATTTGTTATTTCCAATTCCCAACCACCTCCGTTAGCTTTAATGAACAAAATAGCACAATCGCAAAAATTAATCCCCCTTCATTAACAGAAGAAAAAACCACACCAAAAATGGATATCTAATCCGTATAATGAAATTAAATCACAAAAAATAAACAATTTCAATTATTTTATTCTGGTTTTTTAAATAAATACAGTGAATTGAAAGTATATGTTCATTTTTCATCGATTTTGTTTTATAATTTGGATATCAAATCCGTAATTATGAAAATGGTGGTGACCTTAATGTCTACTAACAATGGTAAATCTCAAAGCCTGGACAAAGCTTTACAATTATTAGAATGCTTTTCAGATGTAAACTTCGAATTAAGAGTTTCAGACTTTTGCAAAATGTTGAATATGTCTCAAAGTAGTGTATCAAGATTAATTAACACCTTAGCAGATCGGGGTTTCGTTGAAAAAAATGATTTTTCTGGAGCTTACTACTTAGGAAAGAAAGTAATTTCTTTAGCCGGAATATCGCTGAATAATTATGAAATTAGAAAGCAAGCGTTACCAGAACTTCACAACTTGGAGAATAAAACAAACCTTAGTGCAAATTTAGCTATATTAGATCATACAAAAATGTTTTATTTGGCACATGTCGACAGTAAGAGGTCGCCAAAAATGTATACCTTAGTCGGGTACACAAACCCCTTACATTCTACCGGAATAGGAAAAGTATTATTAGCTCATCTAGACGACGAGGAATTAAATCAAATTGTAAACGATATTCCTTTAACGCCCTATACAATCAAAACAATCGATAATAAGCAAAAGTTACTAAAGGAATTAGAGCTGACTCGCAAAAGAGGTTATGCAATTGAGCTTGAGGAATTAGCATTGGGAAGAGCTTGCATTGCAGCTCCCGTGAGAAATAGAAGCGGCAAAGTAGTAGCTGGTGTTAGTCTCTCGGGACCTTTATCCGAAATCCGACTTGAGGAGCAACAAGAGGAGCTAGCAAAAATATTAATTGAAGCAACTGATTTAATCTCTATTAAAATGGGTTTCATGCACTCACCCAGCAACCTCTCTGAAATTAACTACTAAAAACCTATGATAATTAATGGGCACCTTAAAAGTTGAACCGTCATCAACTTTTAAGGTGTTTTTGTTTTTTATAACTACGAGATAGTTGTAAAAAACGTTCTGCAGCCCAATCGGATAGGAGGTTACTCATTAGTTGAGTAGCCGACCTTCCACACCACCGTACGTACCGTTCGGTATACGGCGGTTCCTAAGTTTACACCTTA
>NZ_JBEPKD010000006.1:0-196988 GCF_040544555.1 Halalkalibacter oceani
CGTCACTTAACTCATTCGACTTTTGGGGAGGTACTCCTTTTTTCGTGCCTTGAAAACCTTGCGAGACTAAGGGTTCAAATTATGAAATTGACTCACTTGAGATTAAAATAAAATATAAGTTTTAGCGTGGGGGAACTGTTACAGTAGTTAACTACAAATGAAAATTAAGAGCAGGTGAATTTTTTCATGGGTCATCAAATTTGGTTATCAAAGGAAATTTTAGAGTGGAATATTGATGGAGGAGAATCATTTTCTGTTTCACTTGAAGAATGGAAAAGACCCTACGAAATTTGGGAGTTTTCTAGAAAACTAATTGATGAGAATAACGATAGGGATAATTTATCAGAAGGCATTATTTCTTTGAAAAGAAGTTATGAAAAAAGACAGAAGAGTATAATTGCGAATTATCCATTAGGTAACATTAACTTCAATTACAAAGTTCCGCCTAAAAAAAGACTAGAATTGATGGAACAGTATGGCTTAATAAGGCCACTTCTTATAAAAAAACTTTTAGACATTAGAAATTCAATAGAACATACGGATAAATCACCTCCAAACAAAAGTGAATGTTTAGAGCTATTAGATTATGTTTGGTTTTTCCTGAAATCTACTGATGAACTTGTTTTAAACGTTCCGAATAAAACATGTATGAGAAATGAAAATTCGTTTGTTTGGATTGACTTGAACATGGAAGAAACCTCTAAAGAAAATGCAAATGTAGTTTTTAATTTTGAGGCATATTTAACATTAGATAAACTAAGCTTTGTAAAAAAAACTGATCATATTTGTTTAGAAAATTTGGAGATTGTTAGTGAAAGAAAAGAATTAGAAGAGGTAGAATGTTATGAGAGCTCTCATTTAACATACAAAAATAACGCTATTTTCATTAAAGGTAAATTGACTAATGGCAATGATCAATATCAAATTTTAAAAAAGATATTAGCTGATCCATGGAGGTAGGGGGAGAAGAAAAGCATGGGAGAAACATTTGATTTAATGGAAATTAAAAGTTATTTATCAGTTGAGGAAATGAATTATTTAGGCGGTTCTGTTTCCATAAGTTATTATAACGATAAAGATGAGGAAGTGAAAATTGGCAATAGTATTATATATATTTTTGAATTGGATGATTGGATTAGGGTGCTCGATAGGGCAGATTCGATAAGTGGGGATGTTTTTTATGTAATTGAATCCTTATATAGAACTCTTGAAGCTGAGAATATGTATGGGAGGTTAATGATCATTGATGAAATGATTATGAGTAAGAAATCAGATTCTTTGGGAGCCAGAATTAGTTTTCTTGAGAAAATAATAGAGTACGTTAACTTATTAGGTATTGAAAACATTGGGTTTATGAATGAGGCAATATGTAAAGAGTTAAGCAATAATGGAGAATATATCAATAATTTTATTGGATTAGGATTTAGGCCTATTCTAATGAAGGAAAGTAATCACTACACACTAGTAAAAATAAGTTATTAATACTTGCGAGAAGTATTTGGAGGGTTATATGAAAACAAATAAAGAATACAAAGAACAAGTTGAAGCTGAGTTTGGAAAACCGCTTAAAGTGTGTTTTGCAAGAAAAAAATACAGAAAAATGCAATGAAAAGTGCAGAGTTTTGCCACCCATTTTTCAACTATCGTGATTTTGACAATGCGTTTGAAAGTCTATAACTTCCACCGGTAAACGTTAGTACATGTGCATGATGAATTAATCGATCCACTAATGCTGCAGTGAGTCTAGAATCAATAAATATTCGATTCCATTGACTAAATTCAAGATTAGAAGTAATGATCAAGCTCTTCTGTTCATACCATTCGGCAATGAGCTGAAACAGTAATTCAGACCCTTCTTTACTAAAAGGAAGGTAACCCATTTCATCTAAAATAATAAGATTGACCTTTTCAAATCTTTTTCTAAATGAAGGCAATTTATCTTGTTTTAATGCATGTTCCAACTGCTCTATGAGATGGGATACACGGTAAAATTTAACCTCATATCCCATTTCACAAGCTTTCCTTCCTAAACCAGTTGCTAAATGTGACTTTCCAGTTCCAGGTGCCCCTATTAAAACAACATTTTGATTATGTGCGATGAATTCAAGACTCATTAAACTATCCTTATCTATCTGGGTAGGAAACCTGATTCTCTCGTTCCATTCATAATTACTTAGATTCTTAGAATCTAAGAATTTTGCTGTTTTAATAAGGCGCTGAATTTTTGCTTTTTCTCGTAATCGAAATTCCTCTTTAAATAAGTCTTCTAAAAATTGTGCTGGTGAATCAAATGGAATTGTTTCGTACATTTCGGGTACATAAGCAAGTCTCAATGATTTGCACATGGATCGGATTGCATCGCTCATGATCGATCACTCCCATCAGTTGGTGCTAGAGAGTCATAAAGGGACCAGTCAAGACCAAAGGGATTTTCAGTCTCTCCAGAAATTAAATCATAAAATTCTTCATTTATTCTTTTCATATCGTGTGTCACAAGTAAGTTAACGATCTCTAGTAATCTCTCTTTTCGCACTACAAGATCTTCGACCATTAGATAGTCGTTAACTCTCCCTGGTAAGTACTTTTGATACCGAGAATAAGGGACAACTCTTGGTTTTCTAATCCAATCCTTGAAGATAGTTATCCATGGAATCGCTCTTTTTTTACTCATATATGGTCTAAAGTCTTCTAAGAGGATCTCTCCGTCAGGAGAAACAGCTTTAAAATTATCCCAAGTCAGTCTGAAATAAATAAAGGGGTAGTTTGCTGCTTTTGGAATATGAATTAATGTTTGGTCCAGTTTTGCTTCATTATACTTATTTACACTTGCTTCTACCTCTTTAAAAATAGGGTAATCCTCTGTTGGCAAAGCTAGTAAATAATCCTTTTCCTCATTCCATAGATCCTCAATCATTGCTTCTTTTTCATAGTGAAGTCTTTGTCTGTCTTTTTGAAGTTGAACACGAAGTGTTTCGGTTAATTCTTCATAACTATTCATTACCGGAGATACAGAAAAGAAATTATAACGAATATAGCCCACTTTATTTTCAACATTTCCTTTTTCGTGTCCACTTCGTGGATTACATACTTGAACATCAAAGCCATAATGATTCTGGAACTGAATAAATGCATCTGTCAACTTTGCTTCTTCAAATTTCGACCTTACCTTTTTCACCGCAGGGGTTAAATTATCAATTCTGATCTTTCTAGGAACTCCCCCTGATTGATTAAATAGCAATTTTAAACCATAAAGAAAACATTCTTGATTTTCAGAAGGTAATGGTACCGCAAAACCCACATTACTACATGGATAGGACATGACAAGGACGTGTGTATCCACAAACTCTCCATCCTTAACAACCTCCATCAATCCAAAATCTACTTGAGCTTCGCTTGGTGGATGTTGTAATCGATCATGTCCTTTATCATAATCTTCATCATGGCTATTTTCCCAATCAGATATAAAATAGCATACAGTTCTGTACGAGCCTTGAAATCCAAGACCTTGAAGGTCTTTAAAGAGTTGTTTCTTTGTGCGACGCAACTTTTTCTTTAATTTCCTATCTTCAAAAAGCCAATCTGAAACAATTTCCCCCCACTTTTCTTCAGTCATCATCCCTTTCCTTTGTTTGATTTTTGATTGAGGCAATTGATTCTCATCTGCATATTTTTTTGCTGTTCTCCAATTAATTCCTAATGTTTTTTGTATTTTAGTTATCGAAAACCCTTTGTTGTTTCTAAGTGTTTTGATACAATTGATATCAGACATTGCTAGCATCCTTTCATAATCCTCCACTCTGTAAATGATTCGACACCATTACAGTAGAGGGACTTGGGGTGACTGGCAAGTCTTTTTTTATGCACTTATTAAGAAAGTGCAGGACTCTGCATTTTTACTTTGCAAAGCTCTGCACTTTTATTTTGCAATAAACACTTAAAGAGATTATGTATGATCTATGTGTTATTAGGGATGTAGTTCCTACTGAAGGGGCTTCTGAATTAGAGGTACCCAAAAAAACTTTTAACTATTGGAGAAATTCTTTTAGATTTGGCCCCTATCAACAAAGAAGCGATCAGGCAGGGAAATTCAGAGAAAAAGAAATCATTGGCTATAAAAATGAATTAGATAATATAGATTTAGACCGTGAATTTATGTTTAATCACACAAAATCCTTAGATGGTCTAAAAGAAATAATTGAAAGGTTTTTGGAACTTGAAAAATTAAAAAGAACTAAAGTTGAGAAGGAGTCTATGGATGAGTTATCAGTAATAATGGAGATAAAGACATTGGAAAGTACTTTAGAATATATTAAAAAATATACGAGTGGTAATTTATATCAAGAGTTTGTTAAAGAATTAAATTACTTAAAAGAGAAATAACACCAAGAGTTTATATAAATTAGCACCACAATAAGTAGGGACTACTTTTTGTATTATTCTATACTATTTTCCTGTTGAAATAATCGAAAAATTATAACCTAAAGACCTCCTCCTTCATCCCGCCCATGAACAAATTCACAGAGTATTCTCTATCCATTCCAGAAATCTATGGTAAAATAGGAGAATAATATGGAATGGTGGGAGTGAGGGTTTTGACTAGAGGATGGAAGAAAAAAGCATTGCCTGTCATGCTTGCGGGGGCGATGGTGTTTTCGTTTGGGCCTGTGACGTATGCGGATACTGTTCAAACAGATGTTTTGGAAGTGAAGTTCAATGATATTGAGGGGCATTGGGCTCAGAGTTTTATTGAAAATATGGCTGGAAATGAGATTATTAATGGATTTCCGGATGCTACGTTTCGCCCTGATGTGAAGGTAACGAAGCTGCAAGCGGTGACAATTGTGACGAATTTGTTGTCACAAAAAAGAACGTTGGAAACAACGGGGACTGATTACATAGGAGAGGTGCCGGAATGGGCGCGGAACAGTGTGGAGCTGGCTCTCTACAATGATATCGTCAGCTGGGAAGACATTCAGGATTATCAGGCGGAAGCATCCAGAATGTTTATTGTGGAGCTTTTGGTGCATGCTTTAGGAGCGGAGATCGATGCGGTACAAGAGCATGATTTAACGTTTACCGACCTAACAGATTTAAGTGCGGATGAACAGGCTTATTTGGCTATCGCTTTGGAAAATAAATTTGTTGAAGGCTATCAGGATAATACGTTTCGGCCAGGCAATTCGGTAACACGGGCGGAAATGGCGGTGTTTGCTGATCGTTTGTTCAACACGCTGGAAGATGAGTATGATTTTGAAGAAGGGTTTGAGAGAGTTGAGGTTGTAACGGGGAAAATTTCCCGTATCGCAGCTGATGTGAGAGAGCTAACAATCGGGTCGGCCACGTTCGGGGTTGCAGATGATTATACCGTTCAAATTAATGACAAGGATGCCAGCTTTGAAGACTTGAAGACTACGATGAATGTTCGTGTCGTTTTAAAGAATCAAAAAATGGCGGAAATTTATGCTTATTCAACCGAGAAAGAAGTCATCAAAGAGATCGTGACGGGCTCGATTTCAAGTATCGACAGAAACAATCGAAAAGTGACGGTTGGCTTGAAGTCGTTTGATGTTGCCAATGGTGTGCGAATCGAGGTGAATGGCGAGGTTGCAGGCTTTAGTAATTTAGAAACAGGCATGGAAACCGTTGTCGTTATCGCCAATGAAGAAATAGAATCTATCTTCGCTTTTAGAGTTGCTGAGCAGTCAGCGCTTGAGTTCAGCGTGAAACGGGAATGGAATGACCGTGATACTAATTTTAAAGAGGCAGTCCTGACAGGAGATAGAG
The DNA here is from genome assembly GCF_040544555.1 of Halalkalibacter oceani. Classification (NCBI taxonomy): domain Bacteria; kingdom Bacillati; phylum Bacillota; class Bacilli; order Caryophanales; family Bacillaceae; genus Halalkalibacter; species Halalkalibacter oceani. Next base: position 5,785 of record NZ_JBEPKD010000006.1, read on the forward strand.
TCAATGATGCTACGCCTGACTTAGAGGGGAAACGGCTAAGAATCAGTGTTGACGGAAGTCGTTTTAGAGAGATTGACCTCGATGAAATTGATGGACGTCAGAGAGATGGGGCTGAAGTAGCAAAACTGCTGCAAGCAGCTATTGAAGACGCGCTTGATGATAGACGGGTCAAAGTGGAATATAAGAATACGAGACGATTTGTTTTTGAAACGACCAAGAGTCCAATCGATGAGGTTCCTACGATCCAATTCGATGGGGATGCCGATGTACTGGACGCCCTTGGAATTGACGATGACGAAGTAAAAGGAGCAAGCGGAGAAAGAATTAGAGTATGGAACATTACGGTGGAAGCGGATGCGACGAAAGACCAGGAGTTTGAAATGAACGTTATCATTGATGATGAAAATATCGATGAAACAGTAAGATTTTCCGTTAAAAGAGGCGATTCGGCGGAAGAGATTGCCGATGCTATCGCTGATGCGCTTCTGGATAAGGCCAAGATCAGATCTGCTCTTGGCATCTCTGTGAAGCGTGATGTGCTTACGTTAACACCAGATGATGAAGATTGGGATGTTGAGATTGAGATAAAAGAAAAGTAACAAAGATAAACTCAAACTCACAAGTGTGGATCACTGACGCTTGTGAGTTTTTTTGTGGAGCACGAGAGCACACAGAACAATTCAATAGGTTTTTACAGGAAGGGAGAAGGGGTGCTTTCCACCAGTTGACAAGGGTATTCCTTGAATTTGATTCCGGGTTGACACTTGCTGTTCCTGTTTCTTCAATAAACTAAACGCCAAACTGTTTTAAATGGTGGTCGAGGTGCTTATAAATGCCTTTTCCCCACTCATCGGGAGTGAGCTTCCCGAAAAAAGGATGCGGGTGGGGCGTGCATGTCTCCCGACCATTGCTTTGAAAGGTGATGATTTTGCGCTTCAGTTTTTCTTTTTCTAGTTCAAATTCTTTTGGCTCGGTAATGAGAATATCTGGAATGGTCGACATGTTCTTGGGGAGCGGCTTGTCATTATAAAAAAGCGGTTTGGCGAAGCGGCCTACTAGTCTGCCTAACCACCCGCGCGAAGGGAAGGATTTGCCCATGGCAATGTCTTGAAAGGCTGAGCAATGGGCCAGCATTTGGGCGGCATCCATTTTCCCCCATTGCGCTTTGGCATCAGCGCTTACATAATCAATGCGAATCAAAATGTCCTCTGCATCCAAATGATTAAATAGATTCCTCATCTGTACACCTTCCTTTCTAACTAAATCTACCTTTAAGACGACAAGAAATCTATTGATTAACGGGAGGTTTTCCCAAAAGACCTATCATCAGCATAACAAAATATTTTATTTTATCTTTACAGGTATAAATTTACCAGGACTATACACCTTAAAATGTCTGGAATGCATGTTTGATGATCAAAGGCAAGTGGAATGCTGTATACTTTCGAATAAGTACCTATATGGAGAGGGGGGGGAGTGCGGCAAGGGAGAAGAAATAAACTGATCTGGCTTTTAAAAATAAGATAATCGATCTACAACATAGTCAGGGTAGTTGGATGTAAATGAAAGCCCGAAAACAAATAAGGAGACGTGATATGAAAAAACTGACAACTGGAATAGTAGTCTTTCTTTTGCTTTTTTCTCTATATGTTCCTGCGGAGATAAAAGCCAGTACTAAAACGATTAAAAATTTAACCCCTGGTGATCTCGTCACGTATAGTGATAGAGAGTGGGTCTATTTGCAGTCGATGGCGACCCAGCCGCAAGGATTGTTTTTGCGCACAGACAGCGAAAGGAACAGATACTACTACAATTCGGGAGATCCGGACGTTGTGGAAACGGCCTTTGACCCGGACAATTCGCTGACCGTCGCCAATTGGCTGAATACGGACTACTTCAGTAAATTGGAGGATCCGGACTGGATCCAGACAATGACGTGGGGCGGGGCTTCGGCGAAAATCGGTCTGCCCAGTCGTGAGGAGGCAGTGCTAAATGAAACGGTCATTTTGAACCGGTTGAATTCTGCTTATGATTATTATACACTGACAGCTGCTTCGGATTTCGATATCAATATTATCAATGTACGATCCCGTGCTGATAGAGCTTTTATTACCCCCGCTGATGCTGCTGTAGGGAATATACCGGCTAGTGTTGCACCGGCGATCTATTTGCATCCTGATTTGTATGTCGACGATGATGGGAAGGTCGTGTCATGTGTGCCACCCGAAATTGTGACGACACCGGCTGATGCTGTTGGCAGCTGGAAGCAGGAGGTCTCTGCCACATTACAAGATGGGTCTTGTTACGATGGGGGAGGCGTCGCCCAGTACCGCATGCAAACACCGGATGGCAGTTGGAGCGAATGGGCGAATTACAGTGATGAGGTTAAATTTGATCAAGAAGGTCGTTCTGTGTTGGAAAGCCGGATGTCTGTGCCGGGAAGTGCTGTTGCGGAGGCAGAGATTCTGATTGATCAGACCGAACCAACGATTGAGTTAAGTGCGGACCCGGTGACAATGACCAATCAGGATGTGACGATTACAGCGGACATGACAGATAATGGAGTAATCGCGACGAAAAAATGGGCGGAAGGAACGCCGCTAGCTGAGTGGTTCCTTGATGAGGATAATGGAACTATTTTTGCTGATGATAGCTTCACCGTTTCAAAAAACGGAACATTCAGTGTGTTTGCCCGTGATGAAGCTGGAAATACGTCAGTTGAAACGATTGAAATTCGCAATATTGATAAAGAAAAGCCCGTCATTACGCTTCTAGGCGACGAGACAATGTCTGTTGTCCGCGGCAGAAGTTTTGAGGACCCTGGTGCTACTGCGCTTGATAATGAAGATGGGGATATTACTAGCTCCATTGTCGTTACAGGTGAGGTGGATACGACAACGGCCGGGGAATATATTTTGTATTATGATGTGACTGACGAGGCTGGCAATGCGGCCGAGCAAGTGACGCGCACGGTTGAAGTAACTGCACGCTCCTCCGGTGGAGGGGGAGGCGGTGGATCCGGTTCGCCTGCTCCGCCGGCAAACTCGATCCCGCAGTCAGGTGGATCATTAACGATGGAGGGTGTGACGCTGCAGCTCCCGAGCGGGGCAGTCAGTGGAACCACCCGGATCAATGTTGAAGTGGTGAGGAACACCGATACTCTTCCAGCGTCTGATAGAGTCATAAGTGATGTGTTTGAGATCACGAAAGATACGACGGAGTCCTTTTCTGTTCCGATTACCCTTACAATGCCATTTGATCCTGAGCTTGTCGATGAAGAAAGCAGCAGCGTCAGTATTTTCTGGCTCGATGAAGAATCTGGCGAATGGATTGAATTAGACAATATTCAAATCGACTGGCAGGACGGTACGGTAGCCGGAGAGGTTGATCATTTTACGAAGTTTGCCGTATTGGAAGTAGAAAGTACGGAAGAGGAAGAAATCGAGGAGGAACCGTCGCCGGAGCTTCCTGAATCTTTTACCGATATTGACGGGCATTGGGCAGAGGAGCATATCATGGCATTGGTTCTGCAAAATATCGTAAATGGGTATCCTGATGGGGAGTTCAAGCCAAATCGTACGCTGACGAGAGCTGAGTTTACGACGATGATTGTGAAAGCCTATGGAATAGAAGAAACAGCGAGCCGTGTGTTCGAGGATACAGTGAACCATTGGGCAAGAGAAAGCATCGCAGCAGCCTATGAGCACGGCCTGATTAACGGCTACAATGAAGCGACGTTTGGTGCCGATGACCCGATTACACGGGAGCAGGTGGCGAGAATCATCGTGAATGCCAGTCAATTGGCTGGAGCTGAAGAGCAATCCCCTCGTTTCACCGATCAGGATGAAATCTCTCACTGGGCAGCAGAAGCTGTTGAAACTGTTGCATTACATGGTATTGTCACCGGCTATCCGAATGGCAGCTTCAAACCGAAGCAAACCGCAACAAGAGCAGAAGCTGTAGCCGTGATTGGACGAGTAATGGAGGAGGGGGACTAACCGAACGATCCTGCGAGCTTGTGAGCAATTCAATTTGAAGGGCGCAATACGAGAAAGATGTTTGAAATGACAAGCTATATCAGTAGGGGCTGAATCAAAAGGTGAAAATAACCTTTTTGGTTCCAGCTCCTTTCTTCATACTTAGCCGCTTGATAAAATAGGAGCAGGGAAAGGAGCGTGGATGAATGTATAAAGTGATGCTCATAGAGGATGATGTGCAGTTAAGTGAGCTTGTGCAGGATAAGTTGGAGCGGTATGGCTATGACGTGTATCAGCCTAACGATTTTATGAAGGTCGAGGAGGCGTTCGTTGAAATCGAGCCATCAACATTCGGGGGAAACGCGTTGGGAGTATCAACCTTTATGACACCCCCTATCTCAATAAGAAAGGATCGCTTTTGTATAGTCCGTAAAGTCCTGCAGATGGTTATCAAGTATTTGTTGTAAGATGCTCAAGTTAAGCTCCTGGTAATCATGCACGGCAATGTTTCGAAAGCCAACCATTGCTTTCATTTTATGAGAAAGTGAGGCGGGAAGGATTCCTTCTTCTTCTATTAACGAAAAAGCATCACGACTCGTTTGTGGAATGCCTAGTTTTTTCTCGGCAACAATGTGCATGGCAAGGTCAATACTAGCTTCACATGCACGTTGGAGATTTAACACAATCGAATCTTGTTTTGTATAGTTTCTTAAATGGTCTGGGTTCTGTTCATATTCCTCTGTAATTCGTTTGATACAACGTTCGATAATGGCAACCTTATTCAAGACAACATCATTTTTCATAGATTGACCCACTTTCAGCGATCTTTTTGAAAATAGGAGCGCGTTCTTCATTTAATTTCGTGTACATTTTTAATGCTTTTATTTCGAAAAGCTGTTTCTTTTCTTGATTTGAACAATAAATGACTTTGCCAGTCTGGATCACTTGCGCTTGAAAAACCGTGCTTGCTTCTTGTAAATCAATTAGGTCAACCTCTTGATTCAGCTTTGCAGCGAGGTCTTGCGCGATCATAAACAATTGATAAGAGTCTACTTTATTCTGCTCGCTTAAAAAGGCAATGTCGACATCGCTATCCTGATTCGCCGTCCCTTTTGCATGTGAGCCGAACAAGACGATGAGGAACGGAGACAAAGAAGCAACAAGCTTGTCGATAATGAGCTGTTCGTTCACCATATTCAATCCAAATCCCTCCAGCCTTTCTATGAATATAGAAAAAGAGCGACATTCTATCATCTTCTTTATTATACCAGACAGGCAGAGACATTATTCATCTATTTCCCTATCCTGCTTAATGAGTATATTCGTACACCTTATCAAATTATTAAAAATGATTTGATAAGGTTTCCAGTGAAAAAACGTTACCTCTTCAATAAGTTATTTTTATACTTTTATCCGGCGCTCGGCAGAAAGAACCGCCATCAGCCTCGCCCTAGTAAATGAACCGACGGGGAATTTGGATTCGAAATCGTCACCGGTGATCATGGAGTGCTTTGAGAAGGTTGTCACTCATGATGGGTTAGCGGCGAGCTAGTGGTGTTTATTAAGACGATGCGATTCACTCTTATATTGTGAAGAACGGAAGCAGAAAGGAGTTTTGGCATCAAATAATGGATAATCTTGCGCTGGAAAAAATCACTGAAAATATGAAATTTATCTCATAAAAAAAGGAAACTAATGTTATAATTTTCCTGTCATGATAAGAGAAACGATTGTTTTGGAGGGGGACATGGAACTAGATAAGAAAAAAACAGTTGTCATTGCCCGGGGACATCGACTTAAAATGGTGTATGAAATTTTTATGGCCGTGCTGGCGTTCATCTCCGTTATCTTTATTTGGAATGATCATCCTTTCATTAGAAATCTCGACTTTGTCATTTGGGTTATTTTTGTCCTGGATGTCTCGGTCCGGTTCTTTTCGAGCGAAAACAAATGGGCTTACATAAAGCGGAATCCGTTAGATCTTGTGGCGATTATTCCCCTCGACAGCATTTTCAGGCTGGCCCGTCTCGTACGCTTCATCAGGCTATTGCGGACATTGGCGATTTTAAAGCATTACGCTCAGCCTGTTTATGATATTTTCAGAACGAATAATCTTGATAAAGTCCTGATTGTGCTTGTGGTTCTTATCTTTCTTACGTCGATTCCGATCACGATGCTGGAGCCGGGCATAGCTCATTATTCTGATGCGGTCTGGTGAGCGATTGTCACCTCTACAACGGTCGGCTATGGCGATATCTCTCCTGTTACCGTCGTCGGCAGACTGATCGCCATTATTTTGATGGTGTTTGGGATTGGGTTACTCGGTCTGGTGACAAGCTCGATTGCCGCTTATTTTTCGCAAAACAAAAAAAGAAAAGAGAGCGCGACGGTTACCTATTTAAAAGAGCAGATTGATCACCTGGAAGAGCTTTCGGATGACGAAATCGAAAAGGTGAAACTGCTGATTGACAGCTATAAGAGGAACAACGTGCTTTGACAACAGCCTGTTGCCGGATACGGGAGGAGCATGTGCATTCTCTATGAAAAAAATGCCCCGTTCTTTTTTCAGTCAGATAATCTGACGAAAAAGTACAAAGGGACCCGACCTTTCTGTAACATGTAGCTATAGCTGATCGGCAATGGAGCTGGTCAAGTAAATCGCAGTGAATAAGTGAATCGAAATAGGCAAAGGTGCCTGATGCTTGCTTTGTGACGAAGATCGTGACGAGCTGGAATCAGGCACCTTTTTGTCTTTTTTGGAGCTGCAACGTGAGGAGGAAGGTGGATGGAGAATTTAGGGACTTACGTCATCTATGTCATTATGGCCTGTACAGTTATTGGTGCGATTGCTTCGATAAAAAACACGCAAACAGGTCTCGGAAAGGAGTTTATGGAGGGGCTGCATTCCGTCGGCCATATTTTCGTTCCGGCTGCCGGCATCATGGCGTCGATTCCGTATTTGTCGACATTTATTTCGGGCTTTTTTGGGCCGATTTTTGCCACAGTGGGGGCCGATCCGGCGATTGCCGCTACGGCCATTATCGCTGTTGATATGGGGGGATACCAGCTGGCGGAAGCGCTGGCTGAGACGCACGAAGGCTGGATTATGGCGATGACAGTCGGCTATATGGCCGGGGCGACGATCGTCTTTACGATTCCGATGGGGTTGGCGATGCTCGATCAGCGCGACCATAAATATATGGCGTTGGGCGTCATGGCCGGCATTTTATCAATCCCGATCGGCGTTTTGATTTCATGCGCGATGATGGTCTTCGGCAATCCTGTTGTGCGTGATGTGATTTCAACAAGCTCAGAAGCAACCTATCAGTTAGCATTAAGCTTTGGCGCTATTTTTGTTAATTTAATTCCGCTGATTGTGTTAGTGTTGGTGATTGCGCTTGGGTTACGTTTCTATCCTGATATTATGGTCAAAGGCTTTATGATTTTTGGAAAGGGGATGGATGCCGGGATCAAGCTTGTTCTCTGCTTTTCGATCGTCGAATATTTTACCGGCTTTTTCTCAACAATGTTTGGCGTTTGGGGATTTGATCCGATTATTGCAGATGAGCAGGATCAGTTCCGTGCCCTTGAAACCGCCGGTTACATCGGGATTATGCTGGCCGGGGCGTTCCCGATGGTCTATTTGATTCGCAAGTATTTGTCGCGGCCGCTTGAAGTCGTCGGGAAGAAAGTCGGTTTAAACGCCGTTGGAAGTGCCGGGATTCTTGCTTCAAGCGCTAATGTGCTGGCAATGTTCCGCCTCGTTAAAACGATGCGGCCAAAGGATAAAGTGATTAATATTGCCTTTGCTGTCTGTGCCGCTTTCCTGCTTGGCGACCATCTCTCCTTTACGGCGAACTTCCAGCCCAATTTGATTTTGCCGATCGTGGCCGGAAAGCTTCTAGCAGGGCTAGCGGCCATTGCACTAGCGCATTGGCTCTGTGTAAAGAAGGCGCTGCAGCTTGAGGAAGAGGACCGCCGACTGGGGATTATCGGCGAAAATGAGTACATGGATAAAGAAGACATTCCCGTGGAAGTGGAAGCTGAACAGAAGATTGGCTAGACGTATCAACATACAAGGGGCGCCGCAAAAGGTCAACATTCGATCCTTTTGCGGCACTTTTTATGCTGGAAAGACGAAGCAAAAATGTTGCATCTGAACATAATCTGAGCTACACTGCATCTATACTATTTATACTTTATTGTTTAAAAAGTGTGGTGATTGCGGTACGGTTTTTTGCGAGCTAGTGAAGCAAACTATTTGTCATTTGTCTAATGTTTAGGTTACACTTCGATAGGAATATAGGGGCAAGGGCTTATTTCCTGATATAGTTGCTATAGCAACTATATCGATAGTAAGATAATAAAGGAGAGGAATATAGGATGTTTAACGACCAAATTACGGTTCAAGCGATTATTAACGGGGAAAAAGTAAAAGCGGAGAGACATGAAGCGCGGGAAAACCCAACCCACCCAGAGCAGATCGCTGGCTATGCGCCAATTAATACACGCGAGGATGCAGTGCGGGCGATTGATGCGGCACATACGGCATTCGCAAGCTGGACGAAGGTGGCAATCGAAGAGCGAATTGAACGGATGGAAAGAGCGATTCAAACGATTAAAGCCGCTGCACCTGATATTGCCGAGCTGTTGTCTAGGGAGCATGGCAAGCCGCTTTATGATGCAGAGGGGGAAATCGGCGTTTCTCTTGCATGGATGGAATTCGCCTGCCAAAATGCGAAGGACGTTTTGCAAAATGAAATGAGAGAGGACGAAAATGGGAAGACGATCATCGCCCATGACGGCATCGGCGTTGTTTCGGCGATTACTCCATGGAACTATCCGTTGTCGCTCTCAACGATCAAAATTGCTCCAGCGTTGCTGGCAGGTAACACAATGGTGCTGAACCCAAGTCCGCTTGCTCCTTTAGCTGTCAGCAAAGTGGTGGAGATGATCGCAGCGGAATTTCCAAACGGCGTATTGAATCTCATTCATGGGGAAGCCGATGTCGGTGTGGAACTGACATCCAATCCGAAAGTGGCGAAAATCGCTTTTACAGGCGGAACAGGAACGGCGAAGCATATTATGAAGGCGGCAGCTGATACGATTAAAAATATGACGCTCGAATTAGGTGGAAACGATGCGGCGATCATTTTGAACGATTTTGATGTCAATGATGAACGGGCGATGCGCCGTCTCGTCATCTCCAACTTCTTGACTGCCGGGCAAATTTGTATGATTGCCAAACGAATCTATGTCGATCGCTCGATTTACGAGCAATTCGTTGAAAAATACATTGAAGCAGCGAATAAATGGATCCGGGTAGGCGATCCATTTAATAAGGACGTCACAATCGGCCCGGTAAACAATAAAAAGCAGGCGGAGTTTGTGCAAAGTCTGATTGATGATGCTACAGCTAAAGGGGCAACGGTTGTCAAGCTTGGAAAAGTACTCGATAAGGATGCATTTGAAAAAGGTTACTTCCTGCAGCCGACGGTTGTGCTCGGAGCTGATTACAATGATCCAATCGTAGTGGAGGAGCAATTTGGCCCGACTGTGCCAATCCTGCCATTCGACGGAGATGAGCATGCAATTGAATTAGCGAACGACAGCATTTACGGTTTGACGAGCTCAGTCTGGGGCGATGAAGAGCATGCGATTGAAGTTGCCAAACAGATCCAGGCCGGCACAACGATGATTAATACCGCCGCGGTGCAAGGACTTGATGTTCGCTTTCCGTTTGGTGGAGTGAAACAGTCAGGCATCGGCCGTGAATACGGAAAAGAAGGGCTTCTGGCGTATACGGATACTCATATTATCAATATCCCGAAAAAAGGCGAGCTTCCTTATATTCCGGAATAATACGAAAAAAAGGCTGGGCTAAGGTTTTTTACCTTTTGCCCGGCCTCTTCTCAAAGCTTCTTAGACAAAGCGCAGATGTTTTACACCGCCGCCGGCTAAAAAATTAACCGCTGTGCGGCAGAGCAGCTTTTAAAGAAAAGCGAAATTTACAATGGTCATTTCCCTCTGTTTTGCAGGAAACTCTCTTAACATTTTCTGTGCCGACCACCTGCTTGAACATTGCCGTTTCGCAGTGACAGGCTGTCTTAAATTCTTTGGCAATCGCCAGGATCGGGCAGTTGTGCTCGACTAATTCAAACGTCTGCTCGTCCAACTGATGGACATCCGTCATGTAGCCTTTTTCATTTTGAATGCGGGCCAGTTCATAGATTCTTTCTGTCGGCCGTTTATGTTCGACTCTTGCTTTGTACTCTGCTGCAAGTCTCTGCTCTCTTTTTTGGAACAAATGGTCGATCGCTTCTTTTCCATGCAAGTCCTGAATGTCTTGCAGAAATTCGACGCTGATCCCCTCATAGTTTTTTGGGAAAAGCCGCTCTCCTTCAGCGGTAAGCGAGAAGACTTGCAACGGTCGGCCCATTGGCTGCTTTACTTCCTTAGCTTGAATCAATTGATCCTGCTCAAGTGTTGAGAGGTGCTTGCGCACTGCCATATGGGTGATCTTTAATCGTTCAGTTAAATCGTTGACAGTTAATGAAACGTCGATTTTCAACGCTTCGAGTATTTTATCTTTCGTTGTCTTTTTTGTTTTATTCATATCGGTTCCTCGATTCTTCATCTTGGATTGCATTCTATGACAGTTAATTATACTAGAAGGTATAAAAAAAGGAAAGAATAAGAGATCAAGCTACTCGGGCAGCTGATCGGCAGGCAAAAAAATTGCTAATTGCAGTCAGAGTCATGTATGATTTACCTAATTTAATATACTTTTTTATATAAAAAGTGTATGGAAGGAGTGGGAAAAGAGATGGGAGACATTTTTCAACGAGAAGTCAAAGATCATTGGTATGTCAAATACGAGGAAGCGTCCTTTCCATTTATTCAAAAGGGGTGGGTACTGCCAGTAGACCGTTGGCGGGACTTTGATCCATTTATTTTGATGGCGGAAGATTGGTTTAAAAGAGGGGCCTTTTCCGATCATCCCCATCGCGGCATCCAAACGATCACTTATGTTATTGATGGAAGATTGGAGCATATTGACAACGGGGGCGGCCGTGATATTTTGCAGCCCGGCGACGTTCAATACATGAATGCAGGCTGGGCGGCGAGACACGCCGAGGAAGGCGTTGACGATGATATCGCTCATACGCTGCAGCTATGGCTGAACCTGCCAAAAAGCAAGCGGAAAACAGAAACATCGTATCAAAACATTTATGCCGAGGATGCCCCGGTCTTGAGCGTTGACGGCGGCTCGGTAAAGGTGTTTTCCGGGAAGTTCGGCGACGTGAAAGGACCGCTTCAATCCGTCGTGCCGATCACGCTTGCCGAAGTCAATTTTGAAAAAGGGGCGAGCTATACTCATGTTTTGCCGGAAAACCACAATGCCTTTTTATATGTCTTATCAGGTGAGCTGGAACTTGGAACAAGTGAGACCGTTCATCTCGCCAAGCATGGGGTCGCCACGCTGACGTATCAAGAGGACGGAAACCCAGCGAACAGCAGTGAATTTACCATAACATCCGCTAGCAGACGAGCCAAGCTCCTGATCTATTCCGGCGCGCCGATTAAGGAAGAGATTGTCCCCTACGGCCCGTTCGTAATGAATACGATGGAAGAAATTAAACAGGCCTATCGCGACTATCATGCCGGAAAGTTCGGACCGCCGGCTATTTAGCGGCTAGCTTCATCATAGAAACGTTCGGGACAAAACTAGCTTCGATTACGCTCGTTGCTCAGAGGCTACTCTTTCCTCTCTATTTGAATGAGCTACTAAAAAAAGATCGAATGAATGTAGCTGCTCATAAGAAAAAGAAAGTGAAACTTCTTCTCCTTTGCGGCAGTCTTATAAAAAAGGCACTAGCTAAGGAGGAAGATCAATGAGAAAGCTGCTGCTCACCGGCGTACTGCTTATCATCGGAGCTTGTGGTCAGGGGAATGCCACTGGCGTGGGAAATAGTGAACCAAATGGAGCAGAGGCAGACGACACGGTAATTGAGTATGAAGACTATGTTGAAGTCTATGGAGACGATCAAGAAGAGCTTGCGGTGAAGTTGAATGATTTTATGAATGAGAAGCTGTCCTCGGAACAGAGGGGAGAATTTTATCTCAATCATGATGAGCGTGAAGGAGATTTTGTGATTCAGGTGACAAAAGAGACGGATGTTTCAGAGGTGGCCGATGAATTGAAAAGCTACCTTCCTGAAACCGATGGCCAAGCCTTTAAGGTGCATATCGATCATGTTACGTATTCAAAAGCCTTTCTTGACAAGGCACAACATGAAATATTTGAAGAGGAGAGTCGCTTTTTTAAAGGGGAGCGGAAAGTTTGGGGCGCGTATGTCGACGTCTGGTCGAATCAGCTTGTGTTAGCTGTGAGCCGGGTTGAAGATGTCGACCTTGAAGCGCTTGCGGAGCGCTTTGGTCATACGGATTTTATTACGTTTAGCGAAGGGCCACTGGCCAGCATGAGCGATGATCAGGTGCCCGTGCCGACTGCCGAGCCGTATATCACGGGACCCATTACTGAAGTGAACCGCGGAAGTAAGGTTGTGCTTGTTGATAACATGATATATGCCTCGTCGAAGCACGCTGTAATCGTCAACAGCAGCGGGGAAATCGCATTTGACGAGCTGAATGTGGGCGACACGGTACGGCTTTGGGTCGAAGGTGGAGTCAATGAGTCGCTTCCCGCCCAGGGTTCGGCGGCGTTTATTCAAGTAGTGGAGTAATCGGGTTTTCTTTCAAGCATTGGGCAATAGCCGTCAGCTGGAGCGCTTTCCCGGCTGACGGCTGCTTTGTACCGGAAATCTATGAACGGATGAAAGTAATAAAATCAACGTTTACAGGCTCAGCCCCGGCAAGGCGGAGAAGCTTGTTGATCTGGCCGCGATGGTACTGTCCATGAAGGGCGACATGGGTTAAAATCGCGCGTATCGAGCTATGAAACTCTGTTTGCCGGCTATTTTTATAGATGACCGGTTCGTCGAGTGTATCCTCTGTTAGATTGGAAAGGTAAGCGTCGTACTTTTCCTTGTTCTCCCTCACCATCTCCTGGCAGCGGCTCAAGCTTTCCACAGTCCAGATCGGCAGTTTCGTACTGTCTTTTCCTTCTAATCTAGTTAGCCAGATGCGTTCCGCTAAAAGAATATGTGAAAAAGGGCGGAGAGCTTCCTCGTCCTCGGTCTTGTTTGTTTGCAATGCTTCAATAATTCGCTGATTAGCCCAATCCAAATGCAAAAACATTTGCTCCAATGTTTTCATCAACATACCTCCCTTTCATTTGCGTACCAATGATTTTATTATATAACGAGGGAATGTCAGCAATGAAGCAGTATAATAGAGAGACAAGCCAAGTAAGCGATAAAGGAGAAACGATGATGAGAGATGTGATTTTCATTCCTCTTTCCGCCAATGAAGAATTGGTGATTGCTGCAGATGGTGCCGGGGGAATAGGGGAAAAGGAGCAGGACGTCGTTCAGACGTCTTATCGAATTTTGAGTCAGTATACATACCGCGTGGCGTTAATGGAATGTATGGCAGTCGGGGCCGTTCCGTTTTCTGTGCTTGTGCAAAATTTTATTTCCGAGGAAGCCTGGCAAATCGTAATAGACGAAATTAAAAACATGTCGCAGAAGAGTGGTCTCACAGAGCTTGAGATCGGCGGCAGCACGGAATCGAATATGCCGCTCGTTCAATCGGCGCTCGGCATCACCGTTCTTGGAAAAGTCGCAAAGGACGAAAAGAAAGTCGGAAAAACGCCGTCGGACGCTGCGTTTGCGGTAGCCGGTCTGCCTTTGTACGGAGAAGAGGTGCTGACGAGGAAGGATGACGTACTTCCACTAGACCTCTTTTTGCGTTTACTAAAACATCCTGCTATTTACGAAGTGGTGCCTGTCGGGTCAAAAGGAATTAAGTATGAGCTTGAGCATGTGTGGGGCGTGAGAAATCTCCGTGCCGAGTGTGATTTCATCGACGTCTGTAAATCAGCGGGACCGGCAACATGTGTGATCATCAGCTTTGATAAAGCGGAAAAGGAAAAGCTGAGCAGCGACTTTGCCGGCTGGCTCACACCGCTGGAAATGATGTGAAAAGTGGGGGAGATATATCCCCTTCAACCATTTTTGTTAAATCACGGAAGGAGAAGCGGAAAAGAGCGAGAAAAGTAGTAATGTGGAGAGACATTCATATAATAGAGAAAGCGCTTCCATATTATGGTGAGGAGGAGTCATGCATGAACGAAGCTGATCTATATGCGCCTGAAATGTACAATATGGCGGAGGATATTGACCGCCATGCAAAGGATCCAGAGAAGGTCGCTTTGCTGTGGGAGGACGAAAAGGGGAACAGACAGAAAAAGACGTATGCCGATTTGCGGCGGGAATCAAACAAGCTGGCGAACGGCTTGAAAAAGCTCGGCCTGCAAAAGGGGGATAAAGTCATCATCACGCTGCCCCGCATTCCTGAAACGTACAGCATTTACCTTGGAGCGTTAAAGCTTGGACTGATTATTTCGCCAGGCTCGGAGATGCTGCGGGAGAAGGATTGGCTCTACCGGGTGGAGCATTCTAAAGCGAAGGCGACCATTTGCCTGGCCGGCTTGACCGGAAGCTTTGAGCAGATTCGTTCGCAGACGGATAGTTTGACTCATTTTATTTCCGTTGGTGAGAAGGTCGACGGCTGGGTGCAATATGAAGAGCTGGTGCAGGATGAGCCATCAGAGTTTGCTATCGTCGAGACGCGGGCCGCCGATATTGCTTTTTTGAACTATACTTCCGGGACGACCGGTCATCCGAAGGGCGTGGTACACGCGCATAGCTGGGCCTATGCCCATCAGGCGGTAGCTTCGCAGTGGCTTGATGTGAAGGAAGGAGATGTCGTCTGGGCGACGGCGGCACCAGGCTGGGCGAAATGGAATTGGACGCCGTTCATGTCGACGCTCGGAGCCGGAGCGACGGGCTTTGTTTACAACGGCCGCTTTGAGCCGGAGAAATATTTGACACTGATGGAGCGCTATCAAGTGAATGTCCTTTGCTGTACGCCAACGGAATATCGGCTGATGGCAAAATTAGACGAACTGGAGCGCTTTTCGCTGCCTGCTATGCGCAGTATGGTCAGCGCGGGTGAGCCATTGAATCAGGAAGTGATCGAGACGTTTAAGCGGCATTTTCAAGTGCAGGTGCGAGATGGCTACGGGCAGACGGAAAATACGCTACTGGTCGGAACCTTGCCGGGAATGGAACTGAAGCCGGGCTCTATGGGCAAGCCGACCCCCGGTAATAATGTCGCGATCATTGATGAAGAGGCGAATCGTGTGCAGGCAGGAGAAGTAGGAGATATCGCCGTCCATAAAAGTACGGCGGCTCTGTTTAAAGGCTACCTGGATGATCCTGAGCGCACGGCAGCCGCCTACCGCGGGGACTGGTATTTAACAGGCGATCAGGCGAGGCTGGATGAGGATGGCTACTTCTGGTTTGAGGGCCGCTCTGATGACATTATTATCAGCTCCGGCTATACGATCGGCCCATTTGAAGTGGAGGATGCGCTCGTCAGACATGCGGCTGTCAAAGAGTGCGCCGTCGTCGCTGTCCCTGATGAAATACGGGGCTCCGTCGTCAAGGCGTTTGTCATTCTAAAGCAGCCGGAGCTTGCCGGTGAAGCTCTCGTCAAAGAGCTTCAGGAGCATGTGAAGTATATGACTGCCCCTTATAAATACCCTCGTATAATTGAATTTGTGACGGAACTGCCGAAAACGGCCTCCGGTAAAATACGCCGCGTCGAATTAAGACAGCGCGAGCAAAAGCAGGGAAAAGGGACTATCTAAAACGACCATGTTAAAAAAACGCGACGCTCAATGTAAGCTAATCGAGCCGATCTTGCCAAGACGAAGAGGGAACCTCATTCCGTTATTTCGATTTAAATGCCCCTTCATGGGACGCGCAAGGAACCTCTGCAACTAGAATAAAAAGTGGACACCTCTTTAACGGAAATCAAAATCGGGTATGATAGTAGGAATGAGGAGGGATTTCAATGGGTGAACCCCGCCAAAGGTATAATGAAGAGTTTAAACGTCAAGCGGTCAAGTTTGTGCAGGAACAGAAAAAAACAGTCTCAGATATCGCAGAAGAATTGAACATTCCCATAAGTACGTTGCATCAATGGACGACCCACTATCGTGAATTTGAGAACGAACCTGTGGCTGCCGAGGAACGGATTCGCAAGCTGGAACAGCAAATTCGAGATCAGGAACGTGAATTAAAGGCAAAGGAGCGTCAATTAGCTGACAAAGAAGAGGAATTAACCATTGTAAAAAAGGCGATGCACATCTTCAGCAGACCAAAGCTATGAAGTTTTCATTCATTGAGGAGCATCGTTCCGAGCACTCAGTGATGAAGATGTGTCACATTTTAGGTGTATCTCGGAGCGGTTATTTCAAATGGAGAACCCATCAACCAAGCCCTCAAGAGCAGCGGAAGAATCAGATTCAAGACCGAATCGCTTATCACTATCATGATTCAGGAAGGGTGTATGGCAGTCCAAAAATGGCCGGTGGCTGTGCCGAAAGGAAGGACTCTCCTTTTGACACAGCCTATTTTCATCAGCTTCCCTTTTTCAGTAAAGCGGCAGGCGGCTGTGCGCTTTGCCGTTTCTGAAGTGTCAGGAAGGTCGCGATGAGTACCAGGGCCAGCCCGATTAACGTACAGACGACGGTAATAATTCCTTCCCATTTGAAATGCTCCCAAATAAATCCGTTGCTTGAGCCAATCACGCTCGATCCAAGGTAATAGCAAAATAAATATAATGATGCCGCCTGAGCCCGGTAGCGTGCCGCGACTTCACCAACCCATCTGCTGGCAATCGAATGTCCGCCGAAAAAGCCGAAGGTGAAAATGCAAAGCGCCAGAATAACAAACAGCAGCTGCTGGCTTAATGTCAAGCCAGCGCCAATGAGCATGATCAGAATGCTGACAGACAGCGTTTTTGCCTTGCCGGCCTTGTCGCTGACCTGACCCATAAACGTCGAGCTGAACGTCCCGACCAAGTAAACGAAGAAAATCATTCCGATCCACGTTTGACTTAGCGAAAAGGGCGGTTCAAGCAGCCGAAAGCCTAAATAATTATAGACGGTGACAAAGCTTCCCATCAGAACAAAGGAGAAGGCGAATAAGCAAAGCAGCCGGGCTTCCTTTAATGGTTGGACAATGGAGAGCGCGAATGTCCGAAACGAAGGCGTCTCTTTTGCTGGCCGCCTCGATTCCGGCAACAGTTTTAAAAAGAAAAAGCTGATCACTAGACTAATAATTCCCATCGTAAGCAAGGCGAACTGCCACGAAACCCATTCGGTCAGCACTCCGGTTAAAAAGCGGCCGGTCAAACCGCCGATCGTATTGCCACTGACATGAAGCCCCATCACAGTGCCGAGTGTTTTCGGGTCAAATTCATCGCTGACATAGGCCATCGCAATGCTAGGAAAGCCGGCAAGAACGATTCCCTGGACGGCTCGAATGACGAGCAATGTTGAGAAATTCGGACTGAACGCGACAAGAACACAAAGAAGCGAAGTTAAAAACAGAGACGTCGTCATCAGTCGCTTTTTACCGATGGCATCGGCCAGTGGCGCAACAAGCAGCATCGAAACCGCGAGGCAGCCGGTTGAGACGGAAAGAGCCAGGCTTGCTACGGCGGGGGACACATGGTAATCAGTTGTAAAGTTTGGCAAAAGGGTTTGGACGGAATATAAAATCATGAAGCTGACAAAGCTTCCTAAAAATAAAGCCGAAATAGCTTGATAATAACCTTTTTTTCCTTTGATTAAATACGTCATGATGTTCCTCACTTTCTCTCTATACACTAGCATACTTTTGACAAATGATAATGTCTAATTTATAATTCTTATCGTTTTCATGCGTTCAAGTTATGAATGGAGAAGGTGAAGAAATGGAATGGCAGCAACTGGAGTATTTTCAACGTGTCGCCCAGCTGCAGCATGTCACAAAAGCTGCTCAGTCATTGTTTATTTCCCAACCGGCGTTGAGCCGTTCAATCGCCAGACTGGAGAAGGAGCTTGGCGTTCCTTTGTTTGAACGGCAGGGAAGAACCGTGCAATTGAATCGTTACGGGAAGCTGTTTTTGGAGAAAGTGAATTTGGCGATTCAGGTAATTGAGGAGGGAAAGCAGGAGCTGCAAAGTGAAATGAGTCCGAACCGCGGCAATATTACGCTTTCCTTTTTACCTACCCTGGGAACGGACTTCGTACCGGAATTGATTGAAAAGTATCGCGCTACTTATCCGGATGTTACCTTTCAGCTTTTTCAAAATACAGCGCATGATTTAATTGAACAGTTGAAAGCGGGCGATATTGACGTCTGCTTGACGACGATTGTGGAGCCCGATCCGGAGATTCAATGGGTTGAACTGTTTTCTGAGGAATTACTCGTCATTGTACCGCAGTGTCATCGGCTGTCGGACCGGCAGGAAATCAGGCTGAAGGACATCGCCAATGAGCCCTTTGTCGGCTTTAAAAAAGGGGCGGGGCTGCGAAGTATAACGGATCGACTTTGCCAGCAGAGCGGCTTCACTCCACAACTCACCTTTGAAGGACAGGAAGTCGGGACAGTAGCCGGCCTTGTCGGCGTCGGTCTCGGCGTAAGCCTCGTACCGAAACGAAGCAGGATGGACGCCTATCAAGTCTCCTGTCTTCCCGTCCGTGATGTCGACTGCCGACGGACGATTGGAATTGTCTGGAGGAAGAAAAGCTTTATGCCAAAGGTAGTGGAGCAGTTTCGGGACTTTATTGTGGAGCTGTATGGGAGAGAGGAAGACACAAAAGATTAAAAATAGAGTAGCTCTTTCATTATTGTCATATTCTTGACTGAATTGAAAATGAAATGCTAATAGGTCACACTATTTTAGGCGGATTTAGATAATATCTGATTTTCTGATTAGGCATCTGCAATGGAAACTGAAATGGTAAGCTACATATTTTCTTACAATGTGGAAGATATACAAAAAGATGTTTGAGTTTTCAGCTTTCAATACAGTATGCTATCTTTTATGTTATATTCTTTAACTAAAGGTTCATTTTGATGGAGCAGAAGTATATTTATAATAACATTCGGAGGAAAAAATATGGTGACCATAAAAGATGTGGCAAAGGCTTCAGGTTATTCGAATGCTATGGTGTCATATGCCTTAAATGGCAAAGGGAACTTGAAGGAAGAGACTAGGGAAAAAATTTTAAAAGTAGCACAGGAATTAAATTATATTCCGAATTCCGCTGCTGTTGCTTTAAGATCTAAAAAGACCAATATGGTCGGATTAATTCTGAGAGACATTTTCAATCCGACTTTTGCCAGATTGGCGAGCCGGGTTGAAAAAGCACTTACAGAGCACGGTTATCGTTTGTCTATTTTTACGACAAACGGTCAAAAGGATATCAATAAATCCATTATGGATTTTTATGGAGGGGGTAAGCTTGATGGCTTAATTTATTCTGTCATTGCCTTGGATGAGGAAAGTTTGCAATCATTGGAGAATTTACAAAATAGTGTGGTGATTTCTGTTTCAGAAATGAGTGATGTAGAATATGGCGCTTATCAAGCAACTGAGCATTTATTTAAGCAAGGCCATCAAATCGTTACTCACATTGCTTCACCAAAGGAGCATCCAAATTCTAAGTTTATGATAAAGGGATTTGAGCGAGCTTTAAAAGTATACGGAGTTAAAGTTAATGATGACTTGATAGCATATGGTGGTTTTGAATTAGAGGAAGCGGCTAAAGCAGCCGAAAAGTTGATACAGACGTTCGGTACCCCTTTGGCAATTTTTGTAGCGAGTGATTATGCGGCCTTTGGAGTAATGGCCTTTTTAAGAAAAAAAGGATTAAAAGTGCCCGAGGATGTAGCATTAGTTGGTTGGGATGATATTTCATTTGCTGAATCTGTTGGACTCACTACAGTTAGTTTGTCCCAAGAGGCCATTGCCCAAAATGCAGTGCATAAGCTCTTAAACATAATTGAAGCGGATAAAAACCTGCCCGATATTATTATCCCATCTTATGAATTAGTGGTGAGAGAGACCTGTCGGTTAATTAAAAATTATTAAAAAATTTTGAAGTTTTTATTGAAACGTTTCACTAGACCTGCTACTATATAAAAAAGAAAGCGTTGCCATTTTAGGTTAAGGAAAAATAAAAGTAAATGATTATTTACTTTTTATTTTTTAAACAATAATTGAAACGTTTCATTTAAACGTTTCAATAAGGAGTGAAGCATAGTGGTTAATCAAAAATTAAGTTTCGCAAATGGAGTTATTGGTGCGACAATTTTGCCGTTTAAACCTGATCACGAAATAGATGAAGTAGGTTTAAGAAAGCTTATTGAATATAATTTGCGCGCACCGAAAATTAATGGCATGGTATGCAATGCTTTTGCAGGAGAAACAACAGCCATTACCTCAGAAGAAAGAAGCAAGGTCACAAAAATTGTAAGAGAACAGGTAGATGGTCGAGTTCCGGTTATCGCTGGTATTTGGGCAGAAAGTTTGGACGAAGTTAAAGCTGAAATAACCGTCGCGCAAGAAGACGGAGCAGACGCTATTTTATTATTCCCTCCTTTTTCGTTTGCCCGTGGCGCTACTTTAACTCCAGATATTCCGGTCAGGTTTCATGAAGAAGTTGCCAACGAGTCAAGTCTCCCAATAATTGCTTTTCAAACTAGAAAAGGTTCTGGCACGTGCTATACAGCGGAGACTCTAGCAGAAATAAGTAAGATTGATAAGGTTATCGCCATTAAAAATGCTTGTTTTGACCTAAATAAATTTGAAGAGGACACAGATGCGATCTTAAAAGCAGGTCATCAGGCTGAAATTTTAACCGGATGTGACACAATTTTAGCAGGAACGATGCACTTATCTGATGGGGCATTATTGGGATTAGTTTCTTTAACACCCAATTTCTTAAGTGAATTGATGACTAAGGTAAAAGACGGGGATTTGGCTGGTGCCTATGATTTGCAGCAGAGGTACTATGAGTTGGTGAGAACGATTTATGCTTCCCCGGCAATGGATATTCCGGCACGGATGAAACAGGGTCTAGTTGAATTAGGGATTATTGAAACTGCTCTTGTACGGGAGCCATGGAATCAATTATCGGAGGAAGAAGCAAGTAGAATTTCAGCAATTATCGCAAAAATGGGATTAAAGGAGCTTTAAGAGTATGAAAGTAATCTCGGCAAAAGAAGCTGCTGAAATAATTAAGGATGAATCAACAATTACCGTATGTGGATGTAACCAGTATTTAATCCCTGATGCTATTTTACAAGCGATTGAAGAAAGGTTTTTAGAAACAGGGTCTCCAAGACAGTTAACCGATTTTCACACGGTTGGTTTAGGCAGAGAAGTGGGTAAAGGTCTTGATCGCTTCGCTCATGAAGGATTGTTGAAGAAATCGATAGGGTCCAGCTGGGATGCAAACCGACTTACAAAAATGATCGCTGATAACAAGATTGAAGGCCACCAGTTGCCTATGGGAGTAACTTATCACTTGTTACGAGCAATCGCCAATGGCCAAAAAGGTTATTTAACACAGGTTGGCCTTGGTGTCTTTCCGGATCCGAGGATTGAAGGCACGGCATTGAATGAAAAGACAGCTAATGACATCGTTGAGCTCGTCAAAGTTGACGGTGAGGATTATCTTTTCTATAAAACGCTCTCAATCGATTATGCAATCTTACGTGGAACGACAGCCGATTGTGAAGGGAATATCAGCATGGAAAAAGAACCGCTTTCATTGGGGGTGTTAGCTCAGGCATTAGCAACTAAAGCAAGCGGCGGAAAAGTGATCGTTCAAGTAGAACGGCTCGTCGAAGGAGGAACGATCTCGACGAGAATGGTTGAAATCCCGGCAATTCTTGTTGATTTTGTCGTAGTCGATTCTAATCAAAAAATGCTTATTACAAGCGATGAGTATGATTACTCTTTTTCTGGAGAACTGAGAATTCCCCACCCAGAACTTCCAGCAGTTCCGACGGGAGCGAATCGTTTTATTCTTAGAAGAGCGAGTCTGGACATGGAAGGACATTCGATTGTTAATTTGGGTGCCGGTATTCCGAGAGATATGCCGAGGATTATGTTTGAAGAGGGCAGGTATGATGACTTCACATTTACCGTTGAACATGGAGCATTAGGTGGAATGAATCCAGGCGGAGTCTTGTTTTCACTTCAGCATAATCCAAGAATGCTGCTTGATTCTCCATCGTTATTCGATTTATATGATTCTGGATTTTTGGATATTTCCTATCTTGGATTCGCTCAAATTGATCAAGAGGGAAATGTGAATGTTTCGAAATTTTCTGGCAGAATTGCTGGATGTGGCGGGTTTGTAGATATTACTCACAAAACGAAAAAAATTGTTTTTTGTGGCACCTTTTCGGCCGGAGGATTGCAAGTTGAGTATAAGCACGGTGCAGTTACTATTGTGCAAGAAGGGAAAATGAAAAAATTTGTTGAGCAAGTTGAGCAATGTACTTTCAGTGCGAAAAATGCTTTGAGAAAAGGACAGGAGATTTACTACGTAACAGAACGCTGTGTTTTCCAATTAACAGAAAACGGTCCAGAGCTTATTGAGATTGCACCCGGCATTTCTTTGGAGGATGATATTTTGCCGTTCATGGAATTTAGCCCAGGCATTTCTGATCAACTCAAGAAAATTGATTCGGATGTCTATTCTTAAAAAGGGGTGATTGAGCTTGAAAACAAACCATCATCTTCGAGTTGAAAAGAAAGATTCAATATGTGTTTTAACAATTGACCGAGAGCAACAGCGGAACAGTATGAATATTGAGCTGTTAGAAGAGTTTGAAGCTGCCTTTAAACAAATAGAAGCTGATAAACAAATAAGGGCAGTAATTATTCAAGGCAGTGGTTCAAAGGTTTTCGCGGCTGGAGCGGATTTGAAAGAAGCTGCGAAGCTTACATTGGAAAAAAGAAAAGTACAGATTGAATTAGGTCATGCTGTGTTTAATATGATAGAACATTTTAGAGCCCCTGTCATTGCTGCTATTAATGGGCATGCTTTAGGAGGTGGTTGTGAACTTGCGCTAGCATGTGATATTCGAATTATTGAAGAGCATGCCAAAATCGGTTTAGTGGAAGTAGGTATTGGAACCATCGCTGGATGGGGAGGAACGCAACGCTTGGCAAAAATAGTCGGTTTAGGCATCGCAAAAGAAATGATCTTCTCTGGAATACCGTTAACAAGTACCGCGGCCAAAGAGTATGGACTTGTTAATCGTGTCATGCCGTCAGGGCAGGGATTGGAAGCTGCCACTAACCTTGCGGAAAAAATTGCTTCAAATGGCCCTTTAGCTGTAACCCTTTCTAAAACACTCGTGAATCAATCAAGCTTAAATGATTTAAAGAGAGGAATTGAGTTGGAAAAGAAATGCAGCGACATTATATTTGCTTCGCATGATCGTACTGAAGGGATTCATTCATTTTTAGAAAAACGCAAACCTACATTTATTGGAGAGTGACAAAAATGAAGCAACGAAACTTGTATATTAATGGAGAGTGGATCGAGGCGGAAAGTAAAGAAACGATGGTCTCCATTAACCCAGCCACGAAAGAAGTGGTTGGAACTGTCCCGAACGCAGGAAAAACGGAAACGGTAATGGCGATAGATGCAGCCTATCGAGCTTTTAAACATTGGTCAAATGAAACGGTTTTTGAACGTGTGAGATTTCTAATGACGTTACATGACCTAATTCTCGACAATGCTGACGATTTAGCACAATTAATGACGATCGAGCAAGGGAAACCTTTGTATGAGTCTAAAATGGAGGTAGTAGGATCAGCTGAACAATTCTATTACTTTGCCGAAGAAGCGAAGCGAATACACGGAGAAACGGTTCCACATATGAGTTCAAATAAAAGGCTAAAGAAGATAAAGGAACCTCTTGGGGTAGTAGCGGCAATTACACCTTGGAACTTTCCGTTACATATTATTTGCAGAAAAATTGCAGCAGCCCTAGGCGCGGGTTGTACAGTCATTGTAAAGCCCTCTGAGGATACTCCCCTCATCGCCTTAGCTTTAGCAGAATTAATTGATCAGGCGGAGTTCCCAAAAGGAGTCGCTAACTTTATTACTGGACAGCCGGAGCCAATTGGGGAGGAACTTTTTAAAAATCCTAAAGTTGCCAGCGTTACTTTCACAGGCTCTACGCCAGTCGGAAAGTATATTTTAAAAGAATGTAGTGATACGTTAAAGCGGGTTTTCTTAGAGCTAGGTGGACATGCGCCAATCATCGTCTATCCGGATGCTGATATTGATCTAGCAGTGGAAGGAACAATGATCAATAAAATGAGAAATTCGGGACAAACATGTGTCTGCGCGAACAGAATCTTTGTCCATGAGAGCGTTGCTGATGAATATACAGAGAAACTGACTCAAAGAATGCAAGGCATTGTTCAAGGTAATGGAATGAATTCAGGAGTAGATATAGGGGCGTTAATTAATCAAGCAGCATTAGAAAAAGTAGAGAGGCATGTTAAGGATGCGGTAAAGAAGGGAGCCACGATTATTTGTGGAGGAAAACGTCCAGAAAAGAAGGAGCTGCTGAATGGTTTTTATTATGAACCTACGATTTTAACAAATATTCATAGTGATATGGATTTAATGCAGGAGGAAACATTTGGCCCGGTAGCCCCGATTATAACGTTCCAGGATGAAGAGAGTATCATCGAAGCTGTCAATAACACGCCAAATGGATTAGCAGCCTATTTCTATACGGCGAGCCTAGAAAGAACCATTGAAGTAAGTGAGCAGCTTGAGTTTGGTGTTATTGGGATAAACGATACAACACCGGTCGTCTCACATGCTCCTTTTGGTGGAATGAAAGAAAGCGGGATTGGAAGAGAAGGCGGAAAAGAAGGAATCGAAGAATTTCTTGAAACTAAATTCATATCGGTAAGATATAAATAAAAGCTGGAGGTCTAAAAAATGAATACTACTCTCTATCATAAAGCAGGTTCAGTGGACTCATTTAATCTCGCATTCCACCAATATATCATACTAACTAAAATTATTTCTGGTCCCGGTTGTGTCTCCCAAATTGGAGAGCAAGCGAAAACTTTAAAAGCGACTAATGCTTTCGTTGTAACTGACCCGGTGGTAAAAGAAATAGGTTTGATCAATCCAATTTTAAAATCATTGGAACAGCACGGAATTCAATACGAAGTGTTTGCTGAAGTAGAAGTAAATCCTTATCTTGAAACGATTGATCGCGGAGGAGAAGTGATCAAGTCTAAAGGATGTGATCTCGTAATTGCTATCGGTGGAGGTAGTGCTATTGATGCAGGAAAATCTATGGCTGTCATGGGAACGAATGAAGGCTCGATTTTAGATTGGGAGGGCATTGACCGTTTTCCAAATGATCCAATTCCATTTATGGTCGTTCCAACAACATGTGGAACTGGAAGTGAAGTGACAAGAGGGTCGGTTATTACAGAAGAAAAGCGCTTGAGAAAATTTAACGTTGGGAGCGACCGGATGCGATCAAAAGTTTCTTTTCTTGATCCGCTACTGCTAGCCCAGCTTCCCGCTTCAGTTGCCGCGGCTACGGGAATTGATGCTTTGACACATGCAATTGAAGGATATGTATCAAATATTGCAACTCCATTAACTGATTCCTTACTTATTGGAGCAATACGTTTAATCTCAGACAATTTACGCACTGTTGTAGCTGATCCGAAAAATATGGAAGCTCTTCTTAATATGCAGTTTGCAGCTACAATGGCAGGAATGGGCTTTAACAATGCTATGCTTGGTATCGTACATGCGATGTCGGAACCGTTGTCACCTGTAGCTGGTGTACCTCACGGAATAGCAAACGCGATACTGCTGCCTTATTGTATGCAATATAACTTGATCGGCCGGAGCAGAAAGTTTGCTGAAATAGCTGAAGCAATGGGGGAGAATATAACAAATTCACCTACACATGAGGCTGCACAGATATCAGTTGAAGCTGTAAAAAAACTTATCAGAGATGTTGGCATACCAACGAAGTTGAGTGAGGTAGGCGTAAAAGAAGAGCATATTCAGGAAATGACTGACCAAGCGAAAGTGCACGGCCTTTTAAATTTCAACCCTCGTCGTGTGACTGAAAAAGATATTAAGGCGATCTATCTTGAAGCCTTAAATTAAAAAGGAGGTTGAAATTGAAAATGAATACGATTTTGCTAAGCCATACTTCTGATGAACGAAAAATGCTTTATTCTGAACAGGCGATAGAGGAACTGCAAAGGTTTGCGAAAATCATAACGAATCCTCATAACAGACAATTAACCGAATCTGAATTAATTGAACTTGCTCAGGAAGCTACAATAGTCATTACGACAGTCAGAGCTGCGGGAAGCAAAGCATTGTTTGAAAATGCGCCTCATTTAACGGCCTTTATTCGCTGTGGGGTCGATATAAGAAATATCGATCTTGCAGCAGCTTCTGACAATAACATAATGGTATGCAATTGCCCTGGTATTTACGAAGCCCCGGTAGTTGAGCTGGTAATTGGTTACCTCTGTTGCATTAGTAGAGGAATCGTAACTCATCATCAAAATTTGCGTCAAGGTATTATGGAGCGTTATACGACCCCCGATCTGTATCATAAAACACTTGGCCTAGTTGGATACGGAGCTATTGCCAAAAAGGTAGCAATTACTGCCAAAACATTAGGAATGCGAGTCAAAGTGTTTGATCCGTTTGTTAGCGAATTAGGAAGCAATGAGGAATTAGTTTCCTTCAAGGAGCTCTTAACTACGTCTGATTTTGTTTCCCTCCATGCAGTTCTTAACGATGAAACGGAAGGGATGATCGGTCCAAAAGAACTATCATGGATGAAGTCCGATGCTTGGTTGATTAACACTGGAAGAGGTTTACTTATTCAAGAGGATGCCCTATATCAGGCGCTAGTAAATAAAAAAATAGCGGGGGCAGCATTAGATGTTTTTGCGACAGAGCCTGATATTTTAGCAAGTAGTCTCTTAACACTGGACAACGTTATAGTGACACCTCACATTGGAGGCTGGTCTGATAGAGTGTATAAAGAGCTATCAATGAAAACTGTAGAAATTGTTCGTACAATCGTCGCCGGAAAGATTCCAGAAACAACTGTTAATAAAAGCTTACTTAGTCTAAACGGATGAAAGGGAGTGCTGTAAACGTAAGGAGAAAGATATTTATGCAAATATAAAATGAAAGCGCTTTAATAATTTTAAAAATGAGAGGGGTAAGGACAATGCTTAAAAGACTGCTCACTATTTTCTGTTTTTCATTAGTGATTTTAGGAGGATGCTCTTCTGGGGCTAACACAGAACAAGAGGGAAATGGAGGAGAGCAAGCGTCTGACAATGGCACAGGTTCGGAGGAGACTTTTGTCATTAGAGCTTCTAATTTCTTTGCAGAAACTCAAACTACGGGCCAAGCTTTAAATAAATTTGCAGAGGAAGTAGCGGCTTTGTCTGATGGAAGAGTAGAGGTCCAAGCTTTTCACAATGCGGAATTAGGAGATCATGCTGAAAGTATTGAAGGAACGCTAAGTGGAGCAATTGAAATGACTGAGGCAGGAAATAGCGGTTTAGATCAATTTGGAGTGAAAGGAATTTCAATTACAGAAATGCCTTATCTATTTGATGATTTCGATGATTTTAAAACAATTATGAACAATGACGAAGTGAGAGCATTGATGGAAGAGTATATTGAAGCGCAAGGGTTTAAATTGATTGGATATCGTTATTTTGGTCCCCGTCATACTTTAGCAAACAAACCGCTCAGAACAATTGAGGATTATCAAGGAGTGAATTTGAGAGCTCCGGAATTTGATATTACGGTGGAAATGATGAAGGCTTGGGGAGCCACCCCGACGATTATTCCACTTACTGAAGTATATAATGCGATTCAAACAGGAGTGGCGGATGGTTTTGAGGGTCCTTTTACAACCATTTTAAGCAATCAATCCTATGAAGTTGCCAAATATGTTCATTTAACAAACCATATTTTTTATCCAGGATATTTGCTGATGAATAAAGAGTATTTTGATAGTCTTCCTGCTGATATTCAGGAAGTAATCTTAGAAGCTGGTCGGATATCTGAGGAGTATCAATTAGAATTAACCGAAATCGAAGACGAGGAAGGAAGGGCCGAACTGGAGGAACATGGAGTAGAAATTATCGAATATAGCGATTTAACTCCGTTCCAGAATGCTGTACAAGATATGAGAGTTGACTTGGCGGAAGAAATGGGACCGGAAGCACAGGAATTGCTAAATCAGATTATGGATATTAAATCATAAGTATTTAGGAGGGGGTTGTCTAAAAAGGTTAACCTTTTAAGTCAACCCTTTCAATCAAAAATGAGACCTGCATGAATTAAAGGGGGGACAGTTAGCATAATGCTCTTAAAAGTAAAGAAGGTATACACGTATATTATTGAAGTGATTGTCTGTATTTTGATTATTGTTCCTATCCTCTCAATTACGTATGGGATATTAAGTAGAAATTTCACCTTTATTCCAATCTATATTTGGACGGAAGAGTTAGCGAGATTTTGTATGATTGGGATGGTGTTTGTTGTTGCTGGTTTATCTGTCAGGTATGGAATGCATCTAGGCTTTGACTTATTAAGTAAAGCGTTGTCAATTAAATGGAATAGAATACTTGTGACAATCATTAATAGTATGATTATTGTTGTTTTATCTATCGTTGCTTTTGAGACCGTTATGTATGCACAGGTTGCTGGTTTTCGAACTTCGCCAGCATTAAAAATGCCAATGTCTATTGCTTACTTTGTTATCGCTATTGGACTTATTCTAATTGTTATCGAACTCATTTTTACCATTATTTCGAAATGGAAGGAGGAATAAAATGGGTCTTGTCACGATATTTGGGTTGCTTTTGCTATTCATTTTCCTTGGCATGCCGGTCGTTTTCAGTATTGGGCTTTCCTCAATTATAACTTTGGTGTTATTTGGGAATGTGCCACTGAATTTAGTTCCGTCTCTTTTATTCTCTTCCATTAATTCGTTTTCATTTGTGGCGATACCATTATTTATACTGGCGGGGGAATTATTAAATGCTGGTTCCTTAACCGACAGAATTATTAAATTCTCAAGGGCACTTGTAGGCAGTATCCGCGGCGGTTTAGCTCATGTAAACGTGTTATCAAGCATGATGTTTGGCGGCGTATCCGGTTCGATGAATGCAGATACAGCGGCGGTTGGTTCTGTTTTGATTCCTGCTATGGAAAAGGCAGGGTACCATCGGGATTTTAGTATTTCTTTAACAGTTACTTCATCAACGATAGGGGCAATCATTCCTCCAAGCATTCTCATGGTAATTTACGGAGGATTAACAGAACAATCAATCGGAAAGCTGTTTCTTGGAGGAATCATCCCAGGCGTTCTTATGGGTTTGATTCTTATGATTACAAGTTACGTGATTTGTATAAAGCGCGGGTACAAGGAAAAAGAACCATTTTCGGTTAAAAAAGTATTGTCAGCTGGCAAGGAAGCGATATGGGCCACCCTTGTACCATTAGTTATTATAGTAGGAATTTCTACCGGAATTGTAACACCAACTGAGTCGGGATTATTAGCCTGTTTTACAGCGTTTATTTTAGGAGTGTTTGTTTACAAGCAAATTGATTCACTTGCAAAAATTAGAAAAGTGTTAGTGAATACAGCATTAACCAGCACCGTCGTTTTACTTTTACTAGCCTTTTCCTCTATTTTCGCTGATATGCTATTCAGATTAAAATTCCAAGACGGTTTTTTATCTTTTATTAATAATGTTACAACAGAACCGTTTGTGATTATGTTGATTCTGGTCATGTTTGTGTTTGTTTTAGGTATGTTTATTGATACAATGGTTATTTTGTTAATGTTCTCGATTCCTTTCTTGCATATAGCGACAACACATGGTTTTGACCCTATTCATTTTGGTGTCATTATGGTCATGGCCTCATTAATAAGTGCAATTACGCCGCCGGTAGGAGCATTGCTTTTTTTAGGATGTGCGATCGGAAAAGCTACAATTTCGAGTGTTATTAAAATTCATTCCGTTTTTGTTCTTAGCCTTTTAGCTGTTGTGATTTTAATTATTTTTATCCCGGATGTTGTGACGTATTTGCCTAATCTACTAATTGAGTAAGGTAAGAATACGTTTTTGGAAACGAGATGAGGAGTGGGAGCGTGAAAATGGTTAATATCGGTATCATTGGAGCAGGTTCGATTGGAAAAGTGCATATGCAGGAGTTCCGAAAACTGGAAAATGTTTGTCTCGCAGCGATTACAAGTAACACCTTATCGTCTGCCGAAAAGAGCGCGCATGATTTTCAAATAAAGAAAGTTTATCAGGGGACAAAAGAGATGTTAGCGGATAAAGACATCGATGCTGTCGTTATCGGGGTGCCGAATAATTGGCATGCTGAACTGGCTATTTCCTCATTAAAAGCAGGAAAACATGTGTTGTTGGAAAAACCGATGGGGATGAACGCCGAGGAAGCAAGGAAGATTGTCGAAGCACAACAAGAAACAGGAAACATCTTAATGGTCGCTCAACATCGCCGTTTTGAAGCTGTGATGATGCAAGTGAAGGAACTAATCAGCCAGGGGGCCTTTGGCCAAATTTATTATGTGAAAACAGGATATGTTAGACGAAAAGGGATACCTGGTTGGGGAAGCTGGTTTACTAAAAAAGATGAGGCCGGCGGAGGAGCATTGATCGATATAGGTGTCCATATGCTTGACCTAGGGATGTGGTTTATGGAGCAGACTAAACCTGTTTCGGTATTCGGGTCGACATATTCTGAAATTGGTCCTTTGAAGCGCGGAATTGGACCGTGGGGGAAGCCGAATTGGGACGGTTATTTCGATGTAGATGATTTAGCAGCGGCTATGGTTAAAATGGAGGATGGTTCGACTTTACAGCTAGAAGTGAGTTGGGCCGCCCATACAAACACTGATAGTAAGCCGTATTTGCACATTATGGGTGAAAATGGGGGCATTTCGATAAACGGAGATCAGGCAACCTTTCATACTGAGGTTTATGGTTTGCAATCTGATATGAATTTGCCTGCTCAGGAACAGGATGAAGGGGCGCGTAAAAGGATGAGTCAGCACTTTATTGATTGCATCGTGGCAGGAAGGGAACCGATAACGACTGCTCAAACAGGATTACAAAATAATATTATTCTTGATGCAATCTATGAATCTTCTACTACTGGCCATGAAGTTGTGATTAACGTATAGAGGGGAGATTGCTCTTATGAGATTTGAAAATAAGACGGCTATTGTGACTGGGTCGACTGCCGGATTCGGAAAAGCGATTGCGATCGCTTTTGCTAAAGAGGGAGCAAAAGTAGCTGTAACAGGCCGAAACGCACAAGAAGGTCATGAGGTTGTAAGAATCATTCGCCGACAGGGAGGAAATGCGTTTTTTGTTCAAGCTGAAATGACCGATGAAAGCTCTGTTAATCATATGGTTGAACAAATCATGTCTACCTGCTCTCAAATTGACGTCCTCGTAAACAATGTCGGGACCGTTTTCCAAGGTAATATTCTAGAACTATCTCCGGCGGATTGGACAAAGTCATGGCAAGCTAATGTAGACTCAGCTTATTTGACGAGTCGAGCCGTTTTACCCCATATGCTCAAGAGAAAAGAAGGCGTAATTGTGAATATGGGTTCCACGGCGGCGGTGAAAGGATTAAAAAACCGTGTCGCTTACTGTACAGGAAAATTTGCTTTGATCGGTTTAACGAAAGCGCTTGCTGTTGATCATTCCAAGGAAGGAATTCGGGTGAATTGTATATGCCCCGGAGCGGTAGAAACGGAAATGGTGAAAGCGATGATAAATAGCAGTCCCGATCCAGAAAAGACAAGACAAATGCTGGTGGATCGCCGTCTTACAAATGAATTGGGGACGGTAGAAGAAATTGCGGAGGCCACTTTATTTTTAGCTTCTCCGCAGATGAAATATATGACTGGAGCGATATTATCTGTGGATGGCGGAGCTTCAGTTAAATGAAAGGAAAACAGGAAAAGGGTGAAGGTGGATGACGATGGATAATATTAGGAGGACGAAAACAGCATACGGGGATGAAGGATTTTCTACGTTTATTCAAGCTGCTTTCCGCAGGCATTTAGGTCATGATAAAAATGATTTTACTAAACCTGTAATCGGTATTTGCAACACGGAAAGTGACGTTAACCGTTGTCATAGTCATTTTGGTCCAATGGTTGAGGCGATGAAAAGAGGAGTCCTAATGGCGGGAGGTATTCCATTAGAATTCCCGACGATCTCAATTGGTGAAATGACAACAAGTCCTACGACGATGCTCTACCGAAACTTAGTCGCAATTGATACAGAGGAAATGATTAGAGCGCAGCCGATCGATGGCGTTATTTTGATAGGTGGCTGTGATAAGATGCTGCCAGCGCAGCTTATGGGGGCAATTAGCGCCAATAAACCAGCTATTACCTTTACAGGCGGTCCTATGGCCAACGGGGAATATGAGGGAAAGACTTTAGGCGCTTGTACGGATTGCCGTTTTTATTGGCAAGAGTACCGGGCAGGCAGCGTCAGTGAAACGGAAATTGATAAGATTAATGCTGCATTGGCTCCTACCGCCGGACATTGTATGGTTATGGGCTCAGCAAGTACAATGGCTGTTTGTGCAGAAGCGATGGGAATGATGCTCCCCGGTGCGGCAGCCATTCCGGCAACAATGAATAAAAGGTTAAATAAAGCTCAGGAAACAGGAAAAGCCATTGTAGATTTAGTAAAGCAAGATGTAAGGCCGCGTGACATCGTAACGGTCAAATCGATCGAAAATGCGGTTCGAGTTCTAATGGCAGTAGGAGGGTCAAGCAATGCCGTCATTCATTTGACTGCAATTGCCAGAAGATTAGGAATAAAGTTGACGTTGGAAGAGTTTGATCGGCTGAGTAAACAGACGCCCTTTCTCGCAAATTTGAGACCTGCGGGAGACTATCAGATGGAGGAATTTTATCAAGCTGGTGGTGTACCTGCATTATTAAAAGAGCTTGCCCCTCTTTTGCATATGAGAGAGAGAACAGTAACCGGTCAGACGTTGGAAGAAGTTGTTGAGAATGTTCAACGATCAGAGAACTACCGCCACGTTATCAAGCCGCTTGATAATCCACTTTATTCAACAGGTGGAATTGTTACACTTAAAGGAAATCTGGTTCCAGATGGAGCGATTATAAAGCCAAAAGCGGCTACACCCGCTTTACTAAAGCATAGTGGAAAAGCAGTAGTCTTCAAATCCTTGGACGATTTAGAGGCGAGGATAGATGATCCTCATTTAGATGTTACAGCAAATAGTGTACTGGTTTTGCAAAATGCAGGTCCAGTCGGAGCCCCTGGAATGCCGGAAGCAGGTATGATTCCTATTCCGAAAAAGTTGCTTGCACAAGGAGTAAGGGATATGGTTCGAATTTCTGATTGTCGAATGAGCGGAACTGCCTTTGGGACCGTGATTCTACATGCTGCTCCGGAAGCGGCGGTTGGCGGAACGATTGGTTTAATTAAAGATGGGGATGTTATCGAATTAAATGTGGAAGCGGGCACGTTAACATTAAAGATTTCAGAAGAAGAACTGGCATTAAGAAAACAAGAATGGAAGCCGAGAGAATTACATACAAGAGGATATGCCCGTTTGTATCAAAAGCATGTGTTGCAGGCAAATGAAGGGTGTGACTTTGATTTTTTATAAAAGGAGATGAAATGATGAGTTATTTATCAAATCCCAGTTCAATTGTTCAAATTGGAATGATCGTTTGTGATATTGAAAAGTCCACAAAAGCATATGCTGATTTTTTTGGTGTGGATGTTCCCCAAATCGTGATGACTGATACTGTGGATAAAACGAAAATGACCTTTAATGGGAAGAGGGCACTCGGCAGAACAAAACAAGCATTTTTTCAAGTTGGACAGCTTACAATAGAACTGCTAGAGCCTGATCAGGAAGCTAGTGCTTGGCGTCAGCATCTTTCGGAAAATGGCGAAGGGTTTCACCATATTGCTTTCCTTGTTGAGGATATGGAGAATGAGATTAATCGGCTAGAAGAAAAGAGGTTGGACGTTGTACAGAGAGGGTTAACTTCCAGTGGTGGACAATATGCCTATGTTGACACGAGAGACTCTCTAAGGCTATGGGTTGAACTGCTTGAGCCAGGCAAGCGTACAGAGCGGAAAGGGGAAGGGCTATGAAAATCGTTCATGTCGAAGCAACGACATATCGAATTCCACCTGCTATACCATGGGAGGATGCGACGCATGTAGTAACCGGGCTTGAATATATCATTGTTAAAGTGATAACGGATAATAAACTAACAGGAGTTGGGTGGAGCCATACTCCGGGTATCGGGGCAACAGCTGTTGAAGCAATTATTAATGATTATCTGGCAAAGATGTTACTTGGTCAGGACGTTCGTAATATTGAAGCAGTCTGGCAATTTATGAACAAACAGGTTCATCGCTGTGGAAGTGGTGGACTACATACATTTGCACTTGCTGCGGTTGATATCGCCTTATGGGATATTCTCGGGAAATTTTATCAGCAGCCGTTATATCGCTTACTGGGAGGGGCAAGAGAAGAAATCCCGGCTTATGGAAGTGGGATTGATTACAGTTACAGCTTTGCTGAATTGTATGAGATGATCGATGAATATATCGAAAATGGTTATCAAACTATCAAAATAAAGCTTGGTTATGATTCGATTGATGAAAATATTGAGCGAATAAGCCGTGTCAAAGCAAGGTTAGGAAAGCGACAGCTTCTGATTGACCTTAATCAAAAGTGGACGGCTGCAAAAGCTATACATGTCTGCTCTCAACTTGATAATTTTCAGCTGGGATGGATTGAAGAACCATTATCAAGGGATGATGTAGAAGGGCATGCTATGTTCAGGCGCCATGTCCATACACCCTTAGCAGTTGGTGAGAACCTTTTTACAAAGTATCAATTTAATGATTATTTGAAGGCAGATGCTATTGATATTGTCCAAGCTGATGTTGGTCGTGTAGGTGGAATTACGGAATGGATCAAAATTGCCCATTTAGCAGATGCTTATTTTCGCCCGGTCGCTCCTCACTTTGTGATGGAACTTTCTGTTTCGTTATTATGCGCAGTTCCAAATGGCATGATCTTAGAAAATATAAAAGGTGGCTCATTTACAGAGATGGGTGTACTTCAAGAGCCGATTGTTGTCAAAGAGGGAGTGGGGAAGCCGCCCCAAGTCCCTGGACATGGAGTACTTTTTGATTTTGATAAATTGGAACAATATCGAGTCGACAGCCAGATGCTCAGAAAACTTGACTTAAGAAGTGCGAAAGGTTGAGGTAAATGAACAAAACAATAGAAAAGGGACGCTGAAAAATGAATCATTTCGATGGAGTTATCCCGGCTTTAGTGACTCCTTTTACTCGGGAAGGTAAAATAAATGATCGAGTATTGCGGCAAATTATTGAGATGAATTTGGAAAAAGGAGTCACTGGTTTTTACGTGGGAGGAAGTACTGGTGAGGCATTGCTGTTATCGCAGGAAGAAAGAAAATATATAGTAGATATTGTGAGCGATGAAACTCGTGGGAAGGCGAAGTTAATTGCGCAAATTGGTAGTTTTGCTACGAAGCATGCGATTGAGCTTGCTGAACATGCAGAAAAAGCAGGAGTAGAGGCAATTTCTTCTGTTCCCCCTTTTTATTATCAATTCAAACAGGATGAGCTTAAAGCTTATTACCATGACTTAGTGAAAGCAGTTGAATTGCCGATGATTCTGTATCATGTGCCCTCTTTGGCTGGTGTGTCCTTAACGGCTGAAAGCATTCGAGAACTATTTCAAGGAACACAGATAGTCGGTATTAAGCATACATCTTATGATTTGCTTCACCTGCAACTATTGCTGGATACTTATCCGAACAAAGTCATCATCAATGGACATGATGAATTATATTTAGCTTCCTTGACGGTAGGATGCCAAAGTTCAATCGGCAGTACGTTTAACTTTATGGCGGAAAAATTTTTACTAATTGATAGACTGTATAAGGAAGGAAAAATCGAAGAAGCCCGCTCGATACAAAACGAGGTAAATGAAGTGGTAGCTGTGCTTTTGAAAATAGGTGTGTTTCAGGGAGTTAAAGCGGCTTTAGCTCTCCAAGGAATTGAATGCGGTACTTGTCGAAGGCCGTTTAAACCACTTACAGTTGAGGAAAGTGAGCTCCTTAGAAAAGTACTAATAAAGAACGGAGTCGTATAACCAATTAAAGACAAGATATTTACGCTTTTAAGATAAAAAGGCTATTCCGCTCAACCATTGCAGGAATAGCTTTTTATCTTGAACGGAGTGAATGTTTATTTTTTAGTGAGAAAGGAAACGGTATAATAGAGTATTTCTTATTCCTAAGAAAGGAAGCGATGAAGATGAATAATGTGACAGCTGGTTTTCAAGTACTGCCGAATGGTCAGGATGTCGATACGAATGGGATGATTCCGCGAATTGTTGAGGTTGTGAAGGAGTCGGGACTGCGCTATCATGTTGGCCCGATGGAGACGGTCGTTGAAGGTAACATTGATGAGGTCTTTAGCTTGCTGAAACGTACGCAGGAGCTCGGTATTGAGCTTGGCGCCTCTGAGGTATTGACGAACATCAAGATCCATTACAATCCCGACGGTGTTTCGATTGAAGATAAGATGACGCATGTTAATTAAGCGAATCGGGCTGGGACAAAAAAAGGTAGTTTTTCTACCTTTTGCCCAGCCTATGAACTTGACAGTTCCTAGCGTTCTCCTCTCTCATTCCTCTGTTATTATTTCAACTTTCAATGTTCGGTTTAGGGTTTCTATAGCAAAAGAAATTACGACAATTGGATTCCCTGACTTTGTACAATCTTCATCGAACAACCTTATTATGGTTGCAATAAATGCAATGCTCATTCAACACGGTGGCGATATGTATTGAGCTGCCTTTGGTATTGCACAGCGTCTAATCGGGTTTGCAGTAAGGCCGATGATTGGTGTGATGCAAGGGATGTTACCTATTGACGGATATAACTACGGAGCAAAACAATTTCAAAAAAAGCGCGAAACGATATGGTTATCATTGGAATTTGTTGTCATTAACTCTATATTTGTCGTCATTAACGTATTCTTATTCAAGCCCTTAAGAACAAGCTAATAAAACTGATGATCATGATTAGAAAAATGAATGTTCCAAAAACCATATTTGGATCTTCCTCTCTTTTTTCTCCTAACCGTCTTGATATGATAGAAGCTGCACCGATATCATCAGCACTCGATAATATCATGACCATCATGACTGGAAATGCTACAGTCAATCCTGCAACCGCATCTACACCTTCTGCATATGAGATGAAAAAGATATCAACGACATTAAATAATGCCGGCCGACCATCGCGGGAATCGATAAATTCCATAACAACTTCGATGGCTTTTCTGTCCTAAGTTTTTCACTCGCATTTAAAGTTTGGTTATTACGTTTCAATTTTTATTCTCCTTATCAGACTGGTCGTTAAGCAAAGCTAAACGACCAGTCCGTTTCATTACATTTCGCTAGCAAGCATGTGTGCAGCTGTTTCGTGCATCTCTTGAAGGCCTGAGATTTCTGCAAATTCAGCTACAGTGATGCCGCTTGTTGTTAGAAGCTCTACAATATGCTCAAACATTCTTGACCACGTTTTTCCACCGGCGTTGTCATAAGCGTCGATTAACTTTGTTAGTCCATCACTCCCAAAAAGGAGGTGATGGGCCATGAAATCGACGGATACATCAGCAATCCCAACTTCTGTCCAGTCAATTAAGCCAATAACTTGATAATTTTTATTAATGAGGATATGACCTGGATGTAAGTCGCCGTGTTTTACTCCTACATGGGGGGGCCAAAGGGAGTCTTCCGCCAGCCATGCTTGCCAGCGATCCCATAAAGTTGGATTGATCTTGTATTGTTTTTTTACCCGTTCCATTCGCTGTTTCATGGAAACTCTTAACTCACTGGCACGAAGAATTTCAACCCCAATATGTTTGAATTGTTCGTGAGGCAATGAGTGTAAATCTGCTAGGACTTTTCCTAATGATTGATAATACGCAGGTGGAACATTGGATTCATCAAAACTCCATACATAGTTCTGTTGCTCCACGTCAATTGTCGCTGCAGGAAGTCCGCTTAATTGCTTATAAGCAATTAATTCTTCAGAGAAGATAGACCAATCCGGAACTTGAAAGCTTGCATGGCGGTGAATGATGTCTAATGCTTTTTTCTCTTGGCGTGCATGCCTCATTGACTCTGGTCTACGTGGGATTCTTAGAATCCATTTATCATCATGTTGATCTTTAGCGTAGGCTACTTGAAAGTCAACCCCAGACTCATTGATTTTGATACTGTTTTCTACAATATCTAATCCTTTGTTCATTGCTAATTGCTTAAGTTTAAGTGTATTCATGTTTATTTCCTCCAAATGTTCATTCTAATAAATTTGTTTGATTCTTTTTTCTTGTATTTCATATCTATGATCTGCCACACGTTTGACAAACTCACGGTCATGGCTAACTAATAAAACGGTTCCTTCATAATTAAGCAGAAACGTCTCAAGTGCTTTCATGCTATGAATATCTAAAAAGTTTGTTGGTTCGTCTAATATGAGCACATTATAAGAGCCAAGAAACAGTTGGCAAAGGTTTAAGCGTATAGCCTCACCGCCACTTAACTGAGAGGTTTCTTTTTTTAGATCGTTTCCTGTAAAGTTCATCGCATGCAAAACAGCACGGATTTTGCTTTGTTCGTAGTGGCTGTTTTCTTTCATAAATTCTAGAACCTTTTTATCCTTACTAAATTGATAGTCGAGTTGTTGATACACACCAAAAACCACTTTGGGAGAAAGGATAATGCCTTCTCTGTCATGAAGGATATGGTTTAATAACGTTGATTTTCCAGACCCATTTGAGCCAGTAATCGCAATGGTTTTGCCCAACGGGAACTGAAAGCTTGCATGGTCAAACAGTAGTGTATCCTTCATTTTAATGGTTAGTCGGTCTGCCATGATCGGAAACTTATTATGCAATTGAAGCAGTTTGGGTTGATGAAAGCGAATCGTCTTTTCCGTTTCTATCGCTTTTACCTCATCTAATTGTTCTACTCGTTTTTCTAATGCTTTTGCCGCTCGTTGAACCGACTTTTGACTAGTATCTTTTTGTTTAGTCATAAACATACGGTTTGCAGGTGTATTTACTTCTTTTTTTGACATAGACTGGTTTGCTTGTGTAATTTTCTTTGCTTTTTTCATTTTTTCATCTGCAGCAGATATCAGCCTTTGTTTTTCCTTTACATATTTTTCATGTCGTTCTTGTTGTTGGATACGTTCAAGTTCTTTTTGACGTTCATAATCAGAATAGTTACCTGTATATTCAATAATTTTGCCCTCATTTACTTCCCATATCTTTGTCACAAGCTGATCAAGTAAGTAACGGTCGTGACTGACCAAAATGAGTGCGCCGTAATAGTACATTAATTCCTCGATAAGAAAATCAACGCCCTTTGTATCAAGGTGAGTAGTCGGTTCGTCAATAAGCAGCCCTTCATAATAAGTTGAAAATAGTTGAGCTAGCTTCAACCGAGTTTGTTCACCACCACTCATTTGGGTGGCAAGTCGATCTGGTACGTTAAATTGGCCAAGTAATTTAAAATCAGAAGCTTGATTAGATGGGGACTCGGTTTGTTGAAAACACCCAAAATCAATCAAACGGTTTACATGTCCTTTATTAGGTTGGAGATCTTGGTGCAAAAGCTTCAATAATGTGCTTTTACCACTACCGTTTTTCCCAACGACACCGATTCGATCAAATTGGTGGACTTTCAAGTTATTAATGGTGAGAATAGTTCGATCAAAGAATGATACTTCTATATCTTTCAATTCCAAAACTAGTTTTTCCATTATTACACTCCCTTTTTTTTATGGAATCTAAAGGAATGTAATCATAAAAAACCACAGACAGGCTACTGTCTGTGGTGAAGAGTAAACGAGGTATAGCAAATAAACGTCTTCCTTTATATGAGCGAAAAAAGACATATAAAAAGACAGATGGATATCTGCCTTCCTCTAGGTGAAAAATGTAAACTTCCCCGTAGAAGATTATTAAAAATGTACAGACTACTCCCGTTTACTCTGCTTTATGAAAACAGAGCCTTTGAACATATTTAGTTACCTATTGTTCAAAGTTTGCTGGCGTAATCTTCCTGATGGCATCATTTTTAACAACCCTCCTTTTGCGTAATATAAGATACACTGTACATTTACTTATGATTATTGTCAATAAAAACCCTGAGAAAAAAGCTCCATTTACTGTGCAGTACAACGATACTAGCATACACAATCATTATGTAACATCAGATTACTTGTTAAACCATAAGGAAACTTGAATGCTATCGCTTAAAACTATTCTGAAAGTGCTTTATTTTCAGAATAATAACCGCTATACTTACAATTGAATAGACTGAAAAAACCGGAAAGGGTGAAAAGGATGAAGGCGGTTGTTGTGGCGGAGCACGGCGGACCTGATGTGTTGCGGGTGGAAGAGAGGGA
This sequence comes from Halalkalibacter oceani, assembly GCF_040544555.1. Classification (NCBI taxonomy): domain Bacteria; kingdom Bacillati; phylum Bacillota; class Bacilli; order Caryophanales; family Bacillaceae; genus Halalkalibacter; species Halalkalibacter oceani. The sequence goes on from NZ_JBEPKD010000006.1 coordinate 46,445, forward strand.
GATTCCTGAGATTTCGCCAACGGAGGTATTGATTAAGGTTGAAGCGATCAGTGTCAACTTCGCTGATATTAAAGCGCGGGTAGGAGAGTATCATGGACAGACTGGATTCCCTTTTACTCCCGGGCTTGATTGTGCCGGGGTGATCGTCAAGGCGGGGGAGGAGGTCCGGGGTTTAAAAGAAGGGCAAAGGGTCATGGCGTTTCCAAAAGGCGGCTCCTATACGGAATATGTGAAGGCTGACCCTATTTTGACCTACGCGCTTCCGGATGAATTGGATAGCGAAACGGCTGCCGCTTCATTAACAGTCGGGGTTACCGCCTATAATGTGATAAAAAAAATGGCAAGGCTTGTTGAAGGTGAATCGATTTTGATTCACGCGGCGGCGGGAGGGATTGGAACGACGGCTGTTCAGCTGGCAAAGCTGTACGGGGCGTCGACAATTATCGGCACGGTTGGCAGTGACGAAAAGAAACAACTTGTGGAATCGCTTGGAGCTGATCACGTCATTAATTACCGCGAGCAGAACTTTGTCGATGAAGTGATGAAGCTGACGAAGGAAGAAGGAGTGGATGTGATTCTCGATACGGTTGCCGGCGACAACTTCAACCGGAGTATGGAGTGTCTAAGCCATTTCGGTCGGATTGTTAATTTCGGTCACGCCAATGATGGGTCTCACCCTGGAGAAGTGAAGACGAACGCCCTTCATTCGAGCTGCCGGACGGTGATAGGCTACAGTACCGGGACGTATCGGAAAAGAAGACCGGCTTTTCTGCGCGACAGTGCTGAACAATTGATTCAATTATTAGTCGGGGGGAAACTCCAGATGCAAATTTCCGAGCGTTTTCCGCTGGAGAAAGCCGGCGAGGCTCAGGCTCATGTTGAAAGTAGAAAGAGTACGGGGAAAATCTTGCTCATCCCCTAAAATGTAAGCGTTTTATTATCGTGATGGGTTGCCTTTGTAACAGCTATAGAGATAAATTGTAAAGTAGCTTCTCATGTTAAAATAGCTGGTAGAGCTCCTAAGATAAGTGAGAGTATGAACTTTTTTAGAGCTAAGGACTGTGGATTCATCTCTTTGGGCAAGACGTGAGGAGGCGATTAGGTATCCTTCGATGACCTTTGAAACAGTCCTCCTGCCAGCTGGAAAGGGGCTGATAAGATGATGGAAATGTATGAAATACGGCAAAAATTTCGCGATGACAAGCTTGTGGATATTAGCGGGACGATTCAAAGAGAACTGATGAACAATTCAGCCCTGACTGCTTTGCCAAAGGGAGCGGAGGTTGCGATTACCGCGGGGAGCAGGGGGATCGCCAATATTGTGCTGATTTTGCGGGAGACGGTTTCGACGTTAAAGGGGCTTGGGTATCGCCCTTTTCTTGTGCCGGCGATGGGCAGCCACGGTGGAGCGACGGCGGATGGACAGGTGGAGGTGCTTCATCATCTAGGGATAACGACCGAATCTGTCGGCGCTGAAATCCGTTCTTCCATGGAAGTTGAGCAAATCGCCGAGACGGACGACGGCGTGCCGGTGTATATGGATAAGCATGCTTACGGGGCGGACGGTGTCATTGTCATCAACCGGATCAAAGCGCATACGGCTTTTCGCGGACGGGTAGAGAGCGGACTTAGCAAAATGGTGACGATCGGACTGGGAAAGCGAAGAGGTGCCAGCTTTGTTCATGCCAATGGTGCCTTGCATATGGCGAGAAACATTGAGACCGTCTGCGCCAGCGCGCTCCGGCATTCACCGATTGTGATGGGGCTGGCGATTATTGAGAATGGCTATGATCAGACGGCTGACATTGTCGGGGTTGGAACGGAAAAGTGGTTCGAGGTCGAAGCCGAACTGCTGAAGCGTTCAAAAGAAATGATGCCGAGGCTTCCCGTCGATACGATTGATGTGCTAATTGTCGAAGAGATGGGGAAGATTTTCAGTGGGACGGGAATGGATCCAAACATTATCGGGCGCTGGCGGATTGAGGGCGTGCCGGAGCCGGAAAAACCTGACGTGAAACGGATCGTAGTGCTCGACCTGGCGGAACAATCCTTCGGCAATGCCCAGGGGGTCGGGCTCGCTGATTTTACGACCCAGCGGCTCGTGAACCGGATTGACCGGCAAGCGACATATACCAACTCGATTACGAGCACGTATTTACAAAGGGCGATGCTGCCGTTTATTTACGATCATGAACAGGAAGCGATTGAAAGCGCCTGCGGCAGCTTAGGGCCGGACGTTGATCTTACGGGCGTCAAGCTGGTGCAAGTACCAAATACTTTGCATCTTGACCGTCTTCTTGTTTCAAAGCCGGTGCTTGAACAAATGGAAAAGTGCGCTGTGCAGTTTGAAATGGAAGCAAGGAGACAGCTACGCTTCAATGATGAAGGGATGCTTGCATATAAGCTGACATCTGTTTAAATTTCGTCTCGCAAGCAGGAAATGGAAATCGCTATGTAGAAATAGCGATAGTAAGAAGAAGGACAACGAAAAGGTGGAGTGATGATCACGATTAATACGATATTTATTGCCGGTCATGCCCGGCTGCCGCAAGGGATGGCAGCGAAAAGTGTATTCGAGACGCTAACGATCACCGCCGAAGTTGATCGGAAATATGGGGTCATTATTCAGGCTTCCTGTACGTTGGCGACGGAGCATAGTCGTCAATACATTGACCGTATCCTGCGGGGAGTCAGTCTGAAGGATGGGGTTGAGGAGCCGGTCGAGCTGATTGTACGCCACTATAAAGGGAAAGCGACGAATGCGCTCGTGGCAGCGATAAAAGATTTACATAAGCAGTTTGTGCAGCTGCAAATAGAGGAAACAACCCAATAAAGGGGAAATGAAAAAAGCTATTAGCGAAGAATCGCGCTCTGCTAATAGCTTTTTCACATGGTTCATTTCGAAAGGATAAAAATTTGCGTGATGATTCGATCTAAGAAAAAACGAAGCGGGGTCAAACGTATTTTCTATCTGACTATCCGAACAAATGAAAAGCGGGGAATCCGTCGCTCCTGAAGACTTCGCTCGACATGCAGGTAAATACAGTAGTTGCATTTTTCGTATGGTTTTCCGGCTCATGGCAGCAAAACGAAGCATCGCCTGCGTGGAATTTTTTTCTTACGTAGATGGGAGGAAGGAAATGAAAAAGTCATATATTTTGGCATTGGATCAGGGAACGACAAGCTCTCGCGCTATTTTATTTGATCAATCCGGTCGGAAAATAGCAGTGGAGCAGAAGGAAATTAAGCAAATCTATCAGCAGCCGGGCTGGGTCGAGCAAAATGCGAATGAGATTTGGGCTTCGACGCTTGCGGTAATGTCTGGGGTCATGCTAAAAGCGAATGTCAGGGAATATGAAATCGCAGCGATCGGGATTGCCAATCAACGGGAGACGACAATTGTCTGGGATAAGGAAACAGGTCAGCCGGTTTATCAGGCGATTGTTTGGCAGTCGCGGCAAACGGCGGCAATCTGTGAACAGTTGAAGCAGCAGGGCCATGAGCAGATGGTCAAAGAAAAAACCGGTCTGCTTATTGATGCGTACTTTTCGGGAACGAAGCTGAAGTGGATTTTGGATCATGTCGCAGGGGCGCGGGAAAAGGCGAAGAAAGGGCAGCTTCTCTTTGGCACGGTCGAAACGTGGCTGATCTGGAAGCTGTCGGGCGGAAAGGTGCATGTGACGGATTATTCAAATGCTTCGAGAACGTTACTGTATAACATCTATGAGCGGAAATGGGATGCCGATCTGCTCGCCATGCTTGATGTACCTGAAGCTATGCTGCCGGAGGTCCGGCCTTCCTCCGAGATTTATGGCAAGACTGTGAACTATCATTTCTTCGGACTTGAGGTGCCGATTGCTGGCGCTGCCGGGGATCAGCAGGCGGCTTTGTTCGGGCAGGCATGTTTTGAAGAGGGAATGGCGAAAAACACGTATGGGACAGGTTGCTTTATGCTGATGAATACGGGGGAAAAAGCGGTTACGTCGAAGCACGGGCTGCTGACGACATTGGCATGGGGCGTTGATGGCAAGGTGGAGTATGCGCTGGAGGGAAGCGTCTTTGTCGCCGGTTCGGCGATTCAATGGCTCCGGGACGGGATGCGAATGATTAAGGCAGCGAAGGATAGTGAGCAATATGCGACGCGGATCACGTCGACTGACGGGGTTTATGTGGTGCCGGCTTTTGTCGGTCTCGGCACTCCTTATTGGGACAGTGATGTCCGCGGTGCCGTCTTCGGCTTGACGCGCGGTACGAGTAAGGAGCATTTTATCCGGGCAACGCTAGAGTCACTGGCATATCAGACAAAGGATGTGCTGACAGCGATGGAGGCCGACTCGGGCATAGCGGTGAAGACGCTGCGCGTCGATGGAGGGGCGGTCGCCAATCATTTTTTGATGCAATTTCAAAGTGATTTGCTCAATGTACCGGTAGAACGGGCGATGATCCAGGAAACGACCGCGCTCGGGGCAGCCTATTTGGCGGGGCTCGCCGTCGGCTTTTGGAAGGATAAAAGCGAAATCGCGCAGCAATGGGCGGTGGAGCGGACCTTCTCTCCGGAGATGGAGGAGGCGGAGCGGTCAGCGCTTTATCAAGGGTGGCAAAAGGCTGTGAAAGCGGCGATGGTGTTTAAATCATAGAGCGTTTCTGAAGAGGAAAAGACAGGAGAGAACGTATGAAAAAAAATATACATTATGCGTGGATCATTTTGCTGATTACCTTCGCTTCCCTTATGCTGGCACAGGGGATCCGCCTTTCCTTCGGGGCCTTTTTGACGCCATGGGAGGAAGCATTCCAGTCAAGCCGCGCTGAAATATCGGCAGTCGCGCTCGTCAGCTATCTCGTATTCGGTCTCTTTCAGCCTTTTATCGGTCGTTTGATTGATCGAATCGGGGCCAAGAAGGTATTAATGCTCAGTGTGCTCGTCGTCTCGCTTTCAATGCTTGTAACAGCGTTGGCGACGAAGCCGTGGCATTTAATGCTCATTTATGGAATTATTGCCTCGGTCGGTTTTGGCGGGGCGTCGAATGTGTTAGGGACGGTCGTCGTGACAAAGTGGTTTTCGGCGAAGCGAGGGTTGGCGATCGGCATGATGACGGCGGGAACCGCGTCGGGGCAGTTTTTGATCGTGCCGTTATCGATTGTCCTGATTCATCTCTTTGGCTGGAGTCAAGCCGTTATGATGTTAGGGCTGCTGCTGTTGGTCGTCATGGTGCCGGTTATTTATTTCTTTTATGCCTCTTTGCCGGAGGAAAGGGGACTCGATCCCTATGGCGGAACGGGAGAGCAGACTGATCCACGCCAAGCAGGAATGGAGGAGGAAGAGCGGCCTTCTCTTTTTGCCGTGCTTGGCGGGTTATTCAGGAGACGGGCGTTTTTGTTCCTCTTGCTTCCTTTTTTCGTCTGCGGCTTTACAACGAGTGGCTTAATTGATACGCATCTTGTTCCATTCGCCGAGTTTTGCGGGTTTTCCGCGGCGATAGCCGGGACGGCGGTGAGCGCATTGGCTCTGTTTAATTTTGGGGGGACGATTCTTTCGGGCTATCTCTCTGACAAATGGGACAGCCGCTACATGCTTGGCGGATTATATGGTATACGCGCTTTGACGATCGTCATTTTATTAGTGATCATTTATGATCCTGTTCTGTTCGGTTTTGCCCTTGGCCATTCCTTCTTATTGATGCTGTTCTCAGTCTCGTTTGGCGTTGTAGACTTTTCGACCGTTGCGCCGACGATGAATCTGGCGTCCCTTTATTTTCCACCGCAGGCGCTCGGCTTTATTATCGGCTTGTTTTTCTTCAGCCATCAGGTGGGGGCGGCTTTAGGAGCGTACGTCCCAGGAGTGCTCTTTGATTTGACTGGTGGCTATGATATTACGTTTTACATGGCGATGGCGCTTTGTATTCTCGCCTCATGCATGAGCTTTCTCCTCCCGAAGCAGGAGAAATCAAGCCGGGTTTAGAAATAAAAAGAAGTGGGTAATGTAACAGTTAACCTAAGAAAAAATAAAGGAGGACGAACATGTTAAATGATAAGCTGCTAACGGCTTTAAATGATCAGATGAATTACGAATTCTATGCCGCCCATTCCTATTTGGCGATGGCCGCGTATTGCTCTGACGAAAGCCTTGATGGATTTGCCAATTTCTTTCTCGTCCAGGCCGAAGAGGAACGGTTTCATGCGATGAAGTTTTATAATTTTATTAATGTTCTTGGGGAGAGAGCGGTGATCCAGGCGCTACCCGCCCCGAATAATGAATTTTCCTCTGTTCTCGATGCTTTTGAAAAATCGCTTGCTCAGGAAAAAGAAGTGACAAAGAAAATTTACCACTTATCAGATTTGGCGTGGGACGCACGCGAGCATGCGACGATTAACTTTTTGAAATGGTTTATTGAGGAGCAGGTTGAAGAGGAGGATTTATTCGACAGCATCATTCAGAAGCTGAAACGCATTGACGATGACAGCAACGCCTTTTTTATGCTGGATAATGAATTTTCCAAGCGTTCTTTTACGGCAAGCGATGATTAATCAAGGAGATGAGGGTGATGTCAGTGAAGGGAGCTTCCCTTGCTGGCATTGCTTGTTTTAGAGAGTATAAAAATATTCAGCTTGATTCAAGGAAGGGCACCGGCTCCGCGCATTATGCGGATGACTGAATGTAACTCGTTTTAAAGACATCCGTAAAAGATTGTAACGGTTCCGCTCATTGCTTAGGAGCTGGGCAAAAGGTGAAATAACCTTTTGCTCAGCTCCATTCAGTTATTACGGGTGGCGTGTTCGCTGTAGGGGATTTTCATTTTTACGTGAACGCCCTTTGTCGGGTGGTTTGTAATATCCATCGTTCCATTTAAGGTTTCAACAATCGTTTTGCAAATTGGCAGTCCGATTCCGGTGCCTTCGTCCTTCGTTGTGTAAAAAGGATAAAAGATTTGCTCCAGCTGATCAGGGTCGATCCCGGGACCGCTGTCAATGATCGAAATGTAAACATGCTTATGTTCTTTGACGATCCGGATTTCGATGGTGCCTTCCTCTTGAATTGCTTCGATCGCATTATTGATTAAATTGATAATCATTCGTTCAAATCGACTGGAATTCCCGGTTATGTATACATCTTCTTCAATGTGAGTTTGGAAGGTAATGTTTTGCTTATCGGCTTTCATCGTATAAATGGTGATGATTTTGTTTACGCTTTGTTTGACATCGATAATGGAGAGATTATCGTGATCCAAATGTGATTTGGACAGACTTAATAATTCCTGGATCAGCAGCTCCATTTTCAATGCTTCCTCGCGAATAATCGACGTATAGTGAGCGATATTAGGATCGGCTTTAATGGCGGGATGCTGCTCCATAAACTCTGCGAACCCGATAATTGATGTTAATGGATTGCGAATTTCGTGGGCGAAAAAAGCAGACATTCTGCCGATGACGGCGTGATAGTTCTCGTTTGCGGGCTGCGCTGATTCATTTGAGGAAGTGTCGCTTTGCTTTTCGTCATGTTTTTCCTTGTGATCTTGCTTCTCACTTTTTTTGGAAAACCATTTTTTTATAAATGATAGGTTCATTGAAGTTGTGTCGCTCCTACTTGAATAATAATCGTTCCAGTTAGAAAAAAGTCATATGGAATAAACGTTCTCACTTATATTAAATTCTAGTTGATTTGCCAATTTCCTTCCTAATTAGAAAAAAAATTAAACCTACAGGACGTTTGTCTGTCATATATATTAGAGAATCGACAGGAGGAGGGAACGTGAGATGAATACTTGGCAATTACCTGTGCAGGTTATTGCTCGCCACCTTGTTCAACCGCGCCTTGATATTTATTACCCTGAACTATCAGGTTTGGCGAATCAGCAGGTTCAGGAAAAGCTTAATAGAAGAATTGTAAAACAGGTTATGACGATGATTAAGAAGCAGGGCTATGAAAAGGAGCCGCAGACGGTAATTACGGGCGGGTTTGAAGTGAAAACGAATCAACGCGATATCATCAGCTTAACAAACAACCATTATGCCTACTCAGGTGGGGCCCACGGTTTAACGATTCAACGCTCACTGACGATGAATACGGTGACTGGTGACATTTATACGTTAAAGGATTTATTTAAGCCGGGGGCAAATTATTCAAAAGCGTTAAATGCGATAATTAGACGGCAATTAAAAGAAAGGGATTTGCCATTATTAACTGAATTTAAAGGAATTGCGCCGAATCAATATTTTTATATTGCCGATAAAGCGCTCGTTCTTTATTTTCAATTGTACGAACTGCTTCCTTATGCTGCGGGCATTCCTTATTTTGTCATTCCTGTCTATGAGCTTGAGCATATTGTCGCAGAGGATGGACCTTTAGGAAGAATGATCGGCTGACTTGTTGGTTCGTCAAGAAGAGGCCGGGGCAGGTTTGATTTTTTCGCGCAAGTGGTAAAGGATCACATCATGGTTAAAGGAGGATTTTTGCATGAAGTTGTTCATTAATGGAAAGTGGACTGGTGAGGAGTTAGAGCAAAAGGACGTCCTTAACCCGGCGACAGGAGAAGTGGTTGATCGTGTTCCAAATGGTGGGAAGAAGGAGGCGCAACAGGCTGTCGATGCTGCTTATGAGGCGTTTGCGGATTGGTCGGGAAAAACCGCAAATGAGCGTAGTGAGCTACTGATGGCCTGGTTTCAATTGATTAAAGAACATGAGCAGGAGCTTGCCGAGCTGATGACAACAGAGCAGGGGAAGCCGTTGAAGGAAGCAAAAGGCGAAGTGAATTACGCGAATGCTTTTATTCAGTGGTATGCCGAGGAAGGGAAGCGGCTCTATGGTGAAACGATACCCGCTTCGGCGAAGCATAAGCGGATTTTTGTCCAGCGTCAGCCGGTTGGTGTCGTCGCGGCGGTGACGCCATGGAACTTCCCGGCGGCGATGATTACGCGGAAGGTCGCCCTGGCTCTGGCGGTAGGCTGCACGATTGTCATTAAGCCGGCGAGTCAAACGCCACTCACCGCGTTAAGATTGGCTGAATTAGCGGAGGAAGCCGGAATTCCAGCCGGTGTGATCAACGTTGTGACTGGAAAATCAAGCGAGATCGTCGATGCGTGGCAGGAGGATGAACGGGTACGGAAATTAACGTTCACAGGCTCAACCGAAGTAGGGAAGCATTTAATGAACGGTGCGGCAAAGACGGTGAAGAAAATTTCCCTTGAGCTTGGCGGACATGCCCCGCTAATTGTCATGGATGATGCTGACCTTGATCTCGCTGTCGAGCAGGCAATCGCCTCGAAATACCGCAATGCCGGGCAGACATGTGTCTGCGCCAATCGTTTGTACGTCGCGGAAGCGGTAAAGGATGAGTTTACCGAGAAGTTCGGCAACGCTGTGCGTGAGCTGAAGACTGGAAACGGGATGGAGGAAAATGACCTTGGCCCATTGATTGATGAAGATGCGCTGAACAAGGTTGAAGAGCATATTAAAGATGCGACCGAAAAAGGGGCGTCTGTCGTAGTCGGTGGAAAGAAAATCGATGGGTTGTTTTTTGAGCCGACTGTGCTCAGCGGGGTGAAGGAAGAGATGCAATGCATGCAGGAAGAAACCTTTGGCCCGGTTGCTCCGATCTCCACCTTTGAAACAGAGGAGGAAGTGATTCGCCGCGCCAACAATAGTCCGTACGGTCTCGCCGCCTATCTTTTCACCCGCGATATCGGGCGCGCGATCCGCATAAGTGAAAAGCTGGAGTACGGCATCGTCGGCATCAATGATGGCGTCCCATCCTCCGCCCAGGCACCATTTGGCGGCTGGAAAGAAAGCGGCATCGGCCGAGAAGGCGGACACCACGGAATGGAAGAATTCGTCGAAGTCAAATACATCTCCGTCGCGTTTTAAAGAGGTTGTCTAAAAAGGTACGCTTTTGACCTTTTTAGACAACCTCGAAGCGGCGTGCGAAGTCTGCGCATGGTTTTAAAAGTCAGTACTGAAGTGCCTTTCTTCCGTACTGACTTTGCGCAGGACGAAGCCGTTGCCACGTATCCCAGCTGACGAGCAGCGAGTGGAGTCGAGACCAGTTCTTCTGAAGAACCAGCACAAGCCGAAGCACAAAAAACAAGCAGGAGGATCTATCCTTCCTGCTTGTGTTCAAAGCTCTTATTTCAAGAATGAGCGAAGCATCCAATTGTGCTTTTCGAGTGATTGGTGTACTGATAAAAGCATATCGGCTGTTGTTTCATCACCGAGTGAATCGGCTGCTTCCATACCGCCTTTTAGCTCTTCGATTAATGTATCAAAATCGGAAACAAGCTCGGCAACCATTGCTTCTGCATCCTGGCCGCCCGGTGCTTCTTTGACGGAAGCAGTCTCCAAGTATTCCTTCATTGTAGCGACAGGCTGTCCTTTTAAGGCAAGCAGACGCTCAGCCAGTTCGTCAATATGGACTGAGGCTTCATTGTAGAGTTCTTCAAACTTTTCGTGTAGAGTAAAAAACTGAGGGCCTTTCACATACCAGTGATAATTGTGAAGTTTAACGAATAGGACGCTCCAATTGGCAATTTGTTTGTTTAGAATGGCTGCTACTTTTTCTTGACTCATGAGAAAGTCCTCCTTTTATTGTCTTCAGTTATACTATTTCCCTATTTATAATGATTGTAAACATTATTTAATCCTCGCTGATGACAGTTGTTGAACATTCACCGCCATGAATCTGGGTGAACATCTTCGCTGCCGCGGTAAGCAGTTTGCCGCTTTCTTCGATTGAGGTGGCCGGCCGTAAATAAAAGAGCTGCAACGCCGATGTCGTCGCCGATGTCACGATCGTTCGTTTTGAATCAACGAGCGGGCTTCCGAACGCTCCAAGCTCGTCGGCGCTGACAAGCTTGTTGGCCATTTGATTGTCCCGGCCATTGACTCCTTCATAGTGATCCGTTTCGTTGCCGATCCGGATCGTCACGTCGCCGTTAAGATGGGCTTGGTCATAAATCCCGAGCGGGATCGCATATTCTAATGAAAAAAACGTATTTAAATCAACAGCTGAATTAATCAGTGGCAGCGGTTGTCCTTTAGCGATGCGGCGGTAAAGCGCTTCGTGAGACGGCCGATAGCGTCCCGGGTCAATTTTGAGCTGCCTGAAGACTTGTCTCCACTCAGAAATTCCAGTAACATCGGATAAGGACTTGTTTTCTAAATCGACGCGGATCGTCTCTTGAAAAAACTGTAAACGTCCTTTTAACATTTGCGGAGAGTCACTAACGACGATATCCTCGTAGTGGACGACCCCGATTTTAAAGCCGGAAAGGATTTGACTGAGTGATTGGTGAATATGTACATGAATCACAGATAGAGAACCTCCTTTATTTGCTGGTTTGGATTGGTCCGTTATATGTAGGAAGATAGTGGCTACATCGCCTATTGTAGCATAATAATAGAAAAAGATAGAAGAAAGGTGAGGGCTATGACAAACGCCCAATTTAAGGATGAGCTTATTGCATATAGTAAGTCAATAGGAGTGGATAAGATTGGGTTTACGACGGCTGACCCCTTTCTTAAGCTGAAGGACCGCCTGCAAACGCAACAGGAGCTTGGCTACCAGTCTGGTTTTGAAGAGCCGGATATTGAAAAGCGGGTCGAGCCAAGGCGGGTTTTGCCGGAAGCCCGAACGATTATTTCAATTGCGCTTGCTTATCCATCAAAAATGAAAAATCCTCCTAAGAGCACAAAGGAAGAACGGCGCGGCATTTTTTGCCGGGCATCGTGGGGGAAAGATTATCATGATGTGTTGCGTGAGCGTTTGCAGAAAATTGAACAATTCATTCAGTCACGCTTTCCAGATGAAAGGACGCTTTCAATGGTAGATACAGGTGAGCTGGCTGACCGGGCTGTCGCCGAGCGGGCGGGCATTGGCTGGAGTGGAAAGAATTGCGCGATTATCACACCGGAATTCGGAAGCTATGTCTACTTGGGAGAGCTTATTACGACGCTGGCGATCGAGCCTGATGTGCCGATCACGGAGCAGTGCGGCTCGTGTACAAAATGTATTGATGCTTGTCCGACTGGTGCTCTGGTTCAGGGGGGACAGCTGAATTCCCAGTCGTGCATTGCTTTTCTGACACAAACAAAAGGCTTCCTCCCGGAGCCATATCGCAAGAAGCTGGGAAACCGGCTTTACGGTTGTGACACATGTCAACAGGTCTGTCCTGAAAACAAAGGGAAAGATTTTCATATACATGAGGAAATGGAGCCCGATCCAGAGATTGCTAAGCCGAAGCTGTTGCCGTTGCTAACGATGACGAATCGGCAGTTCAAAGAGAAGTTTGGTCATGTTTCCGGCTCTTGGCGTGGAAAAAAACCGATTCAGCGCAATGCGATTATCGCGCTTGCCCATTTCAAAGACGAAAAGGCGTTGCCCTTGTTAAGCACGCTGCTTACGGACGATCCGCGCCCTGTCATTCGAGGAACAGCAGCCTGGGCGATTGGAGAAATAGGGACGATAAAAGAGAAAAACGAGCTTGAAAAAGCGAAAAACAGCGAAACAGACGAGGAAGTCGCGCGAGAGCTGGAAAATGCGATAATTTTGTTGGAAAATAAACAGTAAGCCGCGAGCAATTCATGATAGGGTAAGGTAAGATTAGAACAACCTTGACAATTGGAAGGAAGGGATATCATGACAACGCAACTGACACATTTTGTTGACGAAATGGATAGTCCCATTGGTAAACTTACAATCGTTGCATCGGATCAAGGCGTTTGTCACATCCATTTTGGCGAACTGGAAGCAAGTATGGTCAACATAAAAACATGGTTAAAGAAAAATGGCCGAAAAGGCGAACTGCTCCGTTCGAAAGAACATATCCGCCCGGTTTGTGAGCAGCTTGAGGATTATTTTGCAAGGAAGCGTTTTGAGTTCGACCTTCCGATTGACTTGTGTGGTACGCCTTTTCAAAAGAAGGTTTGGAATGCGCTGCGAACAATTCAATATGGAACGACCAAGTCCTATAAGCAGATTGCCCAGGAAATAGGGGCTCCGAAAGCGATCAGGGCGATTGGTGGAGCCAACAACAAGAATCCGCTGCCGATCATCATTCCTTGTCACCGTGTTATTGGTAGCAATGGAAACATGGTTGGGTATGGAGGCGGCCTCGATAAAAAAGAAATCCTACTTGGCCTTGAGGGTGCGATCGAACAAATTTCATAACAAACGCAATAAGGATGTCCCGGAAAAGTCAGGGGCATCTTTTTTCAATAGAGTAAGAAAGTATAAAATCTTCGGGTTGATTCGGGGCGGGGCGTCGGCTTCGCACGTTACGCGCCTGGCTGAAAAAAGCCCGTTTTCAGCCAGCTTTAAATGATGGTAACGGCTGCGCACGCCGCTTCTAAGAAACCGCTGTGCGGTTTCTTATGTATGAAGGACAAAGGGCAAGGCATAGGATTTTTATAGTAGAAGATTTATTCCCATTTGCTCCGTACATCGAATCCTTTTGCGGCGTTACGAGAAAGGAGTAGCAGGATGAACAACTCAATTGTCAGGATGCTCCATCATCATATTGAAAAAGAAAACAAAGCCTTTGTCGAGCCACAAAAGCTTGACAGAACATCATTATCGGCTGAACGGGCGCAAAGAACAGTTCAGATGCATGAAAAACGGTCAGCGAAAATCGTCCGCTCTTATGTGGAAGGGGATGTTTTGCGAACAATCCGTGTTGGCACGCGGCAAATCATCGATTATTTTCTTCACTGTGAACAGTTAATTGCCTTGAAGGACACGGTATATTTGGAGGAAAAGCTGGAATTCAGAAGGGCGACGATTGAAGATAAACAGGTGAAAAGCGATGAGGAGCTGTTTCATCTCCCGGAAAAAAAGGCGCAGGCGAGAGATTCTGCTGACGTAAGACAATCTAAAAAAGGGAAGAGTGCGTATAATCGACGTGAAGCTGTGCGGTATGCTGAACTTTGGTGGGATGACTATAATCCGGCCTATCATCGGTTCACGGACAACTGTACGAATTTTATTTCGCAATGTCTGTATGCCGGAGGAGCACGAATGACCGGTTATCCGAACCGGGCAACGGGCTGGTGGTATCAAGGAGGAAATTGGAGTTTCAGCTGGTCTGTCGCCCACTCCCTGCGCTGGCATTTAAGCGGCTCAAAGGACGGCTTGCGGGGAGAGGAAAGACAATCGGCAAAGGAGCTGGAGCCGGGAGATGTGATTTGCTATGACTTTAACGGGGATGGGCGCTGGCAGCACTCAACGATTGTCGTGGCGAAGGATGCCAATGGTGAACCGCTCGTCAATGCCCAGTCTTCAAACAGCCGGATGCGCTATTGGGCGTATGAAGACTCAACGGCCTGGACGCCGCAAATTAACTATAAGTTTTTTCATATTATTGACGATGCGTAGCGGTTATTGAATGCAAGCATCCTCAAGCTGTAAAAAGATGCAGCTTGAGGAGACATTGACGCTATCTCTTTTTTGAATAGGAGGAAGGTGGTATAATACGGGAGTTGACGATATCGACAAAAGTGATGCAGAAATAGAGGTGCATGGATGTGGGTTTACATATCGTGCTTTATCAACCGGAAATTCCAGCGAATACAGGAAATATCGCCAGAACCTGTGCCGGAACGAATACGACGCTTCATCTGATCCGGCCGCTTGGCTTTTCCACTGACGACCGCATGCTGAAGCGGGCAGGCTGTGACTATTGGCCGAGTGTGACGATCCGCTATTATGACTCGGTGGACGAGCTGTTTTCGACTTATCCGCAAGGGGAATTTTATTTTATTGAGACGGTTGGAACGAAAAACTATAGTGAGTTTGATTATTCGAACCAGGAGCGGGATCATTTCTTCGTGTTCGGCAGAGAGACAACCGGACTTCCGGCTGAACTGATCGAACAGTATAAAGAGCGCTGCTTTCGCATTCCGCAGACGGAGCATATCCGCTCGTTGAATTTATCAAATACGGCGGCGATTGTCATTTACGAAGCGATTCGGCAGCAAGGCTTTCCCGGTTTGTCATAATAAAGTGCTTGAACCTATTGGCAATGGCTTCACACGCCAAAAGCCCGTTGTGAGTGCATTTCTCACAACGGGCTTTTAAAAAGATCGTGGCGGTTTGGGCAAAAGGTAAAAAAAACAACCTTTTGTCCCAGCCTCTTCATTAATGCTTGTGAGGGTTGTCCTCGTAGCCGGCTGTAAAGATAGCCGCAAGGAATACAACACAAACACCAAGGATGAGTAAAGTACCCATAAAGATTCCTCCTTGTGACAATCATAGTTTTATTATATACGAACTTCGATGTAAAAGAAATGAAAAGTCAATGAATTCTCAAACAGCTTACGTAAAAAGCGATCAGGAGATAGGAGCGCCAGCGCATGTCAAATCGATACATTACAAGTCATTTTCCGCTTATTTCAATCGTTTTATTCAGTCTTGCCTTTGCCATGTACAGCCAAACGCTCATCTTAAATGAGCTGGCCAAGCTTGGTCTTTACGAAGGAATGCGTGAATTTTTTTCGGAGAACGGCATTAAGCTGACCTTGCTTTTTTTACTCGTTTTATTCTTTTTTATGGTTTTTTCCGCATTGAAATTGATCGCCGATACGATAATCGAGCTTTCAATGCTGTTCTTTTCAAAGGATGAGGAAGGCAATGAGCTTAATAAAGCAAAAGCGGGCTCCTCGATTTACTTAGCTGCGAGTATTATCGTGCTTTTGCTGTCGGGCGAGCTTCTCTTGTTGATTATTGTATTCCTCGGGGCTAGTCTTATTTATTTTATTTACCTTGTTTATAAATTAACGGATGCCTTTCATCCGGCAGGGCTGATCGGAATGATTTTCTTTCATATGATTTTTTGGAGTGCCTTTGTGCTTGCTGTTGCCTATGCTGGACTCAAGCTGTATAACAGCTTTATCGCCAGTTTGCCGCTGTAGGAGGCCTCATCAAAAGGAAGGTCGAAAGGAAGCGACTTCAAGCACAGAGCCGCTTCAGCCGTCTACTGCAGCTTTCTCCAAATATGCAAATGCGGCGCCTCGCGGTAAATGGCAGACAGGTCAGCTGGCGTATCCTTTCCAACCCATACCCCGGTCGTATACGTGTCGGTCAAACCGACAAACCACAGGTCATAAAAGTCATTGGTCGTCCCTGTTTTGCCCCCGGCGTAACCGCCCTCAATCCGAGCCCGTTGTCCGGTGCCGCTCTCAAGCACGGCAGCGAGCAGCCTTCGCATTTGTTCGTTGGTTGACTCTCTCCATAGTTGTGTCTCCGTCTGCTCCCAGCTATATAGCACCTTGCCTTCCTTATTGGTCACCTGACGTATTCCGTAGGAGGGGGTAAAAGCGCCTCCTGTTGCGAACGTTGTATAGGCAGAGGTCAGCTCAAGCGGGGAAACCCCGTAGGTGAAGCCTCCTAAAGCAGCCGGAAGCCGGTAATCTTCAGGAGCAATCTTTGTGAAAGGCAGTTGCTCCAAATAAGAAAAGGCTGTTTCGACCCCAACCCGATCCATAATCCGGATAGCAGGTGTATTAAAGGAATGCTTAAAGGCCGTTTCAAGCGAAACCATCCCATATTGCCCCCCGCCGAAGTTTCGCGGACAATAATCGCCGCGACAGACATCGTTGGCGTTTATCGTGCTCTGCAACGGAATATCATATTCATTTAAATAAGGTGCATAGACAAGCAGCGGCTTGATTGCCGAGCCTGGCTGACGAAAGCTTTGAAAGGCGCGGTGGAAATTAAACTTTTTATAATCCTTCCCGCCGGTAAGCGCGACAATCTCATGCTTCGTGTGATCGATCATGACGACGGCGCTTTCAATATCGGAGCGGGGCAGCTCCTGCTGAACGGTTTGGACAGCCTGTTCCTGTTTTAGCGGATCGAGCGCTGTTTCAATTCGAACCCCCTGCTCAAGCACCTCCTGGACCTTTTCCTCCAGCTCAAACCTGATTTGTTCCTGCGCTTCCTCGGAAGCAGCCTGGCGCAGCCGCTGCTCATAGCCGTCGCTCGCTGAAATAAGCCTGGTCAGTTCGTGATGGATATAGGTGACGTAATCAGGATAACGATCGACACGCTGGCGCACCTGCAGCTTGATTTCTTCGGCAAGAGCGTCCTCATATTGTTCGGTTGAAATATAGCCTGCTTCGAGCATTTTCTGCAAGATCCATTCCTGTCTGAGCTTTGTCTGTTCACTTCGGGTCAGTGGGTCATAATGCGTCGGATTGTTCGGTACGGCGCTCAAAAAAGCGACCTCGGCGAGGGAGAGCTCGCGGCTTGGCTTACTGAAATAAAACGTGGAAGCCGCCTCAATCCCGTAGACGCCGTTGTGGAAATAAACCGTATTCAGGTAAAGCTCGATGATCTCTTCCTTCGTATAGCGTTTCTCCAGCTCACGTGCATAGAGAATTTCGCTCATTTTGCGATTATAGGTTTGATCATGTGACAAAAAAAGATTACGGGCCAGCTGTTGGGTCACGGTGCTTGCTCCTTCTTCGATCCCCTGCTGTCTGGCATTGGATACAATCGCGCGGGCAATCGCGATGGAGTCATACCCGTTATGCTCAAAGAAACGCTGATCCTCAGTGGCGATAAAGGCTTGTACGATTAAGGAAGGGATTTCCTCATACGTAAGGTATATTCGATTTTCATCGCGGTAAATATCCGAAATCAATTCCCCGTTACGGTCATACATTGCGCTGTTGGAGGAGAGCGTAACGTCTTCTATATTAATGTGCTGCTCAAGCGCACTGGAAAGAGATTGAACTTCTTCGACCTCTGCGGTGACTTCGGCCAGGAAAAAGATAAAGATGAACAGAAATCCGGTCGTCATCATCCAGCCTGTAGCATGTTTTAGCATATCCTCACACTCACTTCATCGTTCTCGCTCTCATTGTACACCAAATCAGGAGAAACAGTGGGAAAAATCTTCCGGCTGAGGCAACCGTTCCGTTCGGGTCAAGAGGCCTGGCAGGAGTGAAATGGAATTGAGATGCATGTTCGCCTTAGTTGGCGCATAAAGTGTAGTAATCTCGCTCTTGAACACGAGGATGGAGGTATTCGCCACATGAGTATTTTAAAAAAGATTGAGGACTTTAGAGAAGAAGAAGAACGTTTGAAATGGGAAGGAACCTTTGCTGATTATTTAGATCTTCTAAAAGAGAAGCCATGGATTGCCCAAACCGCTCACTCCCGTGTTTATCATATGATTAAGGATGCTGGTGTCGAGGAGGAAAATGGCAGAAAGAAATATGCCTTCTTTAGTGAACAGCTTTACGGAGTAGAGGAGTCGATTGAGAAGCTGGTTGAGGAATATTTCCATTCCGCGGCAAAGCGTCTCGATGTCCGAAAACGTATTTTGCTGCTGATGGGCCCGGTCAGTGGGGGGAAGTCAACGCTCGTCACGATGCTCAAGCGCGGGCTTGAACAATATTCCAAGACGGAGAGAGGCGCCGTTTACGCAATCAAAGGCTGTCCGATGCATGAGGATCCCCTCCATCTGATTCCGAATCATCTTCGCCAGGATTTCTATGAAGAATACGGGGTTAAAATTGAAGGAAATCTGTCACCGCTGAACATGATGAGGCTGGAAGAAGAGTATGGCGGCCGGATTGAGGATGTGCTCGTCGAGCGGATTTTCTTTTCGGAAGATAAGCGAACCGGGATCGGGACGTTCAGCCCGTCCGATCCGAAATCGCAGGACATTGCTGATTTAACCGGGAGTATTGACTTTTCCACAATCGCGGAATACGGCTCTGAGTCTGACCCGCGAGCGTATCGTTTTGACGGCGAGCTGAACAAAGCGAACCGGGGGATGATGGAATTTCAGGAGATGCTCAAATGTGATGAGAAATTCCTTTGGCATTTGCTTTCGCTTACACAGGAGGGAAATTTTAAGGCGGGACGCTTCGCCTTGATCAGTGCCGATGAGTTGATTGTCGCTCATACGAATGAGTCGGAGTATCGCTCCTTTATTTCAAACAAAAAAAATGAAGCGCTCCATTCACGCATTATCGTCATGAAAATTCCTTACAATTTAAAGGTTAGCGAAGAAGAGAAAATTTACAAGAAAATGATAGCCGAAAGTGATCTGTCTCACGTCCATATCGCTCCGCACGCCTTAAAAGTAGCGGCGATCTTCACGATATTGACCCGGCTGCAGGAGCCAAAAAAGCAGGGCGTCGATCTGCTGAAGAAGATGCGTCTTTATGACGGAGAAAGTGTGGAAGGCTATAATTCGCAGGACCTGGAGGAGTTAAAGCAGGAATATCCGGATGAAGGAATGAGCGGAATCGATCCGCGCTACGTCATTAACCGGATCTCATCGGCGATCGTGCGCAAGCAGCTCACGTCGATTAACGCACTTGATGTTCTGCGTTCGATTAAAGAGGGACTGAACCAGCATGCGTCGATTTCCAAGGAAGATCGTGAACGCTATTTGGACTTTATCTCAATCGCGCGCAAGGAATATGATACAATCGCTAAAAAAGAAGTGCAGAAGGCCTTTGTTTATTCGTATGATGAATCGGCGAAAACGCTGATGGATAACTATTTAGACAACGTAGAAGCCTATTGCAATAAAAATAAGCTACGTGATCCATTAACCGGCGAGGAAATGACACCTGATGAAAAACTGATGCGCTCGATCGAGGAGCAAATCGGCATTTCAGAAAACGCGAAGAAGGCGTTCCGTGAAGAAATCTTAATTCGAATTTCCGCCTACGCCCGCAAAGGGAAACGATTTGATTACAACTCGCATGAGCGTCTGCGCGAAGCGATTCAGAAAAAGCTGTTTGCCGACCTGAAAGACATCGTCAAAATTACAACATCAACAAAAACACCGGACGAATCCCAGCTTAAAAAGATTAATGAAGTCATTGCCCGTCTTATTGACGAACACGGCTATAATTCCGTCTCGGCCAATGAACTGCTCCGCTATGTAGGCAGCCTGTTAAATCGGTAAAACAAGCAAGGCTTCTCCCGCCGGTACATTCTCTGGCAGGAGGAGCCTTTTTTAAAAGGAAAGGCAGCGGCCACGCGTGTAGCATGCCTCACCCTTATGGAGAGCAAAGACCTTGAAACGACCCTGCACACTGCTTTGAGCACAGACAAAAGGGAAAGCTAACTTTTGTTTATGCCTCTGGGACTTGAGCTTGTCCGAAAACAGTGTTAAGTTAATAAGAAAAAAGGTCGGAGGAGCTACCGTGGAGACGAAGAAAAATGAGTGGCTTGAGTGGACAAAAGCAATTATGATTGCTGTCATTCTTGCCGTAATCGTGCGGACTTTTTTGTTTACGAGTTATGAAGTACAAGGTGAATCGATGATGCCAAATGTCTATGACGGAGAGCGGTTTATTATTAATAAAATCGGCTACGGTTTTACAGAACCGTCCCGCTTTGATCTGATTGTCTTCCATGCGACAGAATCAGAGGACTATATTAAACGCGTCATTGGCTTGCCGGGGGATACAGTAGCGGTGAAAGAAGATGTGCTCTATATTAATAATCAACCGGTAGAAGAACCATTTCTTGAACAGAAAAAGCAGGAATATGAGTTTGGCTTTTACACAAATGACTTCGCTTTCCCTGAGGAAATTCCTCCAGGTCATGTTTTTGTTCTTGGCGACAATCGGCCTAACAGCCTTGACAGCCGCCGTATCGGACCGGTTCCGATTGACCAGATTGTCGGCAAGGTTGACTTGCGTTTCTGGCCTTTGACGGAAGCTGGTGTCGTGGAATAATATCCACCCAGCCTCTCTAAGCAATGAGCGGAACCGCCACGATCTTTTAAAGCCCGTTGTGAGTGGGTTTCTCACAACGGGCTTGTGGCGTGTGAAGCCATTGCCAGTAGGTCCAAAGCTAGTTTTGTCTCAAGCTCTTTTTTATCTTTTAGCTAAAGGAGAGATGGTGAGTTCTCCATGCTTGTCCGCTTATTTTCCCTCTATTTGTCAGAATTTATTAGCAACTCTCTGACCTGTCTGCATAGGATAGAGTAAGTCATTTTAGATATGGCTCGAGACCATTATATTCAACCGGCTCAAAAGAGTGAATCATTTATAACATGGTCAGTTGCATGATCATTCTTTTTATAGGGATGTGACGGAAAAAGCAAGAAAAGAGGAGGGAAAGTACATGACAAGCAAGGACCAGCGCCAATTTGTTGTGTCACAAGAAAACTGGAGTCTGCATCGAAAGGGATATCAGGACCAGCGCCGCCACCAGGAAAAGGTCCAGGAAGCGATTAAGAAAAACCTGCCCGACCTTGTCAGTGAGGAGAGCATCGTCATGTCAAACGGACGTGACGTCATTCGTATTCCAATTCGTTCCCTCGATGAATACAAAATCCGCTATAACTATGATAAAAATAAACATGTTGGTCAGGGAGAAGGAGAAAGCAAGGTTGGAGATGTCGTCGCCCGCGATCCGAATGCGAAGCAGCAAGGTCCAGGCAAAGGTCAAGGAGCCGGCGACCAGGCGGGTGAGGATTATTTTGAAGCTGAAGTATCGATTATGGAGCTCGAAGAAATCCTCTTCCGTCAGCTCGAACTGCCAAACTTGCAAAAGAAGGAAGAAGACGAAATCGTGATTGAGGATATTTCGTTTAATGATATCCGCAAAAAAGGGCTGATGGGCAACATCGACAAGCGCCGGACGATTTTATCGGCGATTAAACGAAATGCGCTGGAAGGACGCCCCGGCCTTATTCCGATTCAAAATGATGATCTTCGCTTTAAGACATGGAATGAAATCATCCGCCCCGAATCAAAGGCTGTCGTGCTGGCGATGATGGATACGAGCGGCTCGATGGGACGCTGGGAAAAGTATATGGCTCGCAGCTTCTTTTTCTGGATGACACGCTTCTTACGGACGAAGTACGAAACCGTCGACATTGAATTCATTGCCCATCATACTGAAGCGAAAGTCGTCTCAGAGGAAGATTTCTTCTCAAAAGGAGAAAGCGGCGGGACGATTTGCTCCTCGGCCTACCGCAAAGCGCTCGAACGAATCGAAGCCGAATATGACCCGGCACGCTACAACATCTACCCGTTTCACTTCTCCGACGGCGACAACCTGACCTCCGACAACGCCCGCTGTCTGAAGCTCGTTGAAAAGCTGATGGAAGTATCAAGCATGTTTGGCTACGGCGAGGTCAATCAGTACAGCCGCCATTCAACCCTTATGAGCGCCTACAAAAACATCGACGACCCGCGCTTCCGCTACCACATCCTCAAGGAAAAAGGCGATGTGTACCACGCGATGAAGACATTTTTCAAGAAAGAAGAGGAAGGCGTGGCTGTCAGGTAACGTCTAACCAAATGAACGCAAGCAGGGAGAGGGTATCTTCCTGCTTGTCTGTTTTTAGAAAGCAGGAAATAGATGGGGATTAGCGCCTGCTTTCGTCGTTTTTTTATTGCTGATTACACTTTCATTATTGTCATGATATGATAATTTACGTGATACTAGCTGGAAGAGGAAGGTGCTGCGGGCATGGGGCAAATGAAAATGAAGAAACTTCTATGGGGGCTTGTTATAGTGGTCTCCGTTTTGTTTATAGGAAATCAGGAAAGTTTCACACCTTTCCATAAAGCGATTTCTTTTATTGAAGTGGAGAAAGAAGAAGCAAATCAGGATGTGGCATCGTTTATCCAGACGGTTCAAGAGAAAAATGGCGCCCATTTGTATTTTGACCGACAGAATGCGATTTATGTTTATTTAAACGAAGCAGCAGTAGAGGTCGGTGTACAGCCTGTTTCTTATACCGACTTTTCTGTTGAAGAGGATGGAGATACGTTGAATGTGTTATATCGTACGGAAGGAGCGGCGCTTGATTCAGACAAGCCGGTCAAGTTTCAGCGGCTATATAAAATTCAATTGAACAAAGCGTATGAAAACGTAATAGGATTTAGAAATGGTGAGGAAGAGCCATTTGCCGTAGTATCAGGGAATTAGTACGCCGATGCTCGTCATTTTGTTCCTTAAAAAGGAGATGTCATTTTGTGAGCACCTTTCATATACACCCCTTCAATATACTCCTTTTTCTCATAAGTGCAGCTTTGTTTTTAGAATTGACAGGATTGAAGGATCTCCCTTTTTTAACGCGAAAAAGATCATCATTAGAAGCTTACTGACGGTGATCCTAAATGTACTACTCCTGCTCATTTTGTTGTTTATTATCGGCAGCGCAAGTTTGCTTGGGTAACATGTCGTATGCTCATTTCTGAATGAGCGTCCGCTTTAAATAATCACTCATCATATCTGTTACGTGCCGGCGCATGGCGTCAGGGGTGTAACGGACCTCACTGCGGTATCCCCGCCATACGACAAGGTAGCTTTGTTCTTCTTTGTATATGGTAAGACCGCTTCTTCTCGCTTCTCTTCGTAGATTTCTCAGGTCAAGCGTAATTTTTGCAATCGCAGCATCGATCATTTGCATGTACGGGAAAGGGATTTTAAGTCTGGCCTGCTCAATCTTTTGTCGATCTCGCTCAAGAACGGTGCGGGTCAGCGGCAAAAAGATGAACTGGTGGACAAGCTGCTGAATCTGCTCTTCATGGAGGATACTCATCTAATCACCCTTTCTTTTTTTAAAGTTCAAATTTAGTAGGTTGTTCGAGAAAGGAAGTCGGCTTCGCACGCCGCTTCTAACAAGACCGCACAGCGGTTTTGTTATTTATTATATGCGAATATACGTTCGTTATACTAGCGGAAAAATGAACCAGTTGGCGCAGAAAGGTAAAGAAGTTTTATCGTTTGTGAGAAATTTATTTTTGTGAATAAGAAAAATCTAATTTTATTATAAGATTTAAAAATATTTTAATTATTCTGTGTAAGATTTGGTTACGAGATGATTGAAAGGAAGTTAGTTCTCGCCTAACATAAATGTCAAGAAACAAGAAAATTCTTAATTTTGATAAAATTCATTCTCACTTGAGAAAAAACAGTTGATCCATGACATTGCCAAAATCAGTTTCTGAAAGGAGAACGTATGACTGAAAGAAAGCCAAAGCTCGAAATTCAAAATCTGTCCGTAAGGTATCATTCCAAGGAACGAAGCACGCTTGCATTAACAGAGGTCGATTTAACAATTGAGGATGGTCAGTTTGTCGCGGTGGTTGGTCCTAGTGGCTGTGGGAAATCGACGCTTTTAAAAGTTGTATCAGGTTTGATTAAGCCGGCGGAAGGGAGGGCATTGCTTGATGGCGAGGTAATCGAAGGAATTCCGAACGAGGTTGGCATGGTGTTTCAAAACGATGCGCTCCTTCCGTGGAAGAGCGTGCTCGACAATGTCAGGCTGCCGTCTGTTGTGAAAAATAAATCACGCGAGGAGCAGGAAGAGATTGCGAGAAAGTACATTAACATGGTTGGATTAACAGGGTTTGAAGAGTTCTATCCGAAGCAATTGTCCGGGGGGATGAAAAAGCGTGTCGCGCTTGCCCGCGCTTTTGCTTATGATCCATCACTTTATTTGATGGATGAACCATTTGGTCCGCTTGATGCGCAAACGAGGGTGATCATCGGCGAAGAGTTTTTAAGAATGTGGGAGCAGGTTGGCAAAAGTGTATTGTTTATTACTCACGACATTGAAGAAGCGATTGCGCTGTCGGATAAAGTTGTTGTGATGTCAAATCGGCCGGGAAGGATAAGCGCTGAATTTGAGGTTGATATTGAACGGCCCCGACCATTTTATGAAACGCGCTTTGATCCTCGTTTTCAGAGGTTGCAAAAAGAGATTTGGGAAGCGTTAGCTGATTCAAAAAAGGAAGTAGGTGTATAACATGCTGAGCACGGAAGAAAGCAAAGTGAAAATCAGTACGGCCGCAAAGCGTGCGAGTGTTTCGGCGAACAAGCTTCAAGTTAATCGTGAATCGCTGCTTGTCTGGGGCGGAAGAGTAGCTGTCGGGCTGATCGTTCTGCTTATTTGGGAATTGACGTCGGGAACATTATTTAATGATTTTTGGATTAGTAAGCCGTCCGCGATCATTGAGCGGATCGTCACGTTGTCAATTTCTGGTGATTTGTGGTTTCATGTCGGTTTTACGTTGCAGCAGGCGTTGATCGGTTTAATTATCGGGATGGTTTTAGGGACGCTTCTTGGAATTGCGCTTGCTTCAAGCAACTGGATGGATAAATTGTTATATCCATACATGATGGCGCTGTATAGCTTGCCGCGTGTCGCGTTAGCCCCTTTATTCGTTGTCTGGTTTGGCATCGGGATGTCATCGAAAATCATCATGGTCATTGCAATGGTGATCTTCGTCGCCTTTTACAACGCTTATGAAGGAGTGAAAAACATTGATAAAGACCTGCTCGATATGATGAAAACCCATAAAGCGAAAAAGCGTGAAGTGTTCACATGGGTCATTTTGCCGTCGATTACGGTCTGGCTGTTAACAAGCTTACGGTTAAATATCGGCATGGCGCTCATCGGCGCGGTGATTGCCGAATTAATCGGCTCCAACCGCGGGCTTGGTTACTATATTACTTACTCTTCGGGTCTGCTTGATATTACAGGGGTGTTTACAGGGCTTGTCTTGATTATGATTCTTGCTGTGATCTTGGAGCAGCTCATTGTTCAATCTGAAAAAAGATTGTTGAAGTATCGATAATATGAAGCTGGAGGGAAAATCGATGAAAGTAAAAAGCTCTGTGTTGCTCATAACGATTGGCTTCCTAGTAATGCTAGCAGCGTGCAGTGGCGGAAATGAAGCGGGACAAAGCGCTCCTGAGCCAAATGATCAGCCTGCGGAACAGCAAGGGGCAGCGGAAGAAAATGACGAAGCCGCAACGGAACCGCTTGGAACGATGAAGGTTGGTCTCGTATGTGGGGGGATGACGCCGCTTTTAGCGCAAATCGGGATCAACGACGGGTCGTTTGCGGCAGAAGGGCTGGAAGTGGAAGAGATATGTTTTAGCTCCGGTGCTGATGCGGTCCAAGCTTTAGTCGGCGGCAGTATTGATGCCAACTTAGGCTCCTATGAACATGTGCTGCGATTTGCCGATAATGAACTCGATGTCAAAACCTATGGTCAGCTTTACAACGGTGCCAGTTATTCTCTAGTTGTAAAAGAGGATGCCCCGTTTCAGGACATTAGTGAACTGGCGGGCGAAACGATAGCGGTCACAAGAGCCGGCAGTCTTTCTGATACGGCGCTGCGAAAAGGCTTTGAAGGCACAGATATTGATCCTGACCGCGACGTCGAAATTATCGGCAGCGGCAGCGGGGCAACGATGCTCGCAGCGATTGAAAATAATCAGGTTGCCGGCGGAATGGTGTCAGAGCCTACGGTTTCACAAATGGTGGCGACAGGCGATTACCGTGTTTTATATGATCCTGATTTTGATTATGCGGGAATCGTCGTGATGTCGATGGCTGACTGGGTCGATGAGCACAGTCGGGAGATGGAGACATTTTTGAAAGTGATGCTCGACATTTACGAGCGTTCCGTAGAGGACCCGGCCTCAGTCGTCGAGGTCATGCAAGGAAACTTTCCTGAAGTGCCGCCGGATGTGCTGCAAATGGCGATTGAAGCCCAGCTTTCAAAAGTGCCTGATGGGTTGAGAGTTACCGAGGCTGGGGCGGAAAATGTCGTTGAAACGGCGATCGAGCTTGGCGTTATTGAACAGCCTGTCTCGTATGAAGAAGCGGTTGATTTATCATATTTGCCATAGGAGGCCAGCATGGGAAAAGACTTAAGAAGTTATTTGAAGCAGCTTAATGAAGCATACCCGGACAGTGTGAAGGTGGTGGAGCAGGAGGTGAATCCCCGTTTTGATATTACGGGGCATGCCGCTGCTCTCGCCGCAAAAGGAGAGTATCCGGGATTGATTTTTCATAATGTGAAGGGAGCCTCGCTTGCCTGCATGTCAAACTTGCTTACGACCTATGAGCGGATCGCGCTGTTTCTCGATTGTGACGTGCAGGACATTCCGCGGGTATTCGGCGAGAAAATCTTGAATTCCATTCCTCCGACAGCTGTTGAACCAGAGGAGGCGCCTGTGAAAGAAGTGATTCTCACTGGCGAAGAAGCGGACTTAAATCGATTGCCGATCCCCATTCACAATGAGCAGGACGGCGGACCGTACTTATCAGCGGGTGTGATGGTGATTAGAGATCCAGAAAGCGAGAAAATCAACGCCGGTATTTATCGTCATCATATTTACGGGAAGGACGAAATGGGCGTCTGGTTTTTAGGCGCTCATCATGGAGGGCTTATTTACAATAAATACAAAAAGGCGGGCAAGCCGGCGCCTGTTGCGATTGTTTTAGGACACCATCCGGGCTTTTTAATGGGGGCGGTGTCAAGAATCGAAGGAATCGGCGGCGAGTATGAAGCCGCGGGAGCGTTGATCGGTGAATCGCTTCGTTTAGTAAAAGCGGAAACCTCTGATTTAATGGTCCCGGCAGACGCCGAAATTATTATCGAAGGGGAGATCCTTCCTGACAAAGAAGCGCCGGAGGGTCCGTTCGGGGAGTGGCCGGGGCATTATTTAGGCGGCGGCTCCGTTCCTGTCATTCGGGTGACAGGCATCACGCACCGCAAGCATGCGATTTTCCAGGATATTGTCGCCTCGAGCCGTGAGCACTTAGTTGTCGGAGCTGTGCCGCGGTCAGGCAGTATTTATCGTGCAGTCAAATCAGTTGTTCCGAGCTTGAAAACCGTCAATGTTCCTCATTACGCAAGAATGCACTGCTATCTTTCCCTCAACAAGGAACGGGATGCCGATGTGAAAAAAGCCGCTTTTACGGCGTTAAATACAGAACAGGAAAATTTGCGTCATATCGTCGTCGTGGATGAGGATATTAACGTCTTTAATGGAGAGGAGGTCGCCTGGGCGATTGGAACGAGGTTTGACGCTGAACGGGATTTATTGACGATTCCAAAATGGAACGGCCCGGGCGGATTGCTGCCGACAAACTGGGATTATCATCAGGATGGCAGCCATACAGCGAGAATGTCTAGCGCGGTGATCGTTGATGCGACAAAGCCGGCTCCGCCTGTTCCGTATCCGGCGCGGGCCGTTGTGCCAAAAGAACATGTGAAACAAATTCAGACGAACAAGCTGCGTTCATTCAACGACGAGGAAAAAAGCAGATGGTTCTAAGAGCAGTGCGGCGCAAGATAAGCCAGCCTTAAGCTGGGCGAAGCTTAAAGATCGCGCCTCGGAGCAGGGGAGAAAAGGGCAGTTCAAGAGGAACTGGATTCCGTTATGCCTCTATTTTGATGCCCATTTCCATGACAAGAGGAACGAGATTTCGTTCGCAGGCAAAATTCGTGGAGGCAGTCCCTTGTAGCTCGCAATAGCGGAATAGGGTTCCTAATTGTCTGTGGAGAAGGCGCTGGAAGCGGAATGAGGCTTTCTTTTTCATGGCGAAGAAAAAAATAAGCAGGAGGCAGGGGCGTATGAATGTCGTTGATTTGAATTGTGATATGGGTGAAAGCTTTGGCGCGTACAAAATCGGAGCCGATGAAGAGCTGCTTCAGTATGCGACCTCAGTGAATATCGCTTGCGGGTTTCATGCCGGTGACCCGGCAACGATTAGAAAGACAGTCGGCTTCGCTTTAGAACGTGGAGCTGGAATAGGGGCACACCCCGGATTACAAGATTTAATCGGCTTCGGCCGAAGAAATATCGATATTTCGCCGCAGGAAGCGTATGACCTGGTTGTGTACCAAATTGGTGCTCTCTCGGCATTCGTCAAAGCGGAAGGCGGAAATGTTCAGCATGTGAAAGCCCACGGGGTGCTTTATAATATGGCCGCGATAAATAGTGCGTTATCGGAAGCGATTGCTGAAGCAGTGTATAAGGTCGACCCTGAGCTGATTTTGTTCGGACTCGCCAACGGAGAGCTGCTGAAGGCGGGGCGGCGGATCGGACTGCGGACAGCGAGCGAAGTTTTCGCCGATAGAACGTATCAGCAGGATGGGACATTAACGTCAAGGCGGCTTGCCGATGCGATGATTGAGGATGAAGAAGAGGCGGTCCGGCAAGTAATTCGGATGATTAAGGAGAAGAAAGTCCTGTCCCGGCAAGGGGTGGATGTCGGGATTGAAGCGGAAACGATCTGTATTCATGGAGATGGTCCGAATGCCCTCCATTTTGCCAAAAAGATAAGAAATGAATTGGAACAGGCCAACGTTGAAGTGAAGGCCATCGCTCAGATGAAAAAAGAGAGGGGAGAGGCGACAAATGTCTAAAGCGGTTGAAAACTTGCAAACGGATGTGCTAGTGATCGGAGCAGGAGCAGCCGGAATGATGGCGGCACGCGCCGCCGCGGATAAGGGCGCGAATGTCGTTATTGCGGACAAAAGCTTGATTGGCCGTGGCGGGGCGACGATTATTGCCCAGATGACGGTCGCGGTCGCGCTCGGGGAAGCGGACGATGACAGCACAGATCTGCACTTTGAAGACACGATGGCCGGCAGCCGCGGATTAGCCGATCCGGAAATTGTCCGGGCGATTGTCGAACGCGGACCGGAAGTGATCAATGAAGTCGAAACATATGGCGTCAAATGGGCCAAAATCGAAGACGGCAAGCGGTCTCAGGTCGTTTCGCCGGGCCATTCACGGAAGCGCTGCGTCTATGTCGATATTCTAAAGACGGGTGAATCAACGGCCAATGGCTTAAAGCGTTCGATCTGGCGTGATGAGAAGGTGACGCGTTTAAAAAACGTTATGATTACCCGCCTTGTCAAGCACGAAGGACAAATTGCCGGAGCGCTTGGTTTTTCAATGGAAACGATGCAGCCAATCAGCATTTCAGCTTCGCAGACGATTTTGGCGACAGGCGGACTGACCGAGGTGTTTGAACGCAATAGCGCCTCCTCCAATATGACGGGTGACGGTCATATTTTAGCGGCGGAGGCAGGCTGTGAGCTCCGCGATATGGAAATGGTGCAGTTTTTCCCGATTGCCCATCTGTATCCGCCGCTTGTCGGGATTGATCCGATTATGTGGGACCCGTTCCGCTATAAGCTTGGCGGGCGGTTATTAAATGGCAATGAAGAAGAGTTCATGGAACGATATGCTGGAGAAGTCGCCGGTAAATATACCGCAACGAGAGATTTAACGAGCTATGCGATTTTTAAGGAAGTCGAAGCGGGACGAGGCTCCAAGCATGGCGGGGCGTATCTCGATTTCCGCATGGTGCCGGAGGAAAAGCTGAAAGAAGGCTTCGGCCCGGTGATCGATATTTTAAAATCACAGGGAGTCGATTTGACGAAGGATTTAGTCGAGGTCGCGCCGATGGCCCATTTTATGCTCGGCGGTGTACGGGTTGACACTTCCATGAAGACGACTGTCGAGGGGCTGTATGCGTGTGGAGAGCTTATTTACGGCATGCACGGGGCCAACCGGTTATCAGGCAACGCGATAACGGAAGCGCTCGTGACGGGAAAAATCGCCGGAGAGCAGGCGGCCGATCGGCTTGTGGCCCGGGCTGATGATATCGTAGCTGAGGAGCTTGAACGGGAATGGGAGAGGCTGCAGCAGTTTTGGCATCCGCGCGAGGTGGAGCAGGACGAAAAGTCAATGCTGGCGTTAAGGCGCGATATACAAAGAACGTTATGGAAAGGCTCAGGGCCGCTGCGGCTTGAGGAAGAGCTGGTGCAGGCGCTGAAGGAGATCAAAGCGATTCGGACGGAAATTGAAAGGACAGCGCTGCAGCCCCAGGAAGACTATGCACTTTCTCTCGTTGAAAAAATCGAAGCCTACCATATGACATTGTTAGGTGAAGCGATTATTACAGGGGCGATTGAGAGGAAGGAGTCGCGAGGAGCCCATGTGCGGCTCGATTATCCGGAACAGCTTGACGAGGCTTACAGCAGCCGCTTTTTCCTAGAGGAAGAGAAGGAATGGAAGCTGGACAGACTCGTGCTGGAAGCAAAAGTAGGAAAGGGGTCATAACGATGGCAGAATTCAGCTTACAAATTGTCCGTGGTCAGCAAGGAAGCGAAAGGGCAGTTGAAAAACATACTGTTCCATTCGTCGAAGGAATGAGCTTGCTTGATGCGATTTTTTGGATCAGGGAACATAAAGATCCGTCGATCGCCGTTCGCTATTCCTGCCGCTCGGCAAACGCGTGCAAGGAATGCATGGCCGTCGTCAATGAGAAGCCCGGCTATTTATGCAGCTTGCGCGCAGAAGAGAATGCCGAGTTTAGCATTGAGCCTTTAGCAGCAAGGCCATGGCTGAAAGATTTGGTTACGTCGATTGAATAGAGGTGAAGCGTAAATGAGTTGGCACAGCCCCTCTACCTTAGAAGAAGCTTTGAATCTGCTTGAGGAGGAGCAAGCGCAAATTGTTTGCGGGGGAACGGATTTATTTGTCAATTTTCAAGCGAAACAGGAGCTGCGAAATCGGTCATGGCTCAATATTCAACATCTGCCAGAGCTACGGCAGATCAGGCGAGTGGAAGGCGGGATTGAAATCGGAGCGGCGGTGACAGCTTCCGAGATATGGCAAAGTACGCTGCTGGAAGAATTGCCCGCCCTTCAGGAGGCGAGCCGTGTCATCGGCGGCTGGCAAATCCAAAACCGGGCATCGATCGGCGGCAATCTCGCGAATGCGTCCCCGGCCGCTGATCTGATTATCCCTTTAGTCGCCTATGAAGCGACCGTGACGCTGAAAAGCAAAGAGCGGACGCGCATCGTTCCACTTGTTGATTTTGTAACGGCACCTAAGAAAACAACCCTTGAAAAGAATGAAATGATTACAGCTATTTTCATACCTGATAAAGTGAGCGGTCTTCCGCAAACATTTTTACGGCACGATCAGCGCGGTGGAACAGATATTTCGCTCGTTTCCGTTGCGGTCGTGCTGGAAGAAAGCAGCCGGCGGATGAACTGGCTCAATGTCGCTGTCGGTGCCGCGAATGGGAAGCCGGTATTCGCGGCGTTTCATGATGTCGAAAGCAATGAAACCGCCATCGCGCGGCTGGCAGAGCTTGTTGCCGCTCAATGTCAGCCGATCACCGATGTCAGGGCGAGCGCGGCGTATCGTCAGGCGATGGTCAGCGTTTTTATTAAGAAGGCTTTGACGAAGCTTGCCTTCACATGAAAGGAGAGAACGCTAACCGTGAAAGCACAAGTAAGCACAGCGGTGTCAATCAGCAGTCGCACGAATTGGATTGTTTCCGGGGAAGAACAGCTTCCTTCCTTTCAATTCAATCTGAAAAGCACGAATATAGAAGAGATTTTTGAGAAGCAAGTATCGGAAGCGTGCTATGATCTGTCGGAGCTTTCCCTTGCCTCCTATCTCATTGGCCTTGATCGGGGCGATCAGCGGCTGACGGCGATTCCGGTTTTTCTTTCGCGATCCTTCCGCCATAATACGCTCTATGTCCGCGCGGATTCACCGTGGAAGCACCCGTCAGAGCTAAAGCGTCTTCGCATCGGTCTTCCTGAATATCAAATGACCGCGGCCGTTTGGATAAGAGCCTATTTCCGTCATCTGTGGGACGTGAAGACAGAGGAGATTGACTGGGTGACGTTTCGCCCGGAACGGATCCCGATTGACACGCCAGCAACAGCAGCTAAGACGGCGAATATTTTCGATGCTCTCGTCGAGGGGGAGGTCGATGCCATTATGACTGTCAGACGTCCACCGGAGCACTATTTTCCTTTG
This sequence comes from Halalkalibacter oceani, assembly GCF_040544555.1. Lineage (NCBI taxonomy): Bacteria > Bacillati > Bacillota > Bacilli > Caryophanales > Bacillaceae > Halalkalibacter > Halalkalibacter oceani. The sequence goes on from NZ_JBEPKD010000006.1 coordinate 79,024, forward strand.
GATGGGGAGGGAGGGAAGATTCGTCGCCTCTTTCCCGATGCCTGGGAGGAGGAAAAGAGATATTATCGGGAAACGAATGTTTTTCCAATCATGCATCTTGTCTCACTGAAAAAAGAAACGGTGAAAGCCTATCCGGCATTGCCGCAGCAACTGTATCAGCGCTTTCTCGCCCAAAAAAATGAAGTGATGAAAAGCACGTTTGAAACGATCAGCAATCAATCAATTGTGCCGTGGGTCTGGGAATCGGCGGAGCGTTCAGCTGCCTTAATGAAGAACGACCTCTGGCCTTACGGGCTGCAAAAGAACTGGCCGCAAATTGCGCAGTTTATCGAGTTTTTAAAAGAAGACGGCCTGATCTCAAGAACATTTACGAAAGAAGAGATGTTTCACGAGTCTGTCTTAACAACGTAAGAAACAGGAATGTCAGGAGGGCAGCTATGACGAGCGGAGAAACAGTTCAATTGAAACTGAATGGACAGCAGCAGACTTGGCACGGGTCACCAACGAAGCCTTTAGTGGACTATATTCGGGAAGAAGCAGGGTTAACAGGGACGAAAATCGGCTGTAAAACGGGGGAATGTGGAGCTTGCATGGTGTTACTGGACGGCAAGCCTGTTGTCTCTTGTATTTTACCAACAGCGGCTGTGCAGGGGGCGCACGTGGAAACAATTGAAGGAATCAAGCAGCATGACATCTTTCAAAGGCTGACCGATTCAATGATTGTACATGGCGGTGTCCAATGTGGATTTTGCACGCCAGGCATCATGATGACAGTAACCGCTTATGTCAATGCCCCCGCTCCATTCAATGGAAATGTAGCACAGGCGTTGAAAAATAATCTTTGCCGTTGCACAGGCTACCGAGGTATCATCCAGGCTGTTGAAAAGATCGAAAAGGAGGAGAGCGATCGTGAACAGCACGTTTAAATCACCTCATGCTCATGTTCAAAAGCTAACCGGCGAGACGAGATTTGTTGAAGATATCAGCTTACCTGGCCAGCTGGCAGGCGGTATTTTACGAAGCCCGCACGCTCATGCGCGAATCGTCAACATAGACACAACGAAAGCTCTGGAAATAGAAGGCGTGCATGCAGTACTGACGGCGGCCGATGTTCCAAGGCTTGCCTATGGACCGACGAAGTATAAGGACTGGAACATTTTCGCGGAATCGGAGGTACTCTTTATCGGGGATGAAGTCGCGGCTGTCGCAGCTGACTCAAAAGAGCTCGTTCAAGCCGCCCTGCAGATGATTGATGTGCACTATGAAGGGTTGCCGGCCGTTTTCGACGCGGAGGAGGCGCTCTCCCCTGAAAGTCCGCTGCTTCATCCACAGACGGAGCAGAACCGCCCGATGCATTTACAGCTTGAGCGCGGGGATGTGGAGACGGCTAAAAAGGATGCGGAAATCGTCCGCGGCGGCCGGTATGTGATTAACCCGATTTACCAGGGGCATCTCGAGCCGATTGCCGCGCTTGCCAGTTGGTCGGAGGAGGAGGGCATAACGCTGTGGGCCGGTTCCCATATTCCGTATCGGGCCCGTGAAACGTACGCGGCGGCGTTCGGCTTGCCGGAAGACAGAGTCCGGATCATCGTGCCGCCAATCGGAGGGTCATTTGGCGCGAAATATGTGTTGAAAATGCATATTATCGCAGCCGCTTTGAGTATGGAAGCAAAAAGGCCTGTCAAAATGGTATTCGACCGTAAGGAGGATATGATCAGCGCTCATCCGCGCGTGCCATTGAAGATGGATGTTGAAATCGGGGCAACAGCGGATGGTAAATTTGTTTATAAAGATGTGGTCGTCTACGCCAATGCCGGCGCGCGGATTTATTGGAGTCCGAATATTGTCGCCACCGCCTGCACACGTCCTGATGGAATTTACCATTTTAACAATGTCAGAGCTGAAGGGAACCTCTGCTATACAAACAATAGTCCAACGACATGCATGAGAGGCTTCGGAAACGCGGAAATGCTGTTCGCGGTGGAAAGCATCATCGACGAGATCGCCGATAGTCTGAAGATCGATCCGGCTGAGCTGCGGCGGATGAATATTGTCCATCAAAATGAGAGAACAGCTCACGGCTATCAGCTCGACAGCTGCAAGCTTGAAGAATGTATCGACACAGTGAAGAAGATGGCCAATTGGCAAAGACGCGACAGCCTGCCGAAAAATCGCGGTCTCGGTCTGGCCCTCGGCAATCATGTGTCCGGCTTTCGGGGCATTGATCCAAGATTCGACGGCTCGACGGCGGTTCTTCGCTTGAAAGCAACGGGAGACATCGAGGTCGAAACCGGAGAAATTGACCTCGGCCAAGGATTGAGCCAAACCTATGCGAAAATCGCCGCGCGTGAATTGGGAATCAGTGATCAGGCGATCATTGTCAAATCGGGAGACACCGCTCGTCACCCATTTGGAATCGGGACATTGGCATCAAGAAGCACGGTGATGGGAGGCAACGCCGTTCAATTAGCGGCCGCTGAATTCAAGCGAAAGCTGTCTGCCTTTATGAAAGAGCTATACGGGACGGAAGGGAAGTGGGATGAACGGTCTATCGTCGTTGGGGAAACCGCACATTCTTTCAAAGAGATTGCCACGCTTTTTCGAATGAAGAATGCCGGCGAGGAATTGCTCGTTCGCAGCACATATGTCCCAAACACGGAGCTGCCGGACCACACATATTACGGGAATCCGTCGCCTAATTATCCGTTTGCCGCTCATGTGGCGGAGGTTGAGGTGGATCCTGATACAGGCCGAGTAAAGCTGCTTGGGTACTGGGCGGCACATGATTCCGGGACGATCTTGAACGAAGTCGGCGCGATCAGTCAGGTGAACGGGGCTGTCGCTCAGGGAATCGGCTGGGTGACGATGGAGGAATTGAAGCTTGAAGAGGGGCGGGTGATGAATCCGAGCATCATGGATTATCGGATGCCGGGGGCGGCGGATATTCCAGACATACAAGTAAGCTTTATTGAAGGAGAAGACCCGCACGGTCCTTTCGGGGCCAAATCTGTTGGGGAGGTCGCGTTAGACCCTGTGCCGGGGGCGATCGCCAATGCAATTGCCCATGCGATAGGAAAACGCGGGTATTCGCTCCCATTCACACCGGAGAAAGTTTGGACTTTGCTTCATACAGAGGAAAGCAAATAAAGAGGGAGGTTACATATGGCTCATTATACGATTGTCGATCAAGAGACTTGCATCGCCTGCGGTGCCTGTGGCGCGTCCGCTCCTGATATTTATGATTATGACGATGAAGGAATTGCCTATGTCGTGATTGATGAGAATAAAGGAATGAACATCATCGCCGAAGACTTGATTGACGATGTCATCGATGCGCTGGAAGGCTGTCCGACGGAATCCATTAAAGTCGCGGAACAGCCGTTTGATGGAGACCCTTTAAAATATGAATAAGAGGGTCGGGACAAGCTGGTTCCTTATAGCAAGGCTTTCAAAATCAGGCAACGGCTACGCTCATTACGAAAAAGCTGCCGGAAAAGTGAAAACCGTACTTTTTCAGCAGCTTGCTCACAACGGACTTTAAAAAGATCGTGGCGGTTCCGTTCATTGCAGTAGAGGCTGAGATATAACTAGCTTTGGACCTACTGGCAATGGCTTCACACGCCACAAGCCCGTTGTGAGAAACCCACTCACAACGGACTTTAAAAAGATCGTGGCGGTTCCACTCATTGCTTAAAGGCTGTGACAAAAGGTAAAAAAACAACCTTTTGTCACAGCCTCTATGAAATCTGGTATTTTTCTAGTTTGCGGTAGAGGGTGGAGAGGCTGATGTTTAAGTCGTTGGCGACTTTTTCTTTTTCAGAGGTGGAATGAGCGGATTCCAGTAATTGTTGTAGAATCGTTTTTTCGTATTCAGCGACGAGTTCATCGAGGCTTCTTACTTTGTCAGGATGCAGCACTTTCTCTTTCTGAAAAAAGGAGTCCGGCAAGTCTCCGCTTGTAATTACGTCATCTTGAGCAAAATTAACAAGGTATTCGGCGACATTTTCCAGCTGTCTAATGTTGCCCGGCCACTGATGGTGCAGCAGCCATTGCTCGACAATAGGCTCTACTTTCATCATTGGTTTGTTCAAACGCTCGCCGTGCTTTTTTAAGAAAAAGGTAAACAATTTCAGGATGTCCTCTTTTCGCTCTTTTAGCGGCGGTAACGTAAAAGGGAGGACATTTATTTGGTAATAAAAATCCTCTCTGAACATCCCTTCCTGGATCATCTGTTCAAGGTTTTTGCTCGTTGCCGCGATGATCCTCACATTAATGGAAAGGGACCTGCTGCCATTTACGCGATAGATGCTTCCCACTTGCAGTGCCCTTTGCAGTTTTGCCTGCAGGGAAAGAGGCAGGTCGCCAATCTCATCAAAGAAGACTGTCCCGTTCGCGGCTTTCTCCAACCATCCCGGCTCGTCATCTCCATAGCCAAAAAGCTCACGTTCCAGCACCTCGGCTGGTACCGCTGAACAGCTGATTGGAATAAAGGAAGCGCTCGCCCGGTTTCCCCCGTAATGGAGAGCTTTCGCCAGCTGTTCCTTCCCTGTGCCGGCCTCACCCTGAATGAGAACGGCTGAAGGGCTGGAAGTGACCCGCTCGGCCCTTTTCACGATATCTTTTAATGAAGTGTCGTACCCGATGATGTCTTGAAAGATGATCGCGTTTTGAACCGGTTCAGCGGGAGGCAGTGCTTTTGGTGAATCCGCAGTCTCGAACAGGGCGATTTTATTTTCAATAAATTGGTGGGTCTGTTTGAGCAAATCCCACAACGTCGATAAGTTCTCGACGACTTTTTCTTTTTGCTGCGGGGAAAAAGCGATAATTCCGATGACGCCGATTGGACGGTTATCGAGAATGATCGGGTACCCCATCGTCGAAAGCTCCCGGCAATGTCGATTAAAGACACAGTTTCGGCAGTTTTCTTCTTCGTTTTGAATATCTAAAATAAACCGGGGGATCCCTGTTTCCAGCACGTTTTGAAAAAGGGAACCTTCCGGGGCGATGCTGCCAATCTGCTCTTTGTAAGAGCCAGTGCCGGCAATTCTGACTAATTTGTCGTTGACAACGGTAAATTCTAAGTCGATTAGTTCAGCGAGAACATCTAAAAAACGTTGCAGCTCTTGTTCAATGGCCGTTAAATAAGAAGCATGATTCATCGTATTCCCCCCTAAAATGCACGGTTAGGTCATGTAGTGATATTCTGAGAGAGCTGGGCCAACGCTTGTTCTAAATCAGCGATAATATCCTGAGCTTCTTCCAAGCCGAGAGAAAGCCGGATTAATCCATCGGTAATGCCGAACTTCTCCCGTTCGAATGCCGGAACGGATGAATGAGTCATCGTCGCCGGGTGCTGTACCAATGTTTCGGGATCTCCTAAGCTGAAGGAGATCATCGCTAATTTTAAAGCATTGATAAATTGCTTACTGGCCTGATAACCGCCTTTCACTTCAAAAGAAACAATTCCGCCCATCGCCCTCATTTGTTTTTTTGCTAACGCATGCTGCGGATGAGAGGGCAGGCCGGGATAATAGACTTTTTCAATGCCGGGATGTGTCTCTAAATAGTGAGCAATTGCATGCGCGTTGTCGCAATGGCGATGAACGCGCAGCGCCAATGTTTTCAGGCCGCGCAGGATGAGGAAGGCGTCCCATGAATTTAACACTTGACCGAGATCGCCCATCACATTTTTCCGCATATGATGGATGTCCTGTTTCTTGGCGACGATAAAGCCGGCAAGGACATCGCCATGACCGTTTAAATACTTTGTCGCGCTGTGGACAACGACATTGGCTCCAAGCTCCAGCGGTTTTTGTAAATAAGGGGACATAAAGGTGTTATCAACAATCAAGGGGATGTTATACAAATTAGCAATTTTGGCAATGTCCCTAATGTCTAAGACTGTAAGACAAGGGTTGGAAGGCGTCTCGATATAAATCGCTTTTGTGTTCGGCTGGATCGCCTGTTCAATAGCGTCCATTGATGTACAGTCAACAAAATCATAAGAGATGCCAAAGCGCGGCGCCAGTGTTGTTAAAAATTTATGAGTACCTCCATAGACATCCTTCGTCACAAGCACATGCTCTCCGTGCTTGACGTAAGCAAGAATGGCAATGCTGATCGCGGCCATCCCCGAGCTGACACCGAGAGCGGCTTCACCGTTTTCCAAATAGGCGATTTTATCTTCTAACGTTTTAATCGTCGCATTTCCATATCTGCCATAGTAGATTCCTTCTTTGTTTCCTGTTACGACATCGGCAGCAGTTTCGCAATCAGGAAAAGCGTAAGCAACTGCCGGAACAATTGATTGGGCGATCGCCCCAGTTTTTTCATCAGGCTGTACCATAGCATGAATCAGCTCTGTGTCCATAGACCGATAGTTTGTCATACAAGCCTCCTGCAGATTAAAGATTTATTAAGAACGGGAATTGTTAACGTGGAAATTATCATAATCGGGAATTATTTTCTTTCCTTGTTTTCATTTAATCGTATTTTTTAAAAAATCTCAATATTCTTGTAATGAAATGTATCAAATGAATTGTGATTTTTTGCGAATTAGATAATGGATTTTCATTTTCTATAAAAATCCCGCCTATTTTCAATGATACATGCACATTTTGCTTGAAAATAATCATCACACCTATTCATCGTCTCCTTTTGAAACATTATAATGATAGTAGGAAGGAGGCGAATCAGTGGATGTCGAAAAGCTCATCGCGCTTTTCGCTCTTATCGCTGGAGCTTTCAAAGCGATTATTTCAAGTGTGAAGGACTTATACGAGTTAAAACAAGAACGAAAAAATGAAAAACGGCGTTCTCCCCCTAAGAAGAAACGCCGCCGCTAATGAAGAGGGAGGATGTTTCCTTGCCTTCCCGCTAAACGATAAATCTCACATCCACTTCTACTGATGCTTGAAAAATTTGGGTATATGAATCTATTGATGCTTGGAATAGGATTGGCAATTATGATGCTTTTTGTTGATTTTCAGACACCTGCTGTTTTTGATCTTACATTAATTGGCCTGTTTAGTCTCACGATTTTCGTTCATGCTGTTCGGCTTTTTCTGCTACTGACTGCTGAAAAGCGTTGAGAAACGTAAAAAAACAGCCGATCTGCATTAGTAAAAGTTATTTCACTTGAACAGCAACATGCAGCTGTTGTTTGCTCCCGAAGATCGAAAAGAGATAATTGAAAATGGACGAGCGAGGGGCCGGGCAAAAGATTTTTTTATCTTTTGCCCGGTCCTACAGTGTTTTGCAACGGAACACGGAAGGAAACAGTTGTCCCCTTGTTTGCAGTGCTTTGGATGACCAATCCGTGTCCGTACAGCTGTTTAAGCCGCCGGTCGGTGTTGTACAGACCAACGCCCTTTCCCGGTTTGGCTTGAGTGAACGCTCCCCGGGTTATTTCTGCAGGCATTCCTACCCCGTCGTCAGAGATCGATATCGTCACTTCCTGTTCGTCTCTGATGATAGCAAGTCGGATCGTTCCCCCTTCAGCCTGCTTTAAAATCCCGTGATTCAAGGCATTTTCCACCAATGTCTGGATCGAAAGAGGAGGAACGTCAACCTCAATCTCTTCTTCTCCTTCCCAAATCACGTTTAAGCGATCACCGAATCTTGCCTGTTCAATAAATAAGTAGGAGCGAACGACCGCAAGCTCCTGCTGTAGCGGAATCGCCTGTTTTGAGTTTTCAAAATCAAAGCCTGACTGCAAATAGTCAATAAAGGCTTCAAAGACAGCTCTCATTTTTTGCTGATCATATTCCATTAAAGCAAGTATCGTATTCAGTGTATTAAACAAAAAGTGCGGTTGGATTTGTGCCTGCAGCCATGCCGCTTCCATTCGTAAATGCTCGGAAGTCGTTTGCTTAATGTGAACCAATGTCCGGACGCGCGCTCGCAGCTCTAAAGAATTAACAGGCTTTGTAATATAGTCGTTTGCGCCGGATTGGAAGCCGGTATAAATGTCTTCCGGACGATTGCGCGCCGTCAGCAATAAAACCGGAAGCTCGGAAATCGTGAAGCGTTTACGAATTATTTCGGTTAGCTCATAGCCGGACATTTGCGGCATCATCACATCACTGATGACCAAATCCCAATTCGGATCTGTCAATTTTTCCAGCGCTTCCTCTCCGCTTAAAGCAGTTGTAATGGCATAATGCTCTGCTGAAATTGTTTTGTCCATAATATGCAAATTGACGGGATCATCATCGACAATTAAAATATTCGCCACAGCCGGCAGATTTTCTTCATTTGCTGGCTCTGAAGCATGAATCGAGGCTCCGGATTGCTCAGGTTCAATAAACAGCTCATTCTGTTCAAGACTTTCAGGAATTTCATCTGCTATAGGCAGGAAGAAAGTAAAGGAGGAGCCGTTTCCTTTGGATGAGGTGACGGTCAGTTCGCCGCCATGAAGCTCGACAAGCTCCTTGCATATTGCCAGCCCGAGCCCGATTCCTCCGGCCGAAGCAGCTTTTCCTGGATCGCCTTGTTCATATGGTTCAAACATCCGCTTTTGCACATCTTCATCGATTCCCGGCCCGGTATCACTTACGCTAATATAAGCTTTCGTGCCAACAACTGACGCGTGAATGGTAATAGAGCCGTTTTCCGTATACTTCACTGCATTATGGGCAAGGTTGAACAGAATTTGAAGTAAACGATTCTCATCAGCCTTCACAGCAGGAAAATCGCCGGTTACTTTCGATATGAAGCGGATCGGCTTTCCGGCAGCCATAAAGCGCAGCATATCAAGCACTCCTTTTACAACTGCTGATAAATCGACTGGCTTTAGCTGAAGTCTGATCTGATTTTCCTTTAATTGCGTCATATCGAGAAGGTCGTTAATAAGGAGCTCCATTCTGCGACCGACTGTCAGCAGAAGCTCCAGATCATGCCTGCTTTCGGCTCTGATCGCCGCTCGTTCGGTTTTTAACACATGTTCGGCGATATTGACAATGCCATGAAGCGGATTGCGCAATTCATGGGATGTATTGGCGAGAAACTCATCTTTTTTCTTGTTGGCCCATTTCAGCCGTTCTGATAGCAGCTTTGTCCGTTCGACATTGCGAAAGTAGCGTTTGAACCAAAAGATACAGAAAATTATGATCGCAAACAGGAGGTCGAACGGGTAAAACACATACACAGGAGTAATTCTCGGACTTAATACAAGCCAGACGACATTGCTCGTTACTGCTGTTACACCTAACATAATATAAACGCTGTCCGCCATTCCGTGGAACGTCACACGGATCAGCTGAATCGTAATAATCAGCGAAGGAATCAGCAAGACAAGCAGCAACAGTGATTTGACGCTCAATATCATCGAAACCGGTGCCAGGATAATAAAAGTGAGATAGACCAGACAGCCCAGACGCATGAGCCGGAAAAGCCGGTTGTTCATATAGTCCGGTATTAAATACTTAAAATAAAGCAGTAAGAACAGCATCACCGCTGAATATATGTAATACGTCATTTTCATTTGCCAGTCGTAAGGGACGCTCAAAAATACATAGAGAAGCTTACTGTCTGATGCCAAAATCATTAACGTGGCATGAAGCGTAAGCAACATAAAAAAGATTAATTCTTTTTGCCTGATCCCTAACAGATAAATGAGTCCGGCATAAAGAGAATGAATCAGAAAAACGACTGCGACCATAATCTCGCTGATAAGCGAGATCAGCTCTTCCCGTTTAAGAACGTCCATATGACCAAGCGTGATGTGCTGTTCAACACTGCCGGGACCAGTATCAGGCAAATTAGCGACTTGAATGAACAGGTCGATTTCCTCCGTATCCGCATAGAAATATACATAATACGGAACATTGCGAGAAATAAAATCCGACTGATCAGCAGCTGGAACCCCGGCCTGTCCGAGTGATTTCCCGTTCAGGTAAACATGGGAGGCTGAACGGATCGACGGAATTCGTATCCCGTAAGGCTTTTCGGTATCTGCTTCGTTTAATAGAAGCCGTAAATGATAGGTACCGTATTGGAGGGAAGCTTGTTCATTTCCCTTTTCCCATTCGCCTTGAACAGACTGATAACGCTTTTCGGACGATTCGAGGTCCTCTGTTTGATGAAGCAGCTGGTTCGGGTAAAAAGACCAATCTCCGCTTAATGTAATAACGTCATCACTTGGCATGTTCTCGCTGCGCAGATCAAGAACGCCATCATTAGCGTAGCGTTCATCCGGAATAACATGGAAGGTGAGCCAAAATAGCCGGATACAAGCCAATACAATGAAAAAAATCGTAATATAGAGAAATAACTTAGTTTTTTTCATGAAATCCTCATTTCGCAATCAGCTAGATTGCTAGTTAAACGATAACGTTTTTTTACTCGTATTATGATACAACTGTTGCCGGAAAAGCAAGAAAACTTAGAAAAAAGCAAGAGACTTAGCCGGAAGGGGTAATTTTCCCTTTTGGCTAAGCCTGCTGCCTTGCACATTCATGTGCCGCAATACGTCTGATAAGGCTGGGAGGGCGGGGGAGGTAAGACGGCATACGCGGTTTGCTCGGGCGAGTAGGCGTATGGATCGGCCAGAGCAGCGAGGAGGCGGTGCAGCACGTCATAGTCTCCATGATCAACTGCGGCGGCTAATGCTTCTTCCACGAGGTGATTGCGTGGAATAATCGCTGGATTATGGCGCTTCATAAGCTGCTTGCTCTCCGCTTCCGGGCAAGTCTGGCGGCCGAGTCTCGATTGCCAGCGTTCTTCCCATTGTTTGAACGCTGAGCCGGCAAAAAGAGCGGTATCTGCTGGATATTCTCCAAGCGTCAGGGCGCGGAACGTATTGGTGTAGTCTGCTTTTTCCTGCTGCATCATACCGAGCAGGTCTTCCACTAACGAGATATCCTGTTTTTCTTCGTTGGTGATTCCGAGTTTGGCCCGCATTCCGTTTAGCCATTCTTGGCGGAATTGTGAGGCGAAATTGGAAATGACGTCCTGAGCCTGATCGACGGCTGCTTGCTCATCGTCATCAAGCAGCGGCAAGAGCGCTTCCGCAAAACGGGCAAGATTCCATTCGCCAATCCGCGGCTGGTTGCCGTAAGCATAACGGCCTTGGACATCAATCGAGCTAAATACGGTTTTCGGATCGAAGATGTCCATAAAGGCGCATGGTCCATAATCGATCGTTTCCCCACTGATCGTCATGTTGTCCGTATTCATAACGCCATGAATAAAGCCGGCGAGCTGCCACTTGGCGATTAGCTGGGCTTGGCGTGCGGCAACCTGCTGCAGCAAAGACAAATAACGGTTCTGACCGGCCGGGAGATCAGAAAAATGGCGGTCCCAGGCATAGTCAGCCAGTGCTTGCAGATCCTTTTTCGAACCCCATCTGGCCGCATATTGAAATGTGCCGACACGCAAATGACTAGCGGCGACACGGGTAAGAACAGCGCCCGGCAGTTCGGTTTCCCGATACACGACTTCCCCCGTTGCGACGACTGCGAGACTGCGGGTCGTAGGAATGCCAAGCGCGTGCATCGCTTCACTGATCACATACTCGCGCAGCATCGGACCGAGAGCAGCGCGCCCGTCCCCACCGCGCGAATAGGGTGTGCGTCCGGAGCCTTTAAGCTGAATATCAACTCGTTCACCAGTCGGAGTCAGATGTTCCCCGAGCAATAGAGCCCGTCCATCACCGAGCATCGTAAAATGTCCAAATTGATGTCCGGCATAAGCCTGGGCGAGCGGATAAGCGCCCTCGGGCATTTGGTTGCCTGCAAAAATTTCGACTCCTTCTTTGCTTTTAAGCGCTTCACTTTGAAAGCCTAAAGCAGAAGCCAGGGAATCGTTGAAGATCACAAGTTCCGGCGAGGGTACGGGAGGCGGAGTAAGATGAGTAAAAAAGATGTCCGGCAGGCGTGCATAGCTGTTGTCCAGATTCCATCCTTGATGCGGAAAGTCGTTGTTTGTCTTCATGATCATCACCTTTTCGGCTTTGTTTTCAAAAGAACTTTAGCATATTATAGCATGGAAGCAAAGCAGGTTAGAAAGATGGCAAAAGGAGAAGGCGCAATAATTTCGAAAGCAGAAAATGAGGCGGCGGTTTTAGGCCGGCACAAGTGAGCAGAAAGAAAAGCCCTGTTCACCTTTATTATGATATGCAGACTCTACGTGCCGCCGTACCTCAATGCGGGAGGAAGTCCAAGACACTATTCAGCAGCAAGCTCACTTTCTGTGACCCATTTATGATTCTCCACTTCTTCTCCGCTTGTTGTGGACGTGTAGGTGACCATGTAAACAGTCGTTTCTTCAGCGGACTCAATTGTTGCTGTTGCTCCTTCCATTCCTTCCATATGATCGGCCAGTAAAATCACGTCTGTTCCTGGCGCAATTACCTGATCTTCTGTCGCTTTTTCAATTTCCTCATGAACAACCCATTTATGATGTTCAACTGGTTCGCCCCCGGTTGTTGGAGTGTAGGTGACGACGTAAGCAACCGTATCGTAAGCTCCTGTGATTGTTGCCTCGGCACCTTGCATTCCCGGCATATGATCGGTTTGAAGAACGGCGTGACTGCCGACTTCATAAGCGGGGTTTTCGGCAGGCTGTAAATTGTCAGGAACCTCACCGGAGCTTGAATGATCCATTTCTGCATGAGAGCCGTGATCGGCCGTCTCCTCCACGTCATGGTTCATCTCCACTGGCTCCTCGTTGTCTCCAGGTGCCGTCTTGTCCTGATTGGCGCCGCACGCTGTCAGCGCCAATGCAGCAAAAGCAGCTAACATTCCGATTCCGAATTTTTTCTTTTGCATTATTTATCCCTCTTTTCTTTCTATGTTATGAGTAGTTTACCCATTAAATTTGCAAGAGTTGTGCAGAAAGTATGGCACTTTTTAAAAAGAAAAAATAGATTCTGCACAAAAAATCGAAAATTGTGCGGTACACTTATCGTAAGACAGGATATAAAAGAGGGTAGCTATGGTTACGAAACTTTCGTTGAAAATCGGATTGCTATTTTTTTTCTTCATTTTGCTAATTGAGTCATTTTTGTTTGTTACTCTCTACTTTACTTTAGTGAACGAGAGGGTGGAGGAAATCGTTGGCAATCTCCTGGCGCGTGGAAATACGCACCGGGAAGTATTGGAGGACAGCTTTGAGCAAACAACCTTGGAGCACGTCGGCATGATGGAATCCGCTTCGGATTTTATTGTCATTATTACGGATGAAAGTGGAAATGTGATCGTTCATTCAGATCCAATCGCTCCAGAAATAGACGAGATTCTAAGGCATACCGATTTAACGAACATCCCAATTGAAGGGAAAGTGCTTGAGGAGCGCTGGAATGAAAAAGATTATATTGCCACAGATAGTCCGATTACGATAAACGGTGAGCATAGCGGCCATGTTTTTATGTTTGCTGATACGAATCAAATAAAAAAAATTGTCGATCATTTACGCCGGCAGTTTATCGTCGTTGGTCTGATTGTCATCGCCACAACGATTTTAACGATTTTCGTTCTGTCGAAGCTCATCACGCTCCCATTAATCCGGATGAAGGAGGCGACAGAACAATTAAGCCAAGGACATAACAAGGTTCTGCTGAACATTGAGCGCAAAGATGAATTAGGGGAACTGGCTAACGCGATTACGAGGCTTTCAACCGACTTAGCGCGCTTAAAAAGCGCCCGCAATGAATTTCTGGCGAGCATTTCCCATGAGTTGCGCACCCCTTTAACATATTTAAAAGGCTATGCTGATATTGTCAGTCGCCCGGAAACTTCCGAAGCAAATAAACAGGAATACATCGCGATCATCCGTGAAGAAAGCGAATATTTATCAGCACTTGTAAAGCGCTTATTTGAACTGGCCCAATTAGATAAAAATCAATTCATCATTGAAAAGCAACAGGTGAAGCTGGCTGACTTGCTCCGCACGATTATCGATTTGATCCGTCCGATGTTTAGCGCAAAAGATGTCCAGCTGGTACTATTATGTAAGGAAGACATCACTGCGTGTATCGATCCGGAACGATTTCAGCAGGTGCTGTTAAATGTATTGGATAATGCCAAGAAACATTCCCCCGCGAAGACACAGGTCACGGTGAAAGTGACCTGTACGGCGCAGCATATTACAATAATCGTAAAAGATCAAGGAGAAGGCATTCCGTCAGAGGAGCTCCCCTATGTGTTTGAGCGGCTTTATCGCGTGGAAAAGTCAAGATCGAGGCAAAGTGGAGGGATGGGACTTGGACTTGCGATTGCAAAGGAAATAATCGAATCTCATGGTGGAATGATGAAGATTGACAGTGTGTCTGGTGAAGGGACATGTGTGAGTATAAAGCTGGAAAGAGGTGAGGGATGTGCATAAACTATTACTTGTGGATGATGAAAAGCGAATGCTGGACCTCATTGCATTGTACTTGAAACCTCATTATTATTATTGCCAAAAAGCGTTGGGTCCGTACGAAGCTCTCTCGTATTTAGAAAAAGAATCTTATGATCTCGTTTTGCTGGATATTATGATGCCGGAATTGGACGGCTTTGTCCTGTGTGAGAAAATTAGGGGCTTTTCCGATGTTCCGATTTTAATGCTGACGGCTCGAGGACAGCAGGAGGATATCGTAAAAGGGCTGAAAATGGGAGCAGATGATTATGTGACGAAGCCTTTTCATGAAGAAGAGCTGTTGGCTCGAATAGAAGCATTGCTGCGGAGGAGCCCGAAGAAGAGCCTTGTTGAAGTTGATGGGCTAGTTTGGGACGAGGATCATTTTCAGCTATCCTATCAGCAAAAGCTCATCAAGCTGACGCCGAAAGAGTTTTTAATGATCGGTCATCTGATGAAAAATCCAAATAAAGTTTTTGCACGTGAGCAATTGATCATGACCATTTGGGGGTTGCATTCTGAAACAGAAGGAAGAACAGTTGATTCACATGTCCGCAATGTGCGTGAAAAAATCCGTCAGGCCGGATTTCCGATTGATGACTACTTTCAAACGGTCTGGGGAATCGGCTATAAATGGGTGAGTCGCAAATCATAAGTTGTGCTGCTCATAATGGAGACCGGAGTAATTATTCGTATTTTCAGAATTTTATTGACCGCGGGGATTGGGAATGATAAACTATTCTCAAGTGTTTTTGACTTTTTTGCATTCCTTGATATTGTAAACGTGTACAATGGAAAAAATAAACATGTAAACATCAGTTGAGGCAGGCGATTTAAGTGCAGGTGACGATTAAAGATATAGCGGTGAAGGCAGGCGTTTCGACAGCGACAGTATCAAGAGTGGTAAACAACAATCCTTTTGTGAAGGAAAGTACGAAGAAGAAAGTATTACAGGCAATTGAAGAGCTGGATTATCAACCAGATTTGATTGCACGAAGCATGGTGATGAAAAGAACGTTCACCGTTGGCTTAATTGTCGGCAATCTCGGCAATCCGTTTTTTGCGGAGACGGCGGAAGTCATTATTAAAATTGTCGAACGCTACAATTGCCATGTGAATGTATATGTAACCGATGAGAAAAAAGAAAAAGTGACGGAGTATATCGACCTTCTCGTCAATCGAAGAGTAGATGGGGTCATTATTGGTGCTGCTTTTAAAGACACGTCGTTTGAGAATCTTGAAAAAAACAACATTCCTTATATCCTTTATAACCGCAAAACGGATCAGGATGATACTGATTACGTGATCCATGACAGCTTTAAAGCGGCGTATACAGCGGTAAAGCATCTGATCCAATTAGGGCATAAGCGAATCGGCATCATTCATGGGCCCAATAAGTTTAATACGGTGCAGGATCGGATCTCCGGTTATTATGCAGCGTTAAATGAATACGGTTTGAAGGCTTACGACCATTTTATCCGCTCGGTTGATTTTACGAATACGAAAACCGAAGTGCCAAAGGTATTGGATGAAATGCGCAGCAAAAAAGTGAAGCCGACAGCTATTTTCACAACGGCTGATCATATTGCGCTCGATGCCCTTAATTATTTAACAAAGCAACATGTCGCCGTCCCGGATGACATCGCGCTGATCGGCGTCGATAATATCAGCTTGTCGGGGCACAGCTTAATCGAATTAACGACCGTCGGCATACGGGCAGAAGAGATGGCTCAATTAGCGGCGGAAAAGCTAATGCAAAAAATCGAAGATAAAAACAGAGCTTCTTCGGCGTCTAATTCGCTGCCGTTTCGTATTACATTAGAGCCGGAGTTAGTGATCAGAAATTCATGCGGCTCCAAAAAAGCAAGAACTTAATCAAAAAAACTGAGAGGAAGGAGGGGATAGCTCGAAGAAAGGCATGTCGTATTTTGTAACCGTTTACAATTAAAGAATAATGATGTTATGGAAAAGGAGGGGAGATGTCATGTCAAAAGAAAAGATGTCCCCGGAGCAAAAAAAAGGGTTACATACCGTCATATTAGGATATTTTATGGTGCAGTTTGCCCTCGTCCCGGTGGCGGCGATGCTGCCAAGCGTCAGCCGGGATCTTGGGCTGACGATGACCGAAAGCGGCTGGATTATGGCCATCTATTTATTATCTTTAACCGGGCTGCTGTTGATTTCGGGGAGAATTGGTGACCAGTTTGGCGACAAAAAAGTATTTACAACCGGGACGGTTATTTTTTTAGTAGCGTCCATTGCTTGTGGGTTTGCAGCTTCTTACATGCAGCTGTTTTTATTTCGCGCTCTGCAAGGGATCGGAACTGCGCTCATGTCGGGCAACGCGCTTTCGATCATTTCAAAGTTGTTTCCGGAGGGCGGGTTGAGGGCGCGCGCTTTTGGCAAAGTGACGTCCGCTGCGGCATTCGGTTCGCTGATCGGCATTTGCATTAGTACAATCTTTCTTCAGTTTTTTAGCTGGCGCCTTATTTTCTGGATTACGATTCCGATGGCGATTCTCGTTCTATGTCTCGTGTATACCATTAAGGAAAAGAAAGTCGAGGCCACATCGGCGAAAATTGATTTGCGCGGAGCTTTGCTGATTTATGTCATTATCGTTTCGACCGTTTTTTATGTAAGCGCGATTCCTGATTTCGGCAGCTGCAGTCCGACTGCGGGAGGAATGCAGGCCCTTACCTGTCAGCCTCTGTTCCCGTTTGTCGTGCCTTTATTCCTAATCGGGTTGACGCTTTTGCTGATCAAAGTGGAAAGGCAGGCGGAACAGCCGATCCTTATTCTGCATGAATTTAAAAATCAGTTATTCGTTTCGTCGCTAGGCGCGAATTTTATTCTTCACCTGGCGATGATCAATGTTACTTTCTTTGTCCCGTTCTTAGTCGAGGACGGCTTGGGGATGGCGCCGGTTTATGCCGGGATTGTGCTCATTTCGGTGGAATTCATGAATGCAATCTTTCCACGGATCGGAGGAGCAATTTATGATCGTACAGGCTCAAACGCCATTCGGCCCATCGGGATGGGTATCATTCTTTCAGGCTTTATCATTTATTGGTTTGTCCTCGGTTCGACCTCTCTTATTCCGTATATTCTGGTCGGTGCCTGGATTGGCGCGGGAATGGGGATATTCTGGTCGGTTAATAACAATGTCATCATGAATTCAATCAAGGGAAATTACCAAGGCTTTGCCTCAGGAATGCTGGAAACGACCAGGCAAATGGGTCATACGTTTGCTTCGGCCATTTCAGCCGTTGCGATGACGTTGGGCGTCATGAGCAGCGACATTTCTTTAAAAATTCACGGCCACGGAAGCGGGGGAGGGGGCAACCTTGATGCAAGCACGATTTTCGATGGCAGCAAAAATATTATTATGGTCAGCATCCTGCTGGCGTTAATCGGTTTCCGACTCGCATTTTATCAGGAGCGCAAGGCAAGCGTTCTCGCTGAAGAAGCGCCGGCTCAGCAGCAGTAAGCGGCTGCTGAGCCGCTTGGGCTGAGCGTGTAAAGACTGGAATCAAACGAAAAGTTTTCAGAATATTCAATTGACTATTTTTACTATTGGTGGTAAAGTTCTTTTGATTTTACGAGAAAGCGAGGAGATAGAATGAGAGTAGCAGAACAGGTGGCTGTCGTGACAGGAGCAACTTCTGGCCTTGGGGAAGCGATAGCGAAAAGAATGGCCGAAGAAGGAGCGAAGGTGGCTGTCGTAGGAAGGAATCAGAAGCGTGGCGAAGGAGTAGTGGCCCACATCCGGCAGAAAGGTGGCGTGGCCGAGTTCTTTCAGGCAGATGTCACGGTTGAAGCAGAAGTGGAAGCGATGATTGAGGCGGTCAGCCGGCAGTTCGGCAAGCTCGATATCGTCGTCAATAACGCCGGTGTCGTGATCCCAGGCAGCGTGGCAACGGTGAAAAAGGAAGAGTGGGATGAGGTTTTTGCCGTCAATGTTACCTCTACTTATTTGGTAAGCCATTACAGCCTGCCGCATCTGATCAAGCAAAAGTCCGGCTCTATCATTAATATTGCGTCAGAAGCAGGGTTGAAAGGATTGGCCAACCGGGCAGCTTATTGTGCAGCGAAGGCGGCCGTCGTAGGGATGACAAAAGCGATGACCGTTGACCATGCGGCAGATGGCGTGCGGGTAAATTGCATTTGTCCCGGGACGATTGAAACGCCAATGATAAAAGAAATGCTCGCTAAGCACCCGCAGCCGGAGGAGCTGATGGAGCAGTTTTTTAGCCGCCGCGTTACGCCGCAGTTAGGAACAGCTGAAGAAATTGCTGAAGCATGTGTTTATTTTGCTCTGCCGGACAACAAGTATGTCACCGGAGCGGTCTTATCGATCGATGGGGGAGCCCTGGCAAAATAAAAAGAAGCTAAATTATGAAAAATCTTGGGAACTATATACAAAATATTAGAAATTGTAATATATTTATACGGAGAAGTAAAAAATTTTGGATATTTTCTAGGAGGGATATTTTGAGAAGTAGCAAAAGATTAGGTATTTTATCATTGGCGGCTGTAGTTGGATTGGGGACTTTTGCCCCCGTGGCGGGGGCGAGCGCGCTTCCGGTCCAAGAGGGGGCTCAGCCTGTTGAGATTAAAATATCTTCTACGGAAAACATTGTTGAAAAACAGCAGCTGATTGATAAGCTAAAAGAATTATTCCCAGGTACATTTGATTTTCTAAGTGCTGATGATTTCCAGATGGGAAGTGGCTTTCGTTATGGCGGCGAGGATGAGGATGTCGTTCGCTATGCATTGGATTTCGATAAAGAAATGGGTAACGGCAAGTATGTGTACGGGAATGCGCTTTTTGTCGGGGAAGATTTACATATTGAGCAATTTAACTACCAGCCAGCAGATCTGTCTGATGCCTTATTCCCTGGCAAGATAACAAAGGAAGAAGCCGAAGAGATCGCTTTGGAGCTTCTCGGACGGTATCCGGATGGTAGCTCTTATCAATTATCAGACGATCAATTTTTTTATTACGGCAACCAGACATTAACGGAACCGATTCGTTATCACTTCACATTTAATCGTCTGCATAACGGGGTACCAGTGGCTGATCAATCTTTGCAGGTTACCGTACTGGCCAATGGCGTCGTGACTGATTTTTATAAGATTGAGAATGGCAGCGAGGACCACAGCTATGATGCGGCCGATGCTGTGATTGATGAAGAAAATGTAGTGGAGAAAATAAAAGAAAACATTCATTTACAGCTACACTATCAAATTCGTTACGATGAACCAAATAGTAAAAAAGTAGAGCTCGTCTATTCTCCTTTCCCTCTCGTAACAGGCGTTCACGCTTTGTCAGGTGACTGGAAGACAGCAGCCGCCTTTAGTGAAGAAGTGCCTACCCTTGGTGAATTCACGATGCTCACTGATGAGCCGCTGGAATCCGCCGGGAACGAAATAACGCTGGAAGCAGCGCGCCGTTTTGCTGAAGAACTGCTGGCGATTGATTCAGATGAAGTGAAGCTCCGTATTGAATCGGTCGAACGGAGGGACAACAGCTATAGTGGACGTGAAGTAATTAGCGTCAACTATATGTATGAGTATCGCAATGGCGGGTACGGAACGAATCTTGAGCTTGATGCACAAACGGGCGAAATTGTGAATTATTACAATATTAAGCGGGACGTCCTGAACGAAATCGGGCAGGAGCCAAACCTTGGACGTACGTTATCCGAGGAAGAAGCATTGACGAAGGCAGTCGATTATTTAGAGGAATATGCACCATCGTATTTGCATCACTATGCTTACCCGGTGAAAGAGAATGGTTATTCCTATAATAATGAATTCAACTTTGTCTTTCCACGGATTGAAAACGGACTTGAAGTAGTAGGCAATCAGTTGTTTGTAACCGTCTCACCGGACGGCGAATTGATTAATCTTGCCGCTGAATTCGAGGAAATTGATCAATGGCCTAATGCAGCAGAAGCAATCTCTGAAGAGGAGGCGATTGAACGATTTAATGAGGCTCTTCAAGTCTCGCTTTCTTACGTAAGAGATTATAGAGAGGATCAGGATCAGCATTATCATTTGCTCTATGTTCCGGCATTCTCTGACAAGGGCTACGCTTATCTGGATGCCTTAACTGGCCAGTGGGCAACCGGCGAAGATCGCGTGCTTCCAGAAGTTTCTCACCCTTGGGCGGAGGAGGAACTGAATCACTTGCTTCAGGCGGGTATTTTAACCGTTGATGATCCAGAAAACTTCAATGCTGATGAGAAGATTACGAAAGGAAAAGCACTAGAGGTCACAATGAAGTCACTCACGTATATTTATCCTCCATTCCCGGGAGAGAATGATCGCGCTCAGTCCTTTGACAATATCGGGCCGGATCATCCGCTCTTTCAAGTTGTAGAGCAGGCTGTGAATTACGGCGTGCTTGATACGGATGAAAGGGAATTTGCTCTTGATGAGCCGCTTACACGCGAAGAGTTGGCTGTCTGGTACATTAAAGCGCTCGGATTGGAAGCGGCGGGCAAGCATGATGAAATCTATCAATTAGGCTTTGCCGATACAAACCTCGTGACGGAGGAATATCGCGGATATGTCGCTCTGGCGAATGCGTTAGATCTTCTAACCGCCAGTCAGAACCAGTTCCGTCCAAAGGAAGAAACAACATATGCTCAATTAGCTGTTTCAAGCTTCCGTCTGGCGAGAGAAGCTGCCGAACAAAATCAAAGATTCTATTAATAATCGGAAGAATCATCCTAGGGGGCTGGGGAAAAGGTTTATTTACCTTTTTCCCCAGCCCCTAAAATCATTTAAAATCCGTATTTAAAACAGACAGCTTCCCACAGAAAGCGACGTGTATGTCAGGAGCGTCATGGAGGTAAACTACTTGATCTCCCTTTCCAAGTGAATACCGCTCTTTCACGGCGATGAAAAAGAGACAGCATTGTCGATTAAACATTGACAATCAACGGTGAAGAAAGGTAAAATGAGGCTGGAACGATAATCATTATCAATATAATATCTCTCGCTGGAAGGCTTTCTTTTTACATGGTGTTGATAACCATTATCATTTTTGATTACGCCATCAGCGATTGTACGTATTGAAAAAACCCTTAGCCAATAGAAAGAGCGGGAATTTTTAATGAAGAAAAGATATTTAGTGATTCTGTTAATTGTGTTATCCATTGTTTCTTTATTCATTGGTGTCCGTGATATTTCGCCACTCGACATTTTCTCGATGAATGAGGAGCAGGCTCAGACGATGTGGCTCGTACGGTTCCCGCGTCTGGTGAGTATTTTGATTGCAGGTGTCAGCATGAGTATTTGCGGGATGATTATGCAGCAGCTCACAAGAAATAAATTCGTTTCACCGACGACGGCTGGAACGATGGATTCTGCCAGGCTTGGTATTCTTGTCTCGTTAATTTTGTTCAGCTCGGCAACGCCGCTGCAACAAATGCTGGTTGCCTTCGCTTTTGCGCTGGCGGGTACTTTTATTTTTATGCAAATTTTAGAGCGGATCAAATTTAAAAATACGATCTTTATTCCGCTGGTAGGATTAATGTTTGGAAATATTGTCAGCTCGATCACGACATTTTTTGCTTACCGTCATGATCTGATCCAAAATATGTCCGCCTGGTTACAAGGTAATTTCGCCACAATTATTAAAGGTAATTATGAGTTGCTTTACATAAGTATTCCTGGACTTATTCTTGCTTACTTATTCGCAAACCGCTTTACGGTGGCAGGGATGGGAGAAGAATTCTCCGTCAATCTCGGATTAAACTACAGGCGGGTCGTCAATTTAGGACTTATTATCGTTGCGCTGATTACATCCGTTGTCGTGTTAACGGTTGGAATGATCCCTTTTCTCGGTTTAATTATCCCTAATATTGTGACGATTTACCGCGGGGACAACCTGCGGGATAATCTTCCGTATACCGCTTTATTAGGAGCCATCTTTGTCCTGGCGTGTGATATTTTGGGCAGACTTATCATTTACCCTTATGAGATTGCCATTGGTTTGATGGTTGGTGTGATCGGAAGTGCGATTTTCCTCTATTTGCTACTAAGGAGGAAATCATATGGGTTTTAAGTCGAAAATTATTGCTCTAGCTGTCCTGTCCGTCATTTTAATCGCGGTCTTTATGACGATCAGCGCCAATGGAAATTGGGAATACATTTTGCCGAGAAGAGGATTCCGCGTTTTGGCGATTGTCATCACCGGAGCGGCGATTGCCTTTTCAACGGTTATTTTCCAGACGATTACGAACAACCGGATTTTGACGCCGAGTATCATCGGACTGGATTCTCTTTATTTGCTGCTACAAACATTTATGATTTTTGCCTTTGGTTCAATCGGTTTTACACTGATTCATCCATATGTCAACTTTCTCTTATCCGTCACATTGATGGTCGTGTTCGCGGGAGTTCTTTATAAGCTTCTCTTTAAAAGAGAAGGGCAAAATATTTATTTGCTGCTCTTGATCGGGCTTGTCTTCGGGACCTTGTTTTCAAGCTTGTCGACCTTCATGCAAGTGCTGATCGATCCAAACGAGTTCATGACCGTGCAGGATCGGATGTTTGCCAGCTTCAATAATGTCAATACCGATTTGCTTGGGATATCTATTGTTCTGATTCTGTTATTAAGTCTCTATTTTTATCGTTTTATTAAATATTTGGATGTGATTTCGCTCGGCCGGGAGCAGGCGATTAATTTAGGAGTCGATTATGATTATGTTGTTAAACGGCTGCTGTTCATCGTCGCGATCCTCGTTTCGATCGCAACGGCGCTTGTCGGTCCGATTACATTCCTCGGGCTGCTCGTGGCCAATGTCGCGCACGAATTCATGAAAACATATCAGCATAAATATTTAATTACTGCAGCGATCTTTATTAGTATTATCGCCCTTGTCGGTGGCCAGTTAATCGTGGAACGGGTCTTTACGTTTTCAACGACACTTAGCGTCATTGTCAACTTCATCGGCGGAGTTTATTTCCTATATTTATTGTTAAAGGAGAGTAAAAAATGGTAGAAGTCATTGATGTAACGAAGCAATATGCAACGAAAAATGTCGTCGACCATGTCACAGTCAGCATTAAAAAACAGCAAATCACCTCGTTCATTGGTCCGAATGGTGCTGGAAAAAGTACGCTCCTTTCGATTGTCAGCCGTTTGATTGCCAAGGATTCAGGAGATGTACGGATCGATGACGTTGATATAACGAAAACAAAAAGCCGGGATCTGGCAAAGAAAATCTCGATCTTGAAGCAAACCAACCATATTTCGTTGCGGTTAACGATAAGAGAGCTTGTCTCGTTCGGACGTTTCCCTTATTCGCAGGGAAACTTAACAAAAGAGGATAAGAAGCATATTGACGAAGCGATTGCCTATATGGAGCTTGAGGATATTCAGGATAAATTTCTTGACCAGTTAAGTGGCGGGCAGCGCCAGCGGGCTTATATCGCGATGGTCATTGCCCAGGATACCGAATATATTCTACTGGATGAGCCGCTTAACAATTTAGATATGAAGCACTCTGTGCAAATTATGAAGGTGCTTAGACGGATGGTAGATGAGCTTGGCAAAACGATCGTGATCGTGCTGCATGATATTAACTTTGCTTCATGTTATTCCGATCATATTGTCGCCTTGAAGGACGGGAAGGTTGTCAAGCAGGGAACGACTCCGGAAATTATTAACAGAGAAGTGCTGAAAGAAATTTACGATATGGATATTCCGATTAACGATATTAACAACTGCAAGATTTGTGTCTATTTCACGTAGGTGAATGCTGAGTATAAGAGGCCGTCGACAAAGGGGTTTCACGTTTCCTTTGAGGCGGCCTTGTTTTGTTATGTGAAAGATAAAGGCTGCGCCACCTTGACGGCAGCCTTTGTTTCTACCGGATCAGCGTTTGTAAAATCTCCTCTACTTCTGACGTTTTATTCAGATAATAGGTTGCGAAAACAACGAGGAAGATGGTCAATAGGGGAAAGTACAACGCAGTGTAGGCCGCCATATTAAGCCTCGATCTGACATCTTTTTTGAAAAATACAACACTGCCTGCTGTAAGGAGAGAAAAACCAACGATGAAGAGATGCCAATGGTGCTTGATTTTCTCCATTAATAAGGTTAATGAAATTAATTGTTCTATGTTGCCTTCTATAGGGACCGTATAGGATTCATGAGTAAGTATCCCGGTTTGAATGTCCATTGAATCCTCGTGCAGCTCACTATTAATGCCAAAGGGATTCATATTTATGAGTGGAGGACCCCAGAGTAAAACAGCGGCGGTCAGCGTAAAGGCGATCAGAAAAGCCGTGTATTTCTTTTGCATGTTCATCCTCCCGTTCTGATTTTGATAAAGGAAATAGCAGGAGGCCGAAGATGAACGGGCCCTCCTGCTTGCGTTATTCAGCGTTTCAAACGTGGGACGGTCAGGTAGGTTCCCATCCGCCAGAACCATTCAAACGGCCCGATATAAAAGCGGTGAAGCCACCATTTGCTGGCCAGAATTTGAATTGCAAAGAAGACGAAGGCTGCCGCCATTCCGAAAAAGAAGCCGATTTCCCCGAAAAGTCCTGCCCCATAGCCATAAAACAGCGTCGTAAAGACGATCGATTGAGCGAGATAGTTCGTCAGCGACAAGCGTCCGACATAAGCGAGCGGCATCAGTGCCTGCTGTCCTTTTTCAGTGGAGGCAATCAGGGCAATGCTTGATGCGTAAAACATCGCGACAAATGGCCCTCCGACCGTCGTATGAAGCATTTCATTTTGATACGAGTCATGAAGCACAAATGCGAGCTTACACGGAAAGCCGACCAGCAGCGTCGTCCACCAGACCCGCTTAATGAGCGGGCGGTACGCCGCAACGTCTTCGAGCCATTTTTTACGGGCGACGAAGGAACCGAGCAAAAACATGCCGAGAACACTGACCATCGCAGAAAGGTCCATGATGATATCGCCGATGATACCCATGCCGAGTGGATCGGCATTCATCCGGAAGGAGACGACCTCCGGATAGCTTCCAGCGGAAAGAACCTCTTTTTCCTCAGCGGAATAGTGAGCGAGCTGCTGATCAAGGAGCAAGGTCGAGTCATCCTCGGGCGTCGCGATTGAGCTGGCCATGAGCAGCAGCAAAATAATCGCCCACATAAAAAGTGCCTTCTCCTTTAGTTTCAGGAAAAAGAATAGCACAAAGGAAGTGAGCGCATAAACAAAAAGAATGTCTCCATCCCAAATGAAAACTCCGTGCACATAGCCGACACCAAGTAAAATCAGCATTCTGCGCCAATAGACGACGCCGAAGCGCAGCTCCTGTTGTTCAAGTCTTTCTTTAAGCATCGCCATCCCATAGCCAAATAAAAAGGAAAAGAGCGTATAAAAGCTTGCCTGGGCGAATAAGACGATAAACATTTCTGCAGCGCGGTCGAGCGCACCGAGCGGGTAATAATCGTGCAGATCAGGTATTAAAAATAAACCAAATTGAAAATGCATACTATTTGCCAGTAAAATACCGAGTAAGGCCAGCCCTCTCATCATATCGAGCGAGAGAATGCGGTTTTTTTCCGGCAGCGGTTGTCGGGCTGTCATAAGGTTCGAAAAACCTCCTATTCTATTTGTGCATAACTGGAATGATTAATCATACACATTATGAACAATTTATCAGCTGCCGTCCAGTTCAGTGAAAGGAATTTTGTCTAATCGGCTAAACAGATGGGCAGACATTTTGCTTTTGGTTACAGGCGATCTTGTGTACACTTAAGAATACAAACGTTACTGTAGGAGGAAATAATATGGAACATTCTGAAATGATTGATCTTATTCAAAGCCATCGTTCGATTCGGGCGTACACGGAGCAGGAGGTAAGCGAGTCGGCGATTGAGACAATTGTCACTTCAGGAAGGTGGGCGCCATCCTCGCATCATGTCCAGGCATACAGCATTATTGTCGTTCGCGACAAGGATAGAAAAAAGCAGCTTGCAGCCTATGCCGGCAACCAGAAGTATGTGGAGACGTGCCCGGTCTTTTTTGTCATTTGCGCGGATTATTATCGTCTGAAATATACAAGTGAAAAGTGTGGCCAGCCATTTGAAGCATCGGAGCTGGAGCAGGTGATCGTCGGCGCTGTTGATGCGGCTCTTGTGGCGGAGAATATGCTTTTGGCTGCCCGCTCGCTCGGAATGGGAGGCGTGATGATTGGCGGAATTCGCAACAATCAGGAGGCGGTTGCCAAGCTGCTTGATTTGCCTGAGTATACATTTCCTGTAATGGGACTTTGCGTCGGTTATCCAGCGCAGCAGCCCGAGCAGAAGCCGCGTCTGCCGGAGCGGGCTGTTGTTCATTATGAAAAATACGATACGTCGGTGATGGACGAGGCGCTTGCCAGCTATGACGAGATTACAGAGCGCTATTATCAGTCACGATCCGAAGGGAAGCGTCAGGACAAATGGTCGCAGCAAATGGCAAATTATTTCGCCAAACCGAATCGGCCGGAAGTGGAAGTATTTATTCGCAAACAAGGCTTCCTGAAATAGTCCGCAGCCTTGTATTGACAACATTCCTGCTTTCTACTAAGCTGGGCATAGGACTAATTTTATATGTAATCAACCGTGACTGAGAGATCAGGCATTGACGTTCGGTAACGCCTGGTAAGAGAGCTGCTTGCCAAATGATAAAGAGAAAGCAGCGGGATGGTGTCAAGCGCAGGCGGATGACACCATTTCGTTCCTGGCCAAGCTAAACGGCACATTCTGCCTCGTGCTGGAGGTCGTCGCCAAAAGGGTTCATTTCCCTTTTGGGGCGGCCTCTTTTTGAAAGATTTGCAGATGGAATCGGGGAAGGCCTCGGCTAGGTGTGTGACGTATGTCCAAGGTGCGGCGCTTGAACCGTTTTCGTAGGAGAAGTTAGTAGAGGATAGAGGGTGGAGAGAATGAAGCAATTTTCAAAAGCGGAAGCATTAAACCGTTTACCTGACCAATTTTTTTCAAAGCTGGTGCAAAAGGTAACAAAATTAAAGGCGGAGTATGATGATGTTATCAATCTCGGCCAGGGAAACCCGGACCAGCCTACGCCGGTGCATATTATTGAGAAGCTGAAAGAGGCGGCGGAAAATCCGCTTTATCATAAATATTCTCCGTTTGAAGGATATTTCTTTTTGAAGGAAGCCGTCGCGGCCTATTATAAGCGGGAATATGGCGTTGAGGTTGATCCGCATACCGAGGTTGCCGTATTGGCAGGAACGAAAACGGGACTTGTTGAAATCAGCCAATGTTTGCTCAATCAAGGTGATGTCGCGTTGCTTCCGGATCCGGGCTATCCCGATTATTTATCCGGTATCGCCTTAGCCGGCGCTGAGATTCATCCGATGCCGCTCGTAGCGGAGCACCGGTTTCTGCCGGACTTTTCCGCGATTCCGGCTGAAGTAATTGACAAAGCTAAGCTGATGTTTTTGAATTATCCCAATAATCCAACCGGAGCGGTCGCGACGCCGGCCTTGTTTGAGGAAGCGATTGAGCTGGCGAACAAGCATGACGTGTGCATCGTCCACGACTTTGCTTATGGGGCGATCGGATTTGATGGGAAGGCGCCGTTAAGCTTCCTGCAAATGGAAGGCGCAAAAGAAGTAGGCGTCGAAATGCTGACCCTGTCGAAAACGTATAATATGGCAGGATGGCGGGTTGGTTTCGCCGTTGGAAATCGAAGCGTCATCGAAGCGATTGAGCTTTTGCAGGATCATTATTATTGCAGCATCTTCGGCGGAATCCAGGAAGCGGCCGCTCACGCTTTACTAAGCGATCAATCAGGCGTCACTGAGCTTGTCGCGATGTATGAACGCCGCAGGGATGTTTTGGTCAAGGCAGCGCATGACATGGGCTGGGAGGTTACCGCCCCAAAAGGCTCTTTCTTTGCCTGGTTCCCGGTGCCAAACGGCTATACGTCGGAAGAGTTTGCCGATAAAGTTTTGGAGGAGGCACGGGTCGTGATCGCCCCGGGAAGAGGGTTTGGCGAGCATGGCGAGGGATATATCAGAATCGGCCTCCTATGCGATGAGGACGTCCTCCAGGAAGCGATGGACCGAATTAAAAAGCTTCAGCTTTTTCCTCAGCCGGCTTCATGATAGAGGAACAGGAAGCCCCGCTTGCCGGACATACATTCGGAAAGCGGGGCTTTTAATGCTTGACAGTGCGGCAGAGGATAAACAGCCATGTTAGCTCCGCTGCCATGTCGCTCTCTCCGATCGATCAACTTTCCTTCACTTACTCCAGGCTGTCCGCCTCCAATAAAGTTTGTACCGTCACAAAGGTATAGCCTTCCTCTCTTAATTCATCAATGATTTTAGGCAGCGCCTCGATCGTGCCATCCAATACATGCTCCTTGCTTCCGAAACTGTGCTGCAGGATGATGCCGCCTTTAGAAATATTTTCGTGAACGATCAGGAGGATGTCATCCGCTGTTAACCCGCTCCAATCGAGCGTATCCACAGACCACAAAATATTTCGCAGACCGATTTCGTGTAATAAGGCCATATCCGCTTTCGTTATCGAACCGTAGGGAGGGCGGAATAAATCCGGCTGTCTCCCCACTGCTGCCTCCATCGCTAATTGGGTTTCTTTGATTTCTTCCCTTACCTTTTCAGTCCAGAGCGTTTCAAGATTCGGATGCTGCCACGTATGGTTCCCGAGTCCAT
Source organism: Halalkalibacter oceani (assembly GCF_040544555.1). Classification (NCBI taxonomy): domain Bacteria; kingdom Bacillati; phylum Bacillota; class Bacilli; order Caryophanales; family Bacillaceae; genus Halalkalibacter; species Halalkalibacter oceani. The sequence goes on from NZ_JBEPKD010000006.1 coordinate 108,039, forward strand.
GTCCTTCCTGAACAATCCGCCTGACCATATCCTGATGAGTTTGTATTTCTTTGCCTACGAGAAAAAAGGTGGCGACCGCCTTTTTTTCTTTCAAAATATCGAGTATTTGCGGCGTGTAAATATTGTCAGGGCCATCATCAAATGTTAAGGCGACAAGCTTTTCTTCCGTGTTCACTTTCCCGATTGAATGGAAGGGAGCGGGGATATTTGTCGTGATAAACGTTTTCGCTTTAACTGAATCATAATGGACTACCATCGCCAGGTTACGCGCCACTTCTTCCAGTGGGACAAATATTTCTTCGTTAAAAAAAAGAGCATGCTTTCCATGATCGGTCATGCGTAAGAAGCCGAGCGCGCGATCAAAGATATTTGAACGCGGTTTGCCGGCCGGAACTGTAATTGCTTTTTCTTTCGCTCTAAAGAGAACCGCTTGTTCATGTTCCAGCCAATCAACATAAGTACCCGTATGCTTGAAAAATAAGGCCGGGACGTACATATGACCTTCATGGCTTATGTAATTTGTCGTCACAGCCTTATTGTCAACATAAACCGTCGTTTCCTGGATTGTCGAGGGAAAATCAGGATGCTCCGCTTGGACTGGAATGGTAGTAAACAGCCCGATACTGACGACAAAGGTCAAAAAGGAGAGCTTTTTGGAAATCATCATCACATCCTCCTTTCTATACAGTATTATATCTTTTCCAACTGGTTGATTTTTACTCTTGCCCGAGGATAAGACAAAACTAGCTAGCATGGAAGGACAAAGACAACACACTATTCTTTTATTTATGATTTTTCGGAATATTTGTTGACATCGCCCAATTTAACGAGTATATTGTATATTGTACACAATATACGAGAGGGAGGGGTATCATGCTACCTTTAGATGGTGTGAAAATCCTGGACTTAACACAATTTCTCGCCGGGCCTTATTGTACGATGGTTCTTTCCGATATGGGGGCGGAAGTTACAAAAATTGAACGCTTCCCGGGAGGAGATGATTCACGGAGACTGGGCCCGTTTATAAATGACGAAGGCTATTGCTTTGCAATGGCAAACCGTAATAAGAAAAGTCTCGCTCTTGATTTGAAATCGGAAAAAGGAGTGGAGATTTTTCATAAGCTCGCCGCCGAGGCTGATATTATTATTGAAAATTTCCGCCCGGGCGTCACAAAGAAGCTGAATATCGACTATGAAACAATTAAAGAAGTCAAGCCTGATATTATTTATTGCTCCATTTCAGGCTTCGGCCAAACTGGACCGTACAGTCAAAAGGGCGGCTTTGATATCATTGCTCAAGGTGTGACCGGCTTTATGAGAATGACTGGTGAACCTGGCGGGCGACCGGCCAAAGTCGGGATTGCGATTAACGACATCGCTGCCGGAGCGTCGGCTATCTATGGTATTCTCGGAGCCTATATTCATCGGCAAAACACAGGCGAGGGACAATATCTTGAAACGTCATTGGTCGATGCAGGATTAGCGTGGACGATTTGGGAATCGGCTGCCTATTTCGGGAAAGGCGAAGTACCGGAGGCAACGGGAACAAGACATAGACGATCCACGCCGTACCAATCGTATCGCACACAGGACGGCTATGTAACGGTCGGGGCTGGAAGCCAGCGTTTATGGGAGAAGTTTTGTCAGCACGTCGTTGAAAAGCCGGAATGGATCACGGCGGAAAAATACATTGACTTGCAAAAGCGGATGGATAACATTGATGAGCTGGAACAAGACATTGAAGCGATTTTGCAGGAGCACCCAACCGCTTATTGGGTTGAAAAATTAGATGCGGCAGGTGTGCCGGCAGGGCCTGTGTACACCTATGATCAGACGCTCAATGATCCTCATATTAAGGCGCGAGAGATGATTGTCGAGATGGAGCATCCGAAGCTCGGCCAGATTAAAACAATCGGCGTTCCGGTGAAATATTCGAAAACGCCGCTGCAAATTCGTTCGGCTGCGCCGTGGTTAGGTCAGAACACAGCAGAAAAGCTGCGAGAAATCGGCATGGATGAAGCGGAAATTGCCAAATTGTATGAAGAAGAGGTTATTTATAATAAATATAGAGAGGAAGAGGTGTAATGGAAAAAAAGGATCTTGTTTTAGAAAAGCAGGGTGAAATTGCTACGATTATTTTCAATCGTCCCGAAAAAAGGAATGCGCTTACGCACGAAATGTGGAAGGAAATTCCTTCACTCGTCGAAGATGTGGAAAATGATAAGAACATTAAAGTACTTATTTTGCGAGGGGCAGATGAAACAAGCTTTGCTGCCGGAGCAGATATAAGCGAATTTAAGACGCTGCGGGCTGATGCGGAAGGGGCGAAGATTTACAACGCCGCTACTCATAAAGCGGAGCGCGCCCTAGCCACGATGACAAAGCCGAGCATCGCGATGGTTCAATCGTTTTGTATCGGCGGGGGACTGGAAATTGCGCTTGCCTGCGATTTCCGTTTCACGGATACGAATGGAAAGTTTGGAATTACTCCAGCGAAGCTTGGCCTTGTGTACGGCTTAACGGCAACAAAGCAACTCGTTGATCTCGTTGGTCCGTCCACGGCAAAATATATTTTATTCTCCGGACAAATTCTTGATGTTGAGCACGCGCTGCGCGTCGGGCTCGTTGATGTTGTTTATGAGCCGGAGGAAATCGTCGAAAAAACGTATGAGTTTGCCCAAGGACTTTGTGAAAAGGCGCAGTTCACCGTTCGCAGCATGAAAGAGATTATTTCATTGATCACTTCCGGTCAAACCGAGGAAAGTGAGAGAACAGAGTACTTACGAACGATCTCGTTTGATACGGATGATTATAAAGAGGGGGTGCAAGCGTTCCTTGAGAAGAGAAAGCCAAAATTCACGTACTCTTAAGGACTGAAGAAATATGAATGAAAATGCGGCAAGAGAAAGCTTTGAACGCGCACTTCAGGAACATAAGCCGGAATTTGAACAATTTTTCTTAGCTAAGCTTTTTGGATTATCGTTTTCATATGGGGAGGATACATGCACAATCGAGCTGGAAAGCAAAGATTTTATGTTTAATCCCCAAGGTACGTTGCATGGTGGTGTCATTTCATTTATTCTGGATGTTTCGATGGGACATTTATGTAAGCGGTTTCTTGGGGCGGCTATCACCTTGGAACTTAAAACGCAATTTCTCCGTCCGGTTCGCACAGGAACGATTTCGTGTACGTCTTCGTTTTCGAAGAAGGGAAACAACGTCATTTTCTTAGAATCAAAGCTATACAATGAAGAGGGAAAACTGGCTGCTGTTGCGACATCGACCTGGTATAACATCGAGTAAATCCCAAAAGGCGAGGACCTTTTGGGATCAACTGAAAAGTAGTCAATCTCTATCTAATTCTGAAACAAAGTAAGAACCTTGCCAATCTGTTAAGAAAAATCGCTACGAGGTTTTCTTAAAATAATAAAAGTAAATGAAAGCGTTTACTTAAGGGGGATTTATTGATGAAGAGATTTTTATTACTTGTCCTGATGTTAGTCGTAATGGGAATGATCGCAGCGTGTGGATCTGATGAAACGAGTCAAGAAGGAGGCGGAGCTGCTGAAGGAGCGGGAGCGGAAGGAGAAGCTGAATTTGAACCGTCCGGCCCTCTTGATTGGACGATTGCTTTTGGACCGGGAGGCGGAAATGATGTCATGGCAAGAAGCATGATTAAGATCATTGAACAGTATGAGCTTTATCCGGAATCAATCGTTCCTGAAAATCGTGAAGGGGGAAGCGGAGCAGTCGGCTGGGGTTATTTAATGGGCAAAGCAGGCTCAGACAGCGATATTTCGACAACGAGCGGAAGCTTTATTACGACTCCATTGCAATCTGATCCAGGCTGGACGTATGAAGACTTCACCCATGTCGCTTTAATGGCAACGGATGACATGTTCCTCGTCGTGCCGGGAGATTCAGAATTTGAGACGTTGGAAGACTTTATTGAACATGCGAAAGCCAACCGGTTGAATTTCGGCGGGATCGGTGTTGCCAACGTGGACAGAATGATTGTCGCCACTTTTGCGGAGGAAGCAGGAGTCGAAAATTATGAATATATTCCATATGATGACACCGGCTTACAGCTGGCGGATATGTTGGCAGGGACGTTGGATGCTGTCGTATCGAATCCTGGAGACGTGCTCGGACAGCTTGAAGCAGGAGAATTGAAAGCGCTCGCATTTTCAGGGCAGGAAAGATTGCCCGGCCAGTTTGAGGAAATCCCGACCTTTATTGAATCAGGCTTAGATGTCAACATTTCGATGCCACGCGGGGTCATTCTGCCGCCGGATGTGCCGGATGAGGTGCGTGAGTATTGGATTGATACGATGAAGCAGATTGCCGAAACGCCGGAATGGAAAGAGTATATCGAGAAAAATCACTTATCTGAATACATTTTGTATGGCGATGACTTTTCGAATTATTTGGAGGAGACGGTAAGCACATTTGAAGAGATTTTGACTGAACTCGGTGTCATTGGCTAGCTGGATAATGATAGATAGGTAGACAAGAAAGGGTGACTCATGCACCTGAGAGTCCCCCTTTCACTTTAAGGAGGAGCGAAATGAGAGTTATATTCTCAGGAATATTGCTTGCCACATCTATTTTCTTCACCGTGTACGGCACAAGATATGAATACGTCACCAGCTCGGGACAGGTGGGGGCGGGGTTTTTCCCATTATGGCTTGGTGGTCTGTTAATTGTCTTTACAGCTATTACCTTTGCGAAAGATCTTAAGCTTCATCTGCAGAATAAGCCATCCTTTGCCATCACGGAAAATGTAAGAACGATGATCATTATGATTGTGTTAACGATTCTCTTTATTGGAACTTTGCAAATTATAGGGGCCGTAATCGGAATGATTCTTTATACGTTTGCCGTCTTGTTTGTCCTTAACCGTCAAAGAATGGTCGTAAATACGTTGATTTCCATCTTAGTGCCTTTAGGAACCTACTATTTGCTGGATGTCTGGCTGAATGCCGGCTTTCCAGAAGGAATATTCGGCTTCTAACGGAGAAGGGAGGAGAAAATAGTGGAAATACTTTCAGATCTTTGGTTAGGACTTTCGGTGGCAATCACCCCTATTAATATATTATTTTTAATGATCGGCGCTTTTGTTGGTATGGTCGTCGGCTTAATTCCCGGATTTGGCCCGACAGCGGGAATCGCAATTTTACTGTCGCTGACCTTCTCGCTTGAGCCGGTTACAGCCGTTATCATGCTCGCCGGAATTTATTACGGATCGATGTACGGGGGAACAATCACTTCGATCATGATTAACACTCCCGGTGAGTCGGCGACGGTTGCCAGTACATTTGACGGCTATCCGCTGGCGAGAAACGGCCGCGTCGGTCCGGCTCTGGTGATGCAGGCGGTCGCTTCCTTTGTAGGGGGAACGATCGGCGTTCTGCTTATCACTTTATTTGCTCCTTATTTTGCGATGGCCGCGGGAGCGTTCGGCTCACCTGAGTATTTTCTCGTGATGGTCGGCGGGTTGCTGACATTGGTCATGATTATGGGAGATAACAAAATTAACGGCGTGATCTCGGCACTGATTGGTCTGGCGATCTCTGTCGTCGGTGTCGACGTCATCTCAGGAGCACAGCGCTTCACCTTTGGAGAGGCCGAATTAATTAACGGCATTTACTTTCTACCTGTAGCGATCGGGTTGTTCGGGATCGGGGAACTTTTTTATTCGCTTTATTCCGGTCAGCATAAGAAAGAAAAAGAAGAAATCATCCGTCTGGACGACAAAAAAAGCTTTTGGCCGAATGCACACGACTTTGTCGAAAGCAAGTTCACCCTGCTGCGGGGCTCGTTTCTCGGGTTTGTCGTCGGAATCCTGCCAGGAGCTGGAGCGACGATTGCATCTTTAATGTCCTATTCACTTGAAAAGCAAGTATCAAAAACGCCTGAAAAGTTCGGGAAAGGTCATATGCCTGGTCTTGTCGCTCCTGAATCGGCGAATAACGCGGCTTCTTCCGGAGCGATGATTCCGCTGCTGACGCTCGGGATCCCGGGTTCGGGAGCGACGGCCGTTTTACTCGGAGCCTTTCTGATGTGGGGGCTGCAGCCGGGGCCGCTTTTAATGGAACAGGAGCCTGAGTTTGCCTGGGGGCTAATTGCAAGTATGTATTTAGGGAATATCATTTTAATTGCGATTAATATTTTCGCGATTCCGGTCTTTGTGAAAATAATGGAGGTTCCTTATAAATTACTCGTGCCGGTGATTATGATTCTTTGTACGATTGGAACGTTCAGTTTACATGGCAGTATGATCGAAACATGGATTATGCTCGTCTTCGGTTTGATCGGCTTCTTCATGAGACTGTATGGGTTTTCCCCTGCTGCCCTTGTCCTGGCGCTAGTACTCGGGCCGATGGCCGAGCGTTCGCTCAGACAATCATTACTTGTATCTGAAGGCTCGTTCAATATCTTTGTTTCACGGCCGATTTCCCTTGCCCTGGTCATTTTTATTGCTGTACTGATTGCTTATCCGATTGCGAAATGGATTTACAGACGGATCAGGCGAAAAGGACTCAATTAGTTGCTAAGTAGGCTCTCTATATTTAAGGAAGTCGCTTAAACATGATATAATGAGACAATTAAAAAAGCTGTAGCGACAGGAATACAGAGAGGGACTGTGAGGTTGAAAGCGATGACGATAAAAGCGAAAACAATAACAGGTGCCGTGTATGAAAGAGTGAAGTCAGATATTTTATCAGGAAAGTATAAGCCGGGTCACCATCTATTGGAGAAAGAATTAAGCGAAGAGCTTGAAGTCAGCCGCACTCCGATTCGTGATGCCCTGATTCGCTTGCAGGAAGAAGGCTTGGTTGTTCTGAAACCTCATAAAGGGGTGTTTGTCCGGAAATTAACGCAGCGAAACATTCAGGATTATTACCAGACGAGAGCTGTTTTGGAAGGACTGGGGGCAGAGCTGGCCGCGGAGCATGTCACGGCGGATGCGGAAGAGCAGTTCCGGCAGTTGCTGAAAGAGATGAAGAAAACGCTTGCTGAGGATGTCGGTCCGCAAAGCGATGAGAATATTATTAAACTCAATGATCAATTTCATAATTTTATTTTTCAATTAGCTGGAAATGAAGTGCTCGATAAGATGAGGAGAACGCTGGCTCATCCGATCGCCTTAATCCGCGCGACTTCTTGGATCAATCATGATCGAAAGCAGGAGGTGTTTCGCGAGCACGAACAAATCATTGAAGCGATTATTGCCAAGGATAAGAAACTGGCGAGAGAACGGGCGGAAATGCATATCCATAAAGCCTGGAAATCAGCAGAATATAATCTTCATCAGCTTCCAGGCGATGAGGAGGGGAATTAATGTTCAATCGGTTGAAGGAAAGCACACCGTTTGTGCATAACATGGCTTGGATCGTCCGAATGAAAACAAGCAAGCTGAGAAGCAGCTTGTGTGATTGAAACGAAGCAGCAAATGAAACATGCGTTGAAGTCGTTTCGTCCCGATCTCGTCTTTTATCTTAGTAACAGTGTAAGCTGGTTATTGCTCTTTTTTCTACCGATCGAGCACGCGCTGATGTTTGTTGTGCTCGTCTTCGCCTTAAGTGGCTGGGCGCTCGGAACATGGCCGCAGCCCATTATTTCTCTCGGCATATTATTGTATTTGGAGCTTGTCGGCATTTCTGATTTTGCGCAAGGGCTGGAAGGGTACGCCCAGCCGTTTGTCTGGCTGCTCGTCTCGACGTTCATCATCGCATCGGCCTTTGAGTCGACAGGCTTGGGAAGACGGATTGCGCTTTCGATTTTTTCGATAGTCAAGGGAAACGCGACAGCGAGTATCGGACTTGTGATTTTGGCCTTGACCATCTTAAGCTTTCTCATCCCGACCGGAGCCGGAAGAATCGCGATGATTTTGCCGGTGTGCGTCGGACTGATTGAAGTTGTGCGAAAAAATGGCGACAATCCGGCCTACGCAAAAAGCGTGCTTCTCGGCGTGACGTTCACCTCGTCCTTCATGTCGTTCGCTTTGATCACCGGCTCCAGTTCATCTGTATATGCCGCTTCCACGATTCAGCTGATGACGGGTTTCGATTGGAACTATCTTTACTGGTTTATCGTCAATGTTCCGCTCGCGCTGACGATGCTGCTCGTTCTCTGGCTCGTCTTAATGTGGCGCTATCCAATCAAGCTCGATCATTGGAGCAAGGGCAGGGCTTATATTAAGGAGAAGCTTGGTGAAATGGGAAGCGTTACTATCAATGAGAAAAAGCTGCTGACGATTAGCCTCTTCATGCTGGCCGGCTGGATGACAGAGCCGTTCCATGGCTATTCCGTCGCGATGGTGGCGATGTTCAGCGCGGTGCTGAGCTGCTTGCCGCTTTTCGGCGTACAGCAATGGAAACAGGCAAGTTCAGCAATTAATTGGAACATTATTATTTTGTTCGGTGCGGCATACGCGCTAGCTGATGCGATGCAGACGAACGGAACAGCAGATTGGATTGCCCAAGGCTTGGTCGCCTATATCCCGCCGCAAAGCCCACTGCTCGCCGCGATTGTGATGCTCGTCCTTGTAACCGTTTTCCGGCTTGGGTTTGCGAATATGCTTGGCGTAACGGCAGTCTTTCTTCCGCTGACGATCAGCCTTGCCGAGGCTTTGGCGATCAATCCGGTTTGGCTGGCGCAAATCGTCATTATTACTTGCTCGTTTGGCTATTTTCTTCCGACGCAGAGTCCGGCGAATTTAATGACCTTCGCTTTAAACCGCTATTCAAAGGCAGATCTGTTTCAAGTCGGCATCGTCTTATTCATCGTGACGGTACCGATCATGTTTCTGTTTGCGTTTTTCTATTGGCCGCTTATCGGCTTGAGTCCGTACCGGTAAATAGAAGGAGTAGTCGGAATTTTTTAAATTAAATCTTATATATGGTGTTTTATCGACAAAAGGAGGGGGCAGCTTGATGACCCGGATAAAGGAAGCTGTACTGACAGAATGGATTGGTCAAATTTTAACAGGGAGCGGTCTGGATCAGGAGCAGGCTCAAATGATTTCCGAGCATCTTGTGCTGGCGAATTTACGCGGGGTTGATTCGCACGGAATCAGTAAGATCGACGTCTATTGCAAACGTCTGGAAAAAGGGATTGTCAACAAAAAACTGAATTTTCATATTACGAAGGAAACTCCCGTCAGTGCCCTGATCGATGGTGAAAACAGTATGGGGATTTCACTGGCGACGAAAGGGATTAAGCTTGCGGTTCAGAAAGCGAAGGAGGTCGGCGTCGGCATTGTCGGCATTTCGCATTCCAACCATGCCGGGATGCTGGCTGCTTATACGGATTACGCCGCGCAGCATGACTGCATTTCGATTGCGGTCACAAACGCGCCGTCGGTGATGGCGCCGTGGGGAGGAAGAACGCCTTTCTTTGGAACGAATCCGATTTCTTACAGCATTCCGACAGGCGGGGAGATGAACATCGTATTTGATATGGCAACGACCACTGTCGCAAAAGGAAAAATCGTCCTTGCCGAAAAGGAAAACAAGTCGATTCCGGTTGGATGGGCCATTTCCAAGGACGGCAGGGAAACAACCGATCCGAAAGAAGCGCTTGAAGGGCTGCTTCTTCCGGTCGGAGGGCCGAAAGGGTATGGTCTCTCCTTTTTAGTGGAAACGCTCTCTTCTTTATTTACAGGAGCGGCGTATGGACCGTATATCGGCAGTCTGTTCGATGATTTTGAGCATGAGCAGAATGTCGGCCAGTTTTTCTTTGTGATGAGAGCCGATCTTTTTCAGGAGTTGGATGTTTTTAAAGCGAGAGTCGATCAAATGGCGCAAGAAATCAAAGGAATTGAACGGATGCAGGGAGTTGACCGAATTTACTTGCCTGGTGAAATTGAATTTGAGCGGGCGCGCGAGCTGAGACAAAACGGCATTCCGGTTTCCGCGCAAATGCTCGAGACATTGCAGGCGATCAGCGATCAGCTCGGCATTAAAACCGAGCAATTTAGTCCAGTGGGGTGAGCGGAATGAATATCGTCTATGTCGATCCGGTATCATCGGAATTAAAGCAGCTTTTGCTTGAGATGAAGCCGCCGGGGGCTGAGCTGTCATTTAGCACCGAGCTTGACTCTGACCGCCGGGAAACTGCCTTTGCGCAAGCCGACTATCTCGTCGTGGCGACAGCGGAGATATCGGCGTCCTTACTGGAACGGACTCCCCGCCTGGTCCACATTCAAAAAACGGGCGTCGGGGTTGACAATATTGACCTGCAGGCGGCCAAGGAGCGCAACATTACGGTGGCCAATACACCCGGAGCCAATGCCAACGGGGTGGCAGAGCTGTCAATGCTGATGATTTTGGCGTTGTATCGCAGGCTGCTACTTTTAGACCGGGAAACGAAGCAAGGAGAGTGGCCGATGTGGAAGCATCGCCTTTCCTCTTATGAAGTAAGTGGGAAGGTTCACGGCTTGTTCGGCTTTGGAAGGATCGGTCTGGAAACAGCGCGACGCTCAAAAGCGTTCGGAACGACGATTATCTATTATGACGTTCAGCGCGCGAGCCGTGAGCAGGAGGAAGCGCTAGGGGCGGTCTATGTCGCAAAAGAGGAACTGCTCAGGCAGGCCGATATTATCAGCCTCCATCTTCCACTGTTGCCTGAAACGAGACATTTTCTTGACAAGGCCGAATTCGAGCTGATGAAGCATACGGCTGTACTCATCAATGTGTCGCGCGGCGGCACGGTAAATGAAGAAGCATTGGCGGCTGCGCTGCGGGCGGGGCAAATAAGCGGAGCCGGAATCGATGTATGGAGCAGTGAGCCGCCGGAACGTAATCATCCGCTTTTTGCATTGGATCAAGTGATTGCCACGCCTCATATTGGAGCTGGTACGAAAGATACGCTAAAGCGGGTTTTGGAAATTGCTTTCTCAAATATTGAGAAAATTGAAGCAGGAAATCAAGCTAGTAATCTTGTATCTATATAAGAGTCGAAAAAAGGAGATTGATATCATGCGTTTAGCGACAATTAAGCAGCACGGTGAAGAAAGAGCAGCGGTTGTACATGACGGAAGAGTTTACTCGGTGAAGGATATCAACAGCACTTTTCAGCATAATTGGGCAGAGGATCTGTTCGGGCTGATTACGACAGCTGATATTAGCCGCCTTCAAGAGTGGTATGACTCAGAAGGAGCGGAGGTGCTCGCCAAGCTGGATGGGACCGCCCGCACGGAAGTGGAGTGTGGCCCGCTTTACCGCCATCCCCGCAAAATTTGGGGAATCGGGCTGAACTATGTAGAGCATGCTGCGGATTTAAGTGAAAAGGCGCCTAACACCGAACCGGCGAGCTTTATGAAACCGGACACAACGATTATTGGGGAAAAGGATACGATTTTGCTGCCGCCACAATCAAAGCGGACGACAGCCGAGGCGGAGCTTGGCGTGATCATCGGGAAAGAATGCAAGAATGTCGAGGAAGAGGATGCGATCCATTATGTCGCCGGCTACACGACGATTATTGATATGACAGCGGAAGACATTCTCGAGAAAAACCCGCGTTACTTAACGCGTTCGAAAAGCTTTGACACTTTTTTTAGCTTCGGTCCGGAATTGGTGACGCCTGATGAGGTTGACGATGTCATGAAGCTCGAAGTCTCGACGATGATTAACGGCTCGCTTCATCGGAAAAACGTCGTCTCAAACATGACGTTTACGCCATGGAATCTCGTCTCCTTCCATTCGAAAGTGATGACGCTGCTGCCGGGCGACATCATTTCAACCGGGACGCCGGGTGCTGTCGTGATCCGTGACGGCGATGTTGTCAGCTGCGAGATCAATGGCTTTACGCCGCTTGTCAATCAAGTAAAAAACGCATAAAGGAGTCCTGATAAGATGGATTTACAGCTAAATAAGAAAACAGTCATCGTTACCGCTTCCAGTAAAGGTTTGGGGAAAGCGAGCGCGCTTGCTTTTGCGAAGGAAGGGGCGAATGTCCTTATCTCAAGCCGGAACGCGGAAGAATTAGAGCAGACGGTTCAGCAAATTAAAGCAGCAACAGGAAATGAATCAGTCCGTTATGCCGTTTGTGATATTACGGATGAAACATCGATTAAGAACCTCGTTCAGGAAGCGGTCGATTGGACTGGCCGGGTCGATGTGCTCATTAATAATGCCGGGGGACCTCCAGCCGGCGGCTTTGAAAAATTTTCCGATCAGGACTGGTACAAGGCGTTTGAACTGAATTTGCTAAGCTTTATTCGTCTGACCCGCGAGGTGCTGCCGCATATGAGAAAAGCAGGGGGAGGCCGGATCATTAATTTTGCCTCTTCTTCAATCAAGCAGACGCTCGACAATTTGATTCTTTCCAATACATTCCGCGCCGGAATTGTCGGCTGGGCGAAAAGCCTGTCTCAGGAGCTGGCTGCGGACAATATTTTAATCAATACGGTCGGCCCGGGAAGAATTGCCACAGACCGCGTTGCCGAGCTGGATCAAATCCGCGCCGACAAAGTAGGAAAAAGCTATGAGGAATTGCGCAAGCAAACCGAGCAATCGATTCCAATCGGGCGCTACGGCAATCCGGATGAATTTGCCAGTATCGTTGTCTTTCTCGGCTCTGGCGCCAATACGTATATCACTGGCCAATCTTTTCTCGTCGACGGCGGCTTAGTCAAAGCGTTGTAGAAGAGAAGGTGTCCCTGTCATGTGGGGGCGCCTTCTCTTAAAGCATATGGAGAAAGTGGAACGGCAGCGCCCCTCCTTCAGGCGAAGTGGAACGAGATTCCGCTATCCCGCTATTATGATGCTTATTTGCGCAAAAACAGGAACGAGATTCCGCAATTAAGCCAGAACAAGCGGAATAGCCTCCTTGTAATCGCCAATAGCGGAAGGTGGTTCCTTTCATCTTGGAAAAAGGGTGCTGAAACGTCAATAGCGGAAAGAGGTTCCTAACCAAGGCACCAATCTCCCCCACGACTCATCAATTGTCCAGTTTTTCAAACAACAAAGGAGAGATGACGATGAACGTAGGAAACATTTATTGCATTGGTCGAAATTATGTGAAGCATGCGGAGGAACTCGGCAATGCGGTTCCAGAGGAGCCACTGTTGTTTTCAAAGCCGACGCATGCTCTTGTGCAGGCAGATGGCCGGGAGATTACCCTTCCGCAGGATAAAGGGGAGATCCATCACGAGCTTGAAATTGTGTTGCAGATGAAGCGAGAAGTGAAAGCTGGCGATCGCGTTGCTGACGTCGTCGGGGCAATCGCTTTAGGCGTTGATTTAACGCTGCGTGATGTCCAATCGGCGCTCAAGAAAAAGGGCCACCCGTGGCTGCGGGCGAAAGGCTTTAAGCAATCGGCCATCGTCGGCTCTTTTTGGGACTTTACGAGCGTGGAAGACTGCGAGCAGGTTGATTTCTCGTTTGTCAAAAATGGAGAAGTCGTGCAAAAAGGCAATATCAGTCATATGATCTTTGATTTTCAAACGATTATCGATGAATGCGCGGACTGCTTCGGACTAGGGGAAGGAGACCTGGTTTATACAGGAACGCCTGAAGGAGTCGGGCCGCTGACATCGGGGGATACGTGCCAGCTTTTCTGGGGAGAAGAAGAAAAGGGTTCCTTCCGCGTACGATAATCCTTCATAAGGAGGCTGAAAAAAGTTGGGAACATGTATGTTTGCGCACCGGGGATTATCAGCCCAGTATCCTGAAAATACGCTGGCCGCCTTTCAAGCCGCCGCGGATGCCGGGGCGGATGGGATTGAGCTTGATGTGCAGCTAAGCAAAGATCTCCAGGCTGTCGTCATTCATGATCACAGTCTGGAGCGGACGACGACAGGGACCGGCTTTGTGAAGGAGTATGAGCTGCAGCAGCTGAAGGAGTTTGATGCCGGCAGCTGGTTTGCGCCGCCATTTGCCAATGAAACGATTCCGGCTCTTGCTGATGTGCTTACTTGGGCAAAAGGCAATCAACTGCTGCTCAATATTGAACTGAAGGGACAAGTATGGGAGCGGAGTCAGCTTAAGGAAGCTGTTCTGCCGCTCGTTTTCGAGCATGAGCTGCAGGAGCGGGTCATCTTTTCTTCATTTGACCATCGGCTCATTTATGAGATTCAAAAGCAGGAGCCGCAGCTGGAGACGGCGATTCTCGTCGCGGCGGCTCTCCATGAACCGGAGCGCTATTTGCGGGACATCGGCGTGCGCGGCTATCACTTTCGCGTCCCTTTTCTGTTGCAGGAGGAAGCGGTACGCCTGCAGCAGCATGGCGTGCAGCTTCGTCCTTACACGGTCAATGATCCTTATTGGGTTGAAATGTTCGTGAAATGGGGCTGCGCCGGGCTGTTTACCGATGATCCGGTGATGGCTTTGCAGCTTCGAAAAAAATATGAAGGTTAACGGGAAGCAGGCGGGTGGATGTTCCAAATGTCTGCGGCATACTCCCGAATCGTCCGGTCGCTCGCGAAGGTGCCGGAGCGGCCGATATTGATAATGCTTTTTTCAAGCCATTTCTCCTGATTGCGGTATGTTGCGTCAACGCAGCGCTGGGCGTGAACGTAGCTGTCGAAATCCTTCAGGACGAAAAATTCGTCATTGTTGTAGAGCAGCGAGTAAAAGATATCTTTAAATTCGACATCATCGCTTGTAAAATGCTCATTGACAAACAGGTCGAGAATTTGTTGCAGGCGCCGGTCCTGATTATAATAATCACGCGCCCGGTAGCTTCCGTGCTGCTGCAGCGCAAAAACCTCATCGGAGGTCAGTCCGAAAGTGAAGATGTTCTCCTCGCCGACAAGCTGCTGGATCTCGACGTTGGCGCCATCCTCGGTGCCGATCGTCAAGGCGCCGTTCATCATCAGCTTCATATTGCCGGTTCCCGAGGCTTCCTTACTCGCGGTGGAAATTTGCTCGCTGATGTCAGCGGCGGGAATAATCCGTTCTGCCAGGCTCACCTGATAATTTTCTAAAAAGATGACCTTGAGCTTTTCTTTGACGAGTGGATGATGATTCACTTTATCAGCAACAGCGTTAATCAATTTGATGACGTGCTTGGCGAACGTATAGCCGGGAGCGGCCTTTGCGCCGAAAATAAAGGTCCGTGGCGTGATGTCCAATGCCGGGTTCTCCAGACAGCGCTGATAGAGATGGATAATATGAAAGACGTTTAACAGCTGGCGCTTATAGCCGTGCAGCCGCTTGATCTGGACATCGAAAATCGATTGTTCATTCACTGGAATGCGGGCATGCTGGTAAATATAGGCGGCCAGTTTTTTCTTGTTGTCATGCTTCACTTCAGCGATTGCTTCCTGGAAGCCTTTGTCGGACGAAAATGGAATAATGTCAGCGAGTCGATCAGCGTCCTTGATCCAGCTGTCGCCAATCGCTTCTGTCAACAGCCGGGCAAGGCCGGGGTTGCAATTCATCAGCCAGCGACGGTGGGTGATCCCATTTGTTTTGTTCGTAAAGCGTTCCGGGAAGATCGTATAGAACGACTTCATCACCCGTTCTTTTAAAATGCGTGTATGCAGCTCGGCGACCCCGTTGACGCTGAAGCTGCCAACAATCGCCAAGTGGGCCATATGGATTTGATCGTAGGAGATGATCGCCAATTCCGCTATTTTGTCCCGTAATTCAGGATAGTCATGCCAGAGCGATTGACAGAAGCGTTCATTGATTTCCTCGATAATTAAATAGATGCGCGGAAAAAGCATTTCGATCATGTCTTTTGGCCATGTTTCAAGCGCTTCATTCAACGTCGTATGATTTGTATAGGCGACTGTTTCGGTTGTGATGGCCCAGGCTTCGTCCCAGCCCAATCCTTCTTCATCAAGTAAGAGCCGCATCAGCTCCGGAACGACGAGGCTTGGATGGGTGTCATTGATTTGGAGGACGACATGCCGGGAAAGTTGTTCCATTGGCAGAGCTTTCTGCTTGCATTGCTGTAAGATGCTTTGCAGTCCGGCCGACACGAGAAAATATTGCTGCTTCAGCCGCAAAACCTTTCCCGCATAGGTGGAATCGTCGGGATAAAGGAATTCAGAAATTTTTTCGACGGAACGTTTATAGTCAAGATAATGATAATAGTCATGTCCCCTGCTTGAATGGAAGTGGAAGTGGTTGGCGGTCGATTCGGCGCTCCATAGGCGCAGCGTGTTGACGGTCTCATTTTGAAAACCGACAATTGGTACATCATAAGGAATCGCCAGCACGCGCTCATAATCATGATGATGGAATTGCAGTTTATGATGCTCAAAGGACGTTTCCACCGTTCCGCCAAAGCGGACTTCCACTGTCCGGTCACTTCGTTTCGTTTCCCACATGTATTCATCCTTGAGCCAGTAGTCAGGCAGTTCAACCTGATAGCCATCCACCACTTTTTGCTGAAACAGCCCATATTTGTAGCGAATTCCCATTCCATTTCCGGGAAGCTGAAGGGAAGCAAGGGAGTCAAGGAAGCAGGCCGCGAGTCTGCCAAGCCCGCCGTTTCCCAGCCCGGCATCATGCTCCTCCATAAAGACGCGCTCCGGATCAAAGCCGAGAGAACGGAGGGCTTGCTGATAGGTTTCGAGTTGTCCCATATTTAATAAATTGCTTTCGACTAACCGGCCTAACAGAAACTCCATCGAAAAATAATAAACCTGCTTGCTGTTTGTCTCGCGGTAAAGCTGCTTCGTTTTTTGCCAGTTGGCATGAATCGATTCCTTCATGACGAGGCAGACGACTTGAAACATGTCCTTCGTTGTTGCTTCTTTCAGCTGCTTTCCAAAGGTAAGTGTCAGTTTTTCCGTTAACTCCTGCTCCAGCTGTTCAGCCTGATTCTTCATCGTATGTGTCCGCCTCCCCCGAAAGTAGTTGATTGTACAATTGCTCATAAGCGCCAGCCGACTGATTCCAGCCTAAACGACTGTTGTACATCGTAAGCTGGAGCTGCCGCCATTTTTCCGGCCGGCCGTACTGGTGAATGGCATAGCGAATCGTGTGAAGAAAATCATCGGCCCGGTAATGAGTAAAGGAGAAGCCATTTCCTTCCCCGCTACATTCATTAAAAGGACGAATCGTATCCTTAAGTCCGCCGGTTTCTCTGACAATCGGCACCGTTTCGTAGCGGAGAGCAATTAACTGACTCAAGCCGCACGGCTCAAACCTGGACGGCATTAACAGGAAGTCGGAGCCGGCATAAAGCCTGCGCGCCAATGATTCGTTAAATTCCCCGATAAAGCGGAAAGAATCAGGGTAGCGGGCGGCGACATTTTGTAAGGCGTCGGCCAGAAGCGGATCTCCTTCTCCAAGAATGACGAGCTGCATCGTTTCGGAGGAAAGCAGCTGATCGACGACCGCCAGCAAGAGTGGGATGCCTTTTTCCTCAACAAGCCGGCTGATCATCACGAAAAGTGGCGCTTCGGTCAGAACCGGCAGCCCCAGCTCCTGCTGAAGCCGGACTTTGTTCAGCTGCTTGCGGGCCGGCTGGCGGGTATACGTTTGGTACAGAGCCTGATCCCGACCCGGATGGTAGCTCTTTTCGTCAATGCCATTCAGAATGCCGCTTAGCATAGGCTGTCTCTGCGCCAGAATCAACTCCAAGCCTTCCCCGAACGGATGCTGCAAAATTTCCCTCGCGTAGCTTGGACTGACGGTCGTGATCCAGTCAGCGTAAAGCAAGGCGGCTTTCATGAAGTTAATCGCTCCATTCATTTCGAGCTGCGGTCGGTCGCTCTCTTTAAAATGAAGCAGCTCGTCAAAAACAGAAAGCGGGAACACGCCCTGATATTTTAAGTTATGAATGGTAAAGACGGTTTTCGGCAGCCGTCCGCTTCTGCGCTGGTGAAGATAGGCTGGAAGCAGCCCGGTTTGCCAATCGTGACAATGAAGGATGTCAATTGCAAGCTGGAGACGATCAAAGGCTTCCAGGCAGGCATGAGTAAAGAAGGCATAGCGCTCGGCGTCATCGTTTTCTCCGTAAAGGGCCGGGCGGTTGAAGTAGTATTCATTATCAATGAAATAATAGCTGATCTCTTCCTTTTGATAGAGATAGAGCCCGCCATACTGTTTTCGCCACTTTACCCGAACATCAAACGATTCCAGGAAGGTGGCATGTTCGGCAAGTTCAGCGGGGAGGGAGGCGTGCTTTGGCAAGAAAACGGAGAGCGTATGCCCACGTTCGGCCAAAGCGGATGGAAGAGAGCCGATAACATCGGCGAGTCCCCCTGTTTTAAAAAAGGGGGTACATTCTGAAGCAACCATGACTATATTCATAGGCGGACTCCTTTGGCGAAGTTTACATGACTTTGCGCTTGGCGATGACATAAGGGCGGTGAACGGTGCCGCGAATGATGCGCTTCGATGTAATATGTGCATCTTTGTCGGCGATGATCCGGCTCACGTGGCTTCCTTCATGAATCGTACTGCGCTGCATAATGATCGAGTTGCGGACGCTGGCATGCGGCTTGACGTGGACCCCGCCAAAGAGAATGCTGTTTTCCACCGTTCCTTCGATGATACAACCGTTTGCAATCAGGGAGCCGCTCGTCCTTGCCCGTGTGCCGAAGCGCGCCGGCGGCTCATCCTTCTCCTTCGTATAGACGGTTTGAAGCGCGTGAAAGAGTTCTTTGTACGTCGCCGGTTCCAGCAGGGCCATACTATGCTTATAATAGCTCTCTATCGAATTAATGACAGATAAATAGTCCGTGTAGCGGTACGTCCCAACTGTGAGCCGGTCGAGATGAGCGATGATGCCCTCGAAAAAGCTTTGCCTATTCCGGGAAAGGCAATCGTCAACGAGCTCCAATAGATGGGATTTTTTTAAAATCAGCATCCCCATGTATACATTACGATTGGCCGGGTCGATGACGGCGCCGCTGACGAGCCCGTCGTCCGTCAGAACAAGCTTCCTTTCGTTCTCGTGCTCGCTGCCTTGCTTGGCGAGCGGCTGATAGACAACAGTCACATCGTGACCGGAGTGAAGATGTTCGTAAAACACGTTCTCATAATCTATCGTGCAAATATGCTGAGTGCCCGTCAGCAGAACATATTCCGCTCCGTCCCGCTCAAGAATGTGACGGTTGCGGTGAAAATGCTGCAAATCACCATTCGGCTGTTCAGCGCGCTCATGCCAATCCGGTGGCAGGATGGATAAGCCTCCCTTTTTGCGCTCCAAATTCCACGCTTTCCCCGTAGCTACATGATCGACGAGTGAGCGGTATTTTTGCTGGGCGAAGATGAGGATGTTCTTAATCCGGGCGTTGGCCATATTGGACAGGACAAAATCAATGACGCGATAGCGCCCGCCAAACGGGAGGGCGGCTCCGCAACGGAAAGCGGTTAATTCGTTGAGAAAGTCCTGCTCTTTATCCAAGTGAATTATTCCGATCAATCTGTTCATCTGCTCGCCCCAATCATAAAATTTTTTGCTGTAGCATCATCGAAAACTGCTTTTGTTTCGTTAGATCTTCATCCGTGCTGATGACGAGAATATCGCCGTTCGGCGATTGCAATGTTGTATGATCAGGAATGGTGACGCCTTCTGTGACGATCACCCGATTGAGCGTGACATGCTTGCCGAGTGTTACGCGGGGCATGAGAATGGATTCCGTAACGCTGCTTCCTTCCTGAATCTCAACTTGATGAAACAGAATCGAGCGCTTTATTCGGCCTTTTATGATGCAGCCTTCATTAATGAAGCTGTCTGTCACCTTCGCCGAGGGAGCAAGATAATGGGGCGGCTGATTCGGATTCACGGAGTAAATCGGCCAGTCCGGCTGATGAAGGGAAAACGGTGGATCATTGTCGAGCAAATCCATATTCGCCTGCCAATAGCTTTCAATTGTCCCGACATCCTTCCAATAGCCTGTAAAAGGGTAGGCAAACAATCGGCGCTGATCGGCGAGCAGCGCCGGAATGACATCCTTGCCGAAATCATGGCTGGATGTGGGACTTGCCGCATCGCGGGTTAAATACGTCCGCAACAGCGACCAGTTAAACAGATATACGCCCATCGAGGCCAGGTTGCTGCTGGAATGGAGCGGCTTCTCCTCAAATTGTGAAATCTCTCCCGTTTCCGACGTCTTCATAATGCCGAAGCGGCTCGTTTCCTCCCAGGGGACTTCAATGACAGAGATTGTTACCTCGGCTTGTCGTTCTTGATGAAAGGCGAGCATCTTTCGGTAATCCATTTTATAAATATGATCACCGGAAAGGATCAGAACATAGTGAGGGTTGAATTGCTCAAGGAAGTGCAAGTTCTGATAAATGGCATCAGCCGTACCCCGGTACCACGAACCGCCATGTTTTTCAGTGAAGGGCGGCAGGCAGGTCAGGCCCCCTTGAGAGCGGTCGAGCTCCCATGGCGCGCCGATTCCTAAGTGGGCATTCAGGGTTAACGGCGCATACTGGGTTAAAACACCGACTGTATCCATACCGGAATTCGCGCAATTGCTTAAAGGAAAGTCAATAATACGATAGTTACCACCGAAATATACTGCAGGTTTTGCTTGCTGAGCAGTCAGCTTTCCTAGACGCTTTCCTTCTCCACCAGCCAGCAGTATTGCGACACACTCTTTTTCCATTGTCATCGTCCTCTCCTCGCTTCCAGTCGTGACGGTCTCGTGTTTTTTATGGCGCTAGTAGTCTATGTGACTGAAAGCGTTTACCATTCCTGGAATTGTCTGTTGGAGGAAAATGATCCCGTTTTCAAGAAAAGAACGTAAGAAATTATTCCTTGTTTTTTCGTAATATATTAAAAAAACTCTAGTTTTATAGGTTCTTTTAGACTAAAATAAAACTAAACTAAAAGACTAGGGTGGTGCTCGTGACTGAAACGTTGACTCCATTTTATGAGAAAGAAGTCCGTTGTTTGAATTGCGAAAAGTCGTTTCACACGAGAAAGGTGCGTTCACGGTTTCTCAGAGTTCAAAAAGTATATCCTGATTTTTATATAGAATATAAAAATCCGTCTTTGAATCCTTATTTTTATGAGATAGATGTTTGTCCTGCTTGCGGCTTTGCAGCGGCAGATACGTTTTCGCCCGGGTTTCCACCAGGGACTAAAGCGGTGATCGAGCAGCAGTTCCAGCAATGGAATAAGCAGGATTTTAATAAGGAACGGACAAGCGATGAGGCAATTCGTGCTTTAAAATTAGGGGTACTGTCAGCTGTATTAAAAAAAGAAAAGCATGTCGTCATCGCCGGTTTGTGTCTTCGCCTCGCTTGGATTTATCGGCTTGAGGATCGGGAAGAAGAGGAAATCAGATTTCTTCATCAGGCTCTGAACCACTATCAGCTTTCCTATGAACAGGCAGATTTCGTCAGCACGCAAATGTCGGAAATGAGGATATTGTATCTGATTGGCGAACTGGCGAGGAGAGTGGGTAATATCGATGAAGCAATACGTTATTTTTCTCGGGTCATTCAACATAAGAACAAAGCATTTGAACAGAAGCTGGTCGAAATGGCAAGAGAACAGTGGTATATCATTCGGAGTCAAGAAGAAACGGTTGCTAGCCAATAAAGGAAAAGCTTGGAGGAATGAGATTGAACGTCAAACATGTAAATGCGATTTGTCGAGCTACAAAGGAAATATTAACGAATCATTTTGGATTGGCCGTTACGCCAATGGCCCCTTCGGCAGGGACGGGGACAGTGCCTTCCAATGAAATTGCTGTTGTGTTAGGGGTGAAGGGGGAATTGACCGGTCAGATTGTCTGTTCCTTCTCATCCGGCACGGCGAAAAAGATTGTCAGTGTGATGATGGGCGGAATGGAGATTGAGAAGCTCGATGAAATGGGCTTAAGTGCTGTTCAGGAGTTTGGAAACTGGGTCGCCGGTACGACTGCGACTGAGCTTTCCAAGGAATCGTGTGTCATTGATGTCACCCCGCCGATCATTAATGAAGGGGAGTCGAGATTCCATTCAGCGAATCCGTTTGTGACGGTTCCGCTTGAAAGCAATATCGGCTTAATTGACGTCCATATTTCCGTTAAGGAAGAATAGACAGGCGGCTTTTCCGATTATGGAAGTATTCCTCCATTTTGTTGGAATGAAGAGGATGAGGCAAAACGAATTAGCAGGGCTGGGAAAAGGTAAAAAATAACCTTTTGCCCAGCCCTTTTGCGTAGAACGGCTTTCTTCGTTAAACTGCTTATATGGAAATTGCCTCCTCCTGGAACGGTGGCGACAGGAACGCCAAAACGGGGAGGCAATTTTTGCTGTTTTTACGAAATTGCTTTGCGATAACACGGGAAAAAATAGAAACAGAAATTTCATTATAAGCCAAGGAAAAATAGTGTTCATTTTCGCTAAAAAAGGTTACACTTCAAGGTGGTAGGAAAGGAGTTGGCAACATGTCGAAAAAGATTGATATGTCTAAATTTGAAAAGAAAATGATTATCCGTAACATCGAAGCGAAAGACTTCGATGCAATTATAAATATGCAAAAGCTCTGCTTCCCGAATATGGAGCCGTGGAAAAGAGAGCATCTTGAAAGCCATATCGAAATCTTCCCCGAAGGTCAGTTTTGCGTGGAGTATGACGGGAAGGTGATCGGTTCCTGCTCAAGCTTAATTATTAACTTCGACGAGTATGACGATCAGCATACATGGGATGAGATCACCGACAATGGCTATATTACAAACCATGATTATGAAGGCTATAACCTTTATGGCATCGAGGTGATGGTTCATCCCGAATACCGCCGGATGAAGGTCGGACGCCGACTGTACGAGGCGCGGAAGGAATTGGCCCGAAATCTCAATTTGAAAAGCATCATCATCGGCGGCAGAATTCCGAACTATTACAAATATGCCAAGGAAATGACGCCGCGGAAGTATGTTGAAGAAGTGACAATGCACAATATTTACGATCCGGTTTTGACGTTTCAGGTCATGAACGGCTTTTCGCTGAAGCGGATCAACCATAATTATTTGGAGGATGATCGCGCTTCCCTGCGTTATGCGACGTTGATGGAATGGAATAACATTGATTATCGGCCAACGTCACCGAAGCGGCAATTTAAAACGGCTTTTCCGGTTCGGATTACGACGGTGCAATATGCGATGAAGAAAATTTCCTCATTCGAAGAGTTCGCCGTCCAGTGTGAATATTACACGGACGTGGCGGCAAGCTTCAATTCGGATTTTGCTGTTTTCCCGGAGATTTTCACGCTGCAGCTGTTGTCTTTCCTGCCGGAAAAAAGTCCGAGTTTGGCGATTCGCCGTCTGACTGAATTTACCGAGGACTACATCGAGCTGTTTACCAATTTGGCGGTAAAGTACAATGTAAATATTATCGGCGGCTCGCACTTTGTTGAAGAAGAAGGAAAGATTTACAACATCGCCTATCTGTTCCGCCGCAATGGGACGATTGAGAAGCAATATAAGCTGCATATTACGCCAAATGAGCGCAAATTCTGGGGGATCAGCGGCGGGGACAACGTCAATGTGTTCGATACGGATTGCGGCAAAATCGCGATTCAGATCTGCTATGACATTGAGTTTCCGGAGCTGGCACGAATCGCTGTCAATAAAGGCGCCAATATTATTTTCACCCCATTTTGTACAGATGATCGCCAAGGCTATTTACGCGTGCGCTACTGCTCGCAGGCCCGGGCGATTGAAAACCAAGTTTATACCGTGCTGTCTGGTACGGTTGGCAATTTGACCGATGTTGAAAACATGGATATTCAATATGCGCAATCCGGTATTTTCAGCCCGTCTGATTTCACCTTTGCCCGCGACGGAATTGTCGGCGAATGCAACCCGAATATTGAAACCGTCGTTGTCGGCGATGTCGATCTTGAAATTCTCCGCCGCCACCGCCGAGCAGGCAGCGTGAACCAGCTGCGCGACCGTCGTCACGATATTTATGAAATCAACTATAAGCAGAGATAGTTTTTCGAGGTGATTCGAGGAAGGGCGGCGGCTTCACTCGTTACGCGGCTGGCTGAAAAAAAAGCCCGTTTTCAGCCAGCCTTAAAAGATTGTAACGGCTCCGCACGCCGCTTCTTAAGAAAAGCCGCTGCGCGTTTTTCTTATGTTTATCTCTCCTTCTCGTTGGCAAAGCTTGAATAGACAACGAGAAGGAGGCTACATAGGGTGAAACTTGAACAACATTCATATCCCTCTTACATGGCGAATGTCCTGCTGCTTACGTTCTTTCTTGGAGCAATCGGCACAATCGTCTATGCGGGTTCAGCCGAGCTGCGGGCAGACTGGGGCGTTACGCTTGCCGTCAACGAAACATTTCAAACCGGGGAGGCGATTGATTTCCAGCTGTTTGTCGAGGATGGGCAAAAGCAGCTTATCGAGGGAGCAAGTGTGGAGGCTGTCTTTGACCGGCCTGAAACGGTTCATCAAATTGAAAAAACATTCCATCATCTTGGGGATGGCCTGTATGAGACAGAGGTCGTCTTTTCTGTTCCTGGGACATGGGTCGTGATGGTGGAGGTCAAAAAAGGACGCGATTTTTACCGCAATCAATATTTGCTTGAAGTGGAGGGGCCGATTATCGGTGAACAAAACCGTGATCCGGGCGATCATTTTTCGCTGGAGCAGCCTTTGCCGGAAGAATTGAAGCAGCTGCTCGAACTGCCTGTATTTAAGTAGTAAGTGAGTCGGCTTCTTAGGCATAAAAAGAAACCTAAGAAAGCTGACTCTTTCTTGTAGAAGAAAGAAAATTTTCGTAAGATGGAGAAAGTAGAAAGAATCGGAGAGGGCAAGGAGGAACCGGAGTGGGACATACATTTTCAAGTGAAAAAAGATGGAACTACATCGCACAGTTAAAACGGGAAGAGCTTGATGTCCTTATTATTGGCGGAGGAATCACTGGTGCCGGGATTGCGCTTGACGCCCAGGTTCGTGGCTTGAAAACAGGGCTCGTTGAAATGCAGGACTTTGCCGCAGGGACGTCGAGCCGTTCGACGAAGCTCATTCACGGCGGGTTACGGTATTTGAAGCAGTTTGAAATGAAGCTGGTCGCCGAGGTCGGTCGGGAACGGGCGATTGTCTTTGAAAATGCTCCACATGTAACAACGCCGATTAAAATGCTGCTGCCGATCTACAAAGATGGAACCTTCGGCAAGCTGTCGACTTCCGTCGGCCTGAAGCTGTATGACCGGTTAGCGGATGTCGGGAAGCACGAGCGCCGTGATATGCTGACAAGACGGCAAACGCTGAAGCATGAACCGCTTTTGCGGGCTGAAAAGTTAAAGGGTGGCGGGATGTACGTCGAATACCGGACGGATGACGCCAGATTAACGATCGAAGTGCTGAAGGAGGCCGTCAGACGGGGAGCCTGTGCCTTGAATTATCTGAAAGTTGAATCATTGCTGTATGAAGGGGAAAAAGCGGTTGGCGCCCTCGTCGTTGATCAGCTTACCGGGGAAGCGCATAAGGTACTGGCGAAGAAAATTGTCAACGCCTCCGGTCCGTGGGTCGATACGATCAGAGAGCAGGATCGTTCGAAAAAAGGAAAAAACATTAAGCTTTCAAAAGGGGTTCATCTTGTGATCGACGGGAAGCGTTTTCCTTTGCAGCAGGCGATTTATTTTGATACGGAAAAAGACGGACGGATGATGTTCGCGATCCCCCGTGATGGCAAAACCTATATCGGAACGACGGATACCTTTTATGAGGGTGATTTGGCAACACCGCGGATGACGAAGGAAGATCTTAATTATATTTTACGTGCCGCCAATTATATGTTTCCTTCTCTTAAGCTGTCACCGGAAGATGTTGAATCGAGCTGGAGCGGCTTGCGTCCGCTCATTTATGAGGAAGGAAAAACCGCTTCCGAGCTGTCGCGTAAGGATGAGGTGTTAATGTCAGATTCCGGTCTGATTTCCATCGCCGGTGGGAAATTAACAGGCTACCGGAAAATGGCGGAGCGCGTTGTCGATGTCGTCTGTAAGGAACTGGGGGTAAAGAATGGCTGTGAAACAGAGGATATTACTCTCTCAGGCGGGCATGTCGGCGGGGCGAAAGGCTTTGAGAGCTTTTTGAAAAAGAAAATCTCCGATGGAGTCGCTTTAGGGTTGTCAGAGGACGAAGCGCGTCAGCTGGCGATGCGGTACGGATCAAATGTTGAAAATATTTTTTCGCGAATGAGCGCCTTCCGTAAGCAGGCGCAGGCCTTTCATTTGCCAGCTTCCCTGTATGCTGAATTGCGTTATGGGATCGAAGAGGAAATGGTGGAGACTCCGCTTGATTTCTTTCAGCGCCGAACGGGCGCGCTTTTCTTCAATATCAAATGGGTGGAGACATGGATGGAGCCGGTTACCCGCTATATGCGCGACACATTTGAATGGTCGGAGGAAGAAACAGCGAAGCGAATTCAAGAGCTGGCGACCGAGCTGTATTTCGCGAAAAATCCAATTAATTAGACAGAGGCTGGACCAAAGGTTGTTTTTTAACCTTTGGTCCAGCCTCTCTTTTCAATTAGAAAGAGGAGGCATCAATTTTTTGGAGAAAGAATACATAATGAGAAAGAGGTGAGATGGCAGGAGGGGAAGCCTTTGGAGTGGAAGGAACAATACGAAAAATGGAGCTCTTTTTCCGGACTTGAGCCAGAGATGAGCGAGGCGCTGGCTCAGCTGGCGGGCAAGGAAGAAGAATTGGAGGATTGCTTTTACAAGCATTTGGAATTCGGCACCGGAGGAATGCGCGGTGAACTGGGGCCTGGGCCTAACCGGCTGAACCGTTACACGGTGAGGCGGGCGGCTGAAGGTCTTGCCCGCTTTTTAACAGCGAAAGGAGCAGTGGCGCAAGAACGGGGTGTCGTGATTGCCTATGATTCCCGTCATCAATCAAAAGAATTCGCCATGGAGGCCGCCTTAACGTTAGGGAGGCACCGGATCCGGACTTATTTGTTTAAGGAACTGCGGCCGACGCCGGAGCTTTCGTTTGCCGTACGCTACCTGAAAGCTGAGGCTGGTATTATGATTACAGCAAGCCACAATCCGCCTCAATACAATGGCTTTAAAATGTACGGCCCTGATGGCGGTCAGCTGCCGCCTGGTCCGGCCGATGAGCTTGTTCGTTGCGTCCACGAGGTCGAAAATGAGCTGGCGATTGAGGTGACAGACGAGCTTGAAATGAAGGAA
Organism: Halalkalibacter oceani; assembly: GCF_040544555.1. Classification (NCBI taxonomy): domain Bacteria; kingdom Bacillati; phylum Bacillota; class Bacilli; order Caryophanales; family Bacillaceae; genus Halalkalibacter; species Halalkalibacter oceani. Next base: position 135,099 of record NZ_JBEPKD010000006.1, read on the forward strand.
AAGCAGCTGTTGCGGATGATTGGCGCAGATGTTGACGCCGCTTATCTCGAGCAAGTAAAAAGCCTGATTGTTCAACCCGGGCTGGTGAAGGAGTGGAGTGGGCAGCTCAAGATGATTTTTACCCCATTGCATGGAGCCGCCAATCTCCTTGTTCAAAGAGCGTTCGCGGAATCCGGCTTTTCAGGGCTGACCGTCGTCGCCGAACAACAGCTCCCTGATCCTGAATTTTCGACCGTTGTCTCGCCAAACCCGGAGGAAGAGCAGGCATTTGCCATGGCGATCGAATATGGCAAAAAAGAGCAGGCCGAGCTGCTGCTGGCGACCGATCCTGACGGGGATCGCATGGGCGTTGCCGTCAGGGACGGGAGCGGGGATTATAGTTGCCTGTCAGGCAACCAAATTGGAGCCTTGCTGCTTGATTATCTTCTTTCCGAAAAAAAGCGGCAGCAGCGACTGCCGGCAAACGGAGCTGTCATTAAAACGATTGTCACCTCTGAGTTCGGCCGGGCGATTGCCGACTCCTATGACATCACGACACTCGATACGTTAACGGGCTTTAAATTTATCGCCGAAAAAATAAAAGAATTCGAGCAAACAGGAGAGCATACCTTTTTATTCGGCTATGAGGAAAGCTATGGCTTTTTAATCGGTGATTTTGTCCGTGACAAAGATGCTGTCCAGTCGTGTCTTTTAACAGCGGAACTCGCCGCTTTTTATAAAGCGAGACAGATGAGCCTTTACGAAGGTCTGCACGCTTTGTATGAAAAGCATGGCTACTTTGAAGAGAGCCTAACCTCGGTCACATTGAAGGGCAAATCAGGACTTGAAAAAATGGCAGGAATCCTTGATGCTTTCCGCCAATCTCCCCCGGATTTTATTGCTGAAAAGCGTGTGACGACGATTGAAGACTACGAGGCGCTGTCCGCGTTAAATCCGTTGACAGGAGAGACGGCGAATCTTGACTATCCGCGGTCAAACGTGCTGAAATACAAGCTTGAGGATGGCTCCTGGTTCTGTGTACGCCCATCAGGTACCGAGCCGAAGATCAAGTTTTACTTCGGCGTCAAAGGCACGTCAGCAGCCGACAGCAGGCGGAGGCTCAAGACGCTTCGGGACGAGGTGCTGGAGCGGGTGGAGGGATTTCGTTAACCGCTTGCCGGCAAACGGTCAAGGCTGCTTGCGCTTACGGTCTTCCCTCGTTAGCGACGTCTTTTTTTCTCCTTCCCGCATATGATGTATAAAGCATTGTCTGGGAGGGAGATCTATGGCAGCTGTGGAATGGAAAGAGCTGGAGCGGGCGATTGCGGAAATAACGGAAATCGCCGAAGGCTTCGGGCTTGATTTTTATGAGATGCGCTATGAAATTTGTCCGGCTGAAATTATTTATACGTTCGGTGCTTACGGGATGCCAACTCGTTATTCCCATTGGAGCTTCGGGAAACAATTTCATAAAATGAAACTTCAATACGATCTTGGGTTAAGCAAAATTTATGAGCTCGTGATCAATTCAGATCCGTGCTATGCCTTTTTACTCGACAGCAATACACTCGTTCAAAATAAGCTGATCGTTGCTCATGTGCTCGCTCATTGTGATTTCTTCAAAAACAATGTGCGCTTTTCCAATACGCGCCGAGATATGGTTGAAAGCATGAGTGCGACGGCTGAACGGATTGCCCATTATGAGCATGTTTATGGCAAGGAGGAAGTAGAGCAGTTCCTCGATGCGGTGCTGGCGATTCAAGAGCATATCGATCCGAGCCTCGTCCGGCCAAAATTAAACTGGAGCCTGACCGATGACGAAGAGCAGCCGAAGTCGGAAGCAAAACGGTCCGAGTATGACGATTTATGGGGACTTGATGAGAAAAAGAAACCAGAGGAACCGAAGCGGAAGAAAAAAAGCTTCCCTCCGAATCCTGAGAAGGATATTTTGCTCTTTATCGAGGAATACAGCCGCGAGCTGGAGCCTTGGCAGCGTGACGTGCTGACGATGATGCGTGAGGAAATGCTCTATTTTTGGCCGCAGCTGGAAACGAAAATCATGAATGAAGGCTGGGCTTCCTACTGGCATTCGCGGATCCTGCGGGAAATGGAGCTGAGCAGCGAGGAAACGATTGAATTCGCCAAGCTGAACGCGGGTGTCGTCCAGCCGTCAAAGACGTCGATTAATCCGTATTATTTAGGGCTGAAGATTTTTGAAGACATTGAAGAGCGCTATAATAATCCGACAAAGGAAATGCAGGAGCGTCAAGGCGTCAAATCCGGCGGCGGCAGGGAAAAAATGTTTGAAGTGCGGGAGATTGAATCAGATATTTCCTTCATCCGCAATTATCTCACGAAAGATCTCGTAATGCGCGAGGATATGTATTTGTTCCAGAAGCAGGGGGCCGATTATAAAATCGTCGATAAGGAATGGGAGCATATTCGCGATCAGCTTGCCTCGTCACGGGTCAATGGCGGCTTTCCTTATTTAGTCGTTACCGATGGAGACTATTTGAAAAACGGCGAGCTGTATATTACCCATAATTATGAAGGGACGGAGCTCGATGTTGGCTATTTAGAAAAGGTGCTTCCCTATATGTACCAGCTCTGGGGCCGCCCGGTCCATCTTGAATCCGTCGTCAACGATAAGGCAATCATTTTTATTTATGACGGGAAGAAGGTTCATCGCAAATATGTCTAATCCCCTTCTTAACGGCTTCGGTGAAAAAAGCAAAACCGCTAAAAACATAACGAGGAATGCAGAGCTGTCGTTCACAGCTCTTTTTTCTTTGGCTTTCCTTCTTTCAGCAGAGGAGCACGTATCTGGATTCCAGCGGATTGTCCTTTCTTACTAGTGAAAAAATAGGAGAAACGATCTGGGAGCTGCTGCTTGTTTACTCCAGGGCGGTAATTCATGTACACTTTTAAAAAAAAGACAGCGAGGATGGCTATGAATAAAGCGCGTATATTAATTGTCGAAGATGAAGCAAATATTGCGAGGGTGCTGGAGCTGGAACTGGATCATGAAGGCTATGAGACAGCGGTTGCCCGTGATGGCGAGGAGGCGCTGGCCCGGCTGGAGGAAAGCAGCTGGTCACTCGTTCTCCTCGATGTAATGCTGCCGGTTATGAGCGGGATGGAGGTCATGCGGAGAATGAGAGCAGGGGGCGACCAGACGCCTGTCATTCTTTTAACGGCGAGAAATACCGTCGTTGATAAAGTAATGGGGCTTGATCAGGGCGCCAATGATTATGTAACAAAACCATTTGATATTGAAGAGCTGCTCGCGCGAATTCGCGCAAGCTTACGAGTGCAGACAGCGGCTGAGCCACAATCGGCGAAGGAAGTTTTAGCGATGGCAGATTTGACGGTTGAGCTTTCAACACGTGACATAAAACGGGGTGACACGTTGATTGAGTGTACACCGAGGGAATTTGATCTGCTCGTCTTTTTATTGCGCCACGCCGAGCAGGTTCTCAGCCGTGAACAAATTCTCGAGCATGTTTGGGGCTTTGACTATTTCGGCGATACGAATGTCGTCGATGTGTACATCCGCTATTTACGGCAAAAAATCGATAAACCGTTTGACGAGCCGCTCATTCAGACGGTGCGCGGAGTCGGCTATGTGATGAAGGTAGCGAAAAAATGAGAATTTCCCGCCGGATAACATGGTTTTCAACGGTTTGGCTTTTTGTCCTTTTAGTGATTGTCAATAGTGGCGTTTACTTTTTGTTCGCTCACCGGACGGCAGAAACAGAGCTTGACCGGATTATGTCACAGGCTGAAACGATTGCCGAGGCGCTCCGGGGCGATCAAGGAAACGCGGCCAATCTGCTCGCTGCTTATGTGCCGAGAGACGGGATGGTCCGGATTATCAGAGAGAACGGCAGTGAGGCGGTTACGGTAACGAAATACCCCGAGCTGCGGGCGATTCCTCATTCGTATACGACAGGTCAGGAAAAGGAGCAGCTGCACGCTCAGGAGAGACGGATGGCTGTCGCCCGCTTTCCGCTTATTTGGAATGACGGCTCTGTCGTCGCGCTTGAAGTTATTGAGCCGATGGAATCGTATGAATCGACATTGGCGACGCTACGGCTCGTCCTCGTCATCGCTTCCCTCTTTATCCTTCTGCCGGCTTTCCTTGCAGGACGGGCGTTAAGTCGCCTCCTCCTCTATCCGATTCAAGCCTTGAAGGAAACGATGGAGGATATTAGACGAAGTGGCAGCTTTCAGCGGATTGAGGTACCGGCTGAACCGAAGGATGAGCTTGATCAAATGGGGGCGACCTTTAACGGGATGATTGAGCTGCTCGAGAAAAACTATGAAAAGCAGCAGCAATTTGTGTCCGACGCCTCCCATGAACTGAGAACGCCTTTAACGGTGATCGAAAGCTATGCACGTCTTTTGCAGCGTTGGGGAAAGAAAGATCCGGAACGACTTGAAGAAGCAATTCACGCGATTGCCGAAGAAGCAGAGCGGATGAAGGGACTGACGGAGCAGATGCTCGCACTGGCCACCGGAGAGCCTGATCGGACATTGGAGCTTCGCCGGGTTCAGATCGATGTGCTTGCCGAACAGACTGCGAAAAAGCTAGAGCAGGCCTATGAGCGAAAGCTCCATGTCGAAGCGGCGGAGGCGTGCATCGTCTTTGGTGATGAGCCACGGCTGAAGCAGCTGCTCTTCATTCTCTGTGAAAATGCCTTGAAATATAGTGAAGATGATGTCATCATTTCCTTGAAGAATCACGAGGACAGTGTGGAGATGAACGTTACCGACAAAGGGATCGGCATTCCGAAAAAAGATCTTCCTCATGTATTCGAGCGTTTTTTTCGCGTTGATAAAGCGCGAAGCCGGCAAACGGGAGGAAGCGGTCTCGGGCTGTCGATTGCCAAGGCGATCGTTGACGCGCATCAAGGAAAGATCGTCGTGACGAGCAAAGAGGGAGCAGGAACGACCTTTACGGTCACTTTGCCGCGAAGAGGGGAAATTGAGGTGAAAAGCGATGGGTAGAGCGACATGGAAAAAATGGGCAGTGGTCATCGGAGGAGTTCTGGTCGTTACTGTGCTGGCGTTTACTTTCCTGAAGCCATCTCAGTCGGCTCTCGCCGAGGAAGAAGTCAGGGCATCGATCGGCGAGCAGTTTGCCGGAACGATTCAAGCTTTCGTCCATACGAAGCAGAATGGCGTAGAGGTTTACCAGGTCACCATTTTAACCGAGGCCGGGCTCTACGGGGTTCTGGTCGATCCTTATTCAGGAGAGATTCTCTCCTTGGAGCAATTGGCCGACCGTAAGCAGATTGAGCCGGGAGAGAATGAAGGAAATGCACCCGGGAACAGCCGACTTTCTGTTGAGCAGGTGAAGGAACTGATCGCTGGTATGGTGGAGGAAGACGTGACGATTGTTGAAATCGAACATAGGCAGAGGAATGAGCGCCCCTTTTATGCTGTTGTGATCGAGCAGCGTGAAGGAAGTGGAAAAATCGAAATCGACGCGATATCGGGCGAGGTGTTGAACTACCAGGTTGAAGAGGAGCCAGAAAAAGGGCACCCGGGCGATGAACAGCCTGCCCAGACGATTACGAAGCAGGAGGCTGAACGAATTGCGCTGGAGCAAGTGTCCGGACATGTCGAGGATGTTGACCTTGAGGACGAGGATGGCCGTCTCCTCTATGAGGTGGAGATCGAAATCGAAGGTCAGGACGGCGATGAAGCGACCGTATTAATTGACGCCGTAACGGGCGAAGTGATCACGATTATTTGGGAGGACTAGCAGGGGCTGGACAAAAAAAGATTGGCCCAGCCCTATTTTTTTGAGCGTAACTCGAGGAGGCTAGTGGCTTCGTACTGCGCGCAGCTAGAAGGAAAGAAACTCACTTTCCTTCTAGCTTTTTAAAACATGCGCAGACTTCGCACACTGCTGTAAGAGCTTGAGATAAAACTAGCTTTGACCTATTGGCAATGGCTCCACACACCACAAGTCCGATGTGAGAAACCCACTCACATCGGACTTTACAAGATCGTGGCGGTTCCGCACATTGCTTAAGGGCTGGACAAAAGGTACGAAAAAATAACCTTTTGTTCCAGCCCTATTTTTTTGAGCGTAACTCGAGGAGGGCAGTGGCTTCGTACTGCGCGCAGCTAGAAGGAAAGAAACTCACTTTTCTTCTAGCTTTTTAAAACATGCGCAGACTTCGCACACTGCTGTAAGAGCTTGAGATAAAAAGCTAAAGCCGACTTTTTATCTCAAGCTCTATTCTCATCAAATTCTCATTTTTCTTTAAGGGTGTTTTCAGAAAGGAGCTGTATGCTGAAAGCAGAATAAGAAAAGGGAGGAAACAACAATGAACAAATGGACAACGATCGCAACAAGCTTATTACTGGCAGGGGGCGCTGCTATTGGAGTAGCGGGTGCTACGGACAATGGAAAGGTATCTGTCGATGAATCGGCCGTCGTGTTAAATACGCAAACCGCTCAGCCTGCTCAAACGGAAAACGAAAACAGCCCAGCCAACGATGAAACGATCACAAAGGAAGAGGCGATTGCGATCGCCCAGCAGGTGCTTCCCGGCAAGGTGAAAGAAATCGAGCAGGATTCCGATGATGGCCACCGTTATTATGAAATTGAATTGAAGTATGAAGGAAAAGATTATGATTTCGATATTGACGCGGCGACGGGGGAAGTGCTGAATATCGATGGAAATCTGTTAAGAACGCCGCTGGCCGATAAAATGGAGATCACGGCGGAGCAAGCAAAGCAAGCTGTGCTTGACGAAGTGGGAGAAGGCCGGATCATGGAAATTGAGCTGGAGAAAAACAGAGGCACGTATATGTATGAAATTGAAGTCAAGGCCCACGGTGACGATGATGATTGGTATGTCGATGCCAATACCGGGGAGGTGCTGGCTTCAGGCAACCATAAGCGCGGAGCCGAGGCCCAGTCACAGCGTACGCAGCAGGCTGACTCAGCTGAGCGCCTGAGTGTGGAAGAAGCGAAAAACATCGCCCTCGCTCATGTCGGGCAAGGAAGAGTAGATGACGCTGATCTTGACCGCGAAAATGGCCGACTCGTTTATGAAATCGAGATTGAGCAGTCCGGTGGAGATGACGTTGAACTGATCATTGATGCCCTAACCGGCGAAATTCTCCACGTCGATTGGGATTAAGCATTAGCAAAGAGAGCCGGGGCTTTATTGCCTTGGCTTTTTTGGACGTGAGTAAAGAGGGGCTGATGATAATTTCAACAGAGCATTTTATGGAAGTCCTACTCTTGGTGAGTTTATCGTATTTGGACCCATATTTTTATTAATTGTCTTTCAGCTTTTGTTTCCCTAACGGGGGCTTAACCTTAATTAGTATAAGAAGATGTTTGTGTTATTCCATCATGGCGTTATCATGGTAAAATATAAAGGCAGTCATAAATATAGACGATTTATTATTGCAGTCAAATAGCTAATGGCAAGTATAGGTGCATCTCAATACTTGCCATTTTTTGTTTTGCCTCTTTACATAAGTTGAAACTTAAGTTAAAAGAATCCAATGGTGGTGTGATTGGTCAAGATTCCGTTGTATTGATCGTGAATTCACTAACTCCTTATGTGATTAAAAGACCTGCACCAGTTTTGACGCAGGTCTTTTTAAATCTAAGATTTATAAAACCTAACCCCGACTGGCTGTAAGGTTATCCGAGAAATTGCAACAAAAACTAAAACAGCTTTATTACACAATAATCGGCAAATTTTGGCTTAGTTGAATCTTGTATCGTGGTAAAAGACTCCTACTGCACAATAACAGACTTTCAAGCGTTTTACCCGAGCGTGACGGTTGGATTAAGCGTAATTTCGAACGCCCGCCCCCAGGAAAATTCAGGATTTCCATAAGCGAGGGAGGCGCTGCGGTAAGCAGAAAGGTTCCACGATGAGCCGTTTATTTGTCGGATATTATAGGAAGCGCAGAAAGCGGGCTCGGCGGCGAGAGTGCTTGTATACGCCTGCATTTGTTCGCGGAGAATGGCAGTCAGCTGTAAGTAGTCGCTGCTCGTGTTGAACAGCAGCATATTTTGATCGGGAGCGACATTTGTATAGGTAGAGCGTTCCGCTGAAATGGCGCGGATGTCTCCGATCGTTTCCCGCTTGTAATAATAATCCTTGAGAAATCTTTTGAACAATAAGGAGCCGTGGGCGTTGACCGCGATGTTCAGCGCCTCTGCTTCGGTTTCACTCTTTAAAAAATCGTAACGCGCCTGCCCCATTCCGACGGCAATGCCGATTTTATTTCCAGCTGTGTTCCAGCCGCTGTAGCCGAGAATACGTCCTGTAAACGGGGTTGCCAGCAAGGAGTGGGTAACGGTCGGATCAGCGGGACCAGCTCCAACGAAATCAATGACGATTGTCGGAAGTTGTTTTTTTCCGTTTGCTGCCATCCGCCTTGCCGCATTGTCAGCTTCAGCGGAGCTCGTTATCGAAATGATTTCGATGTCATACGGGCCGCTCGTTACATAGTCCCCGCCTGTTATCTCGACGTGATGACGAATATTGTCTTCAATATTCATATATTCATATGGGTTGATGATGGTGGAACCGTGCGGCCCGTAGTAGCGTGTCTGAAAGCGGGGCGTTGAACTGCCGTGCTGCAAATGGTTCACCATACGCGCCAGCAGGCAATGGCCGAGGCCGTCAGCATCCGGCAGTATAATTGCCCGCTCGCGGTTTTGTCCGTTTGTTCCGTCGAGCCATTCATTGATCCGGGCTTCGATCCAATTGATTTCATTCATCTGCACGCCTTCGGTCGAGGCATCATCGACACCAATCGCCAGAAAGTCGATCACCTGCTGTTTCGCCAGCTGTTCAAGGACATAGCGATTCGTTTTAAACTTATGACGGCGGGCGTGGTAGTATTGCTCTTTATTGAAGTGAACAGGATCGCCAAAGGCTGTACCGTCTGGACGAAGATCATAGCCGTTTAGAATCGGTTCGAACTCCGTTTCCGTTTTTCGCGTTTGCTGCATAAAGCTTCTCGATTCAGTATAAGAATCTTGCGTCTCACTTTCGACGAACGGAGTTGTGGCGAGGCGCATCACCGTATCGAGCACATAGATAGGTTTATGCGGATAACGCTGTTTGATTTGCTTCAGCGTATCGAGCAGGCCGGTTACGGTTGAATCGTAATGCGGGTATGTTCCTCCGCTTGTCGGGCGGAGCCGGCGGCTGCCGATCAGACCCCCGTACACGAGCATATCAATCGAAATAATAAAGCCATCAACCGAATCTGCATGGTTGACAATAAACTGCCGGATATTCGCCGGATCCCCGAAAGTCGGTGAATACGTGCTTGTTACCGATGAGCCGCAAGCGAGTAGCTGCGAATCTAACCGGTTCCTGATTGACGCTGTGTTTGGGGTTATAACCTCAATCCCCGCTGATTTTCCTTGCATGATCACATCGTCAGTGTTGACCGGTCTGTCATCAAGTGGTACATACAGAATTCTCCCCATTCAAACCCCTCCATTTGTCTCTTTGTAGCAGCGCGTGAAAAAGTCGCGCTTAGTCATCCCTATGCAAAAGAGAAGGAGGATTTCATCATCCTTTTGACCTCTGCCGGAAGCCGGTTTTTAAAGCGGACGAGCAGTTCACGGCCAATGCGTCATATTTGGAGTTGCCCCCTCGATCGTTTTTCTGTTTTTTAGCTGTGAATTGGGGAAAATGGTAGTATGCGAAGAAGATGATCCACGTGAAAGTGGACCTGGTTTCTGAGCAGTTCCTTTGGCTGTCACAAAAGCTTCGGATGGAATTGATTTTTGGGATTGACTTTTAAGTGAAATGAGTTAGTATGTATAATATTCAAAACTTTTAGAGTAATAGAGGTGCAAGTTATGAAATATGCCTTTGCAAATCGCGTTCGTCATTTACAATCCTCCGCCGTGCGGGACATTCTTAAGGTTGTCGGACAGGGCAATGTCATTTCATTTGCCGGTGGGCTGCCGGATGATGACTTATTTCCGATTGAAGGGATAGAAGAAGCCTTTTCCCGCGTGTTTGAGTCAGGAAAAGGTGCGTTGCAATATATGGAAACAGAGGGCTATCGTCCGCTGCGTGAGGTGATTCTTGAAAGAATGAGCAAAAAGGGAGTGAGCGGCTTTTCAACCGATGAGGTTCTCTTGACGACCGGGTCGCAGCAAGCGATTGATTTGTTCTCAAGAATCATGCTGAGTCCTGGCGATGTGATTTTAACGGAGGACCCGACCTATTTGGCTGCGCTCCAGGTGTTTAAGTCCTATGAGGCTGAGGTAATCGCTGTCGACTCGGATGACAATGGCATGCTTCCTGAAGATTTAGAAAGAAAACTGAAGCTGTTTAAGCCGAAAAGCATTTATGTCGTGCCAACTTTCTCCAACCCGGCGGGCCGCGTCTGGTCACTGGAACGGCGCAAGATGCTCGTTAAGCTTGCTCATAAATACAAGGTAGTCATTTTTGAGGATGATCCGTATGGAGAGATCCAATTCAGACCGGAGGAAACGTATACGCCGCTTGCCGCGCTTGATGATGGGACGCATGTGTTATATACGAGTACCTTTTCCAAAACGGCGGTGCCGGGATTGCGGACAGGCTGGGTTGTCGGTCCATTCCAGGTCATTCGGATGATGGCCCAGGCGAAGCAGGCGAATGATCTTCATTCCAATTCACTGTCGCAGCAGGCACTGTATCAGCTGTGCCGCCATTTTGACTTGGACGGCCATATCCAAAACCTCGTTAAGGTGTACAAGAGCCGGATGGAAGTGATGGTGAACTGTCTGGAGCGGGCCGATTTGCCGGACCTGCGCTTCGTCACACCGAAAGGCGGGATGTTCCTCTGGGTCGAGCTTGAAAAGTCGCTTAACACGACGACGCTGCTCAATACAGCGGTGGAAAAGGGAGTCGCCTATGTGCCGGGTGAGCCGTTCTATGCCGGAAAACCCGAGAAAAACACGATGCGTCTGAACTATACGCACTCCACCCCGGAAAAAATTGAACAGGGGATGGGCTTGCTCGTGGAGCTTTTGGCGGCGCAGGCAGAAACGAAAAACAAGCCGGTAGAAATCGGCAGCTACTAAAAAAATACAGATTCAATCAAAGCCGTCTGCGGGGACTTCATCCGCGGGCGGCTTTTTTTAGTCTTTTTGAATAATGATTCGCCGGGGAGATGTGGGGAGAATCAGGGAAGGGCGTCGGCTTCGCGCGTTACGCGGCTGCCTGAAAGAAGCCCGCTTTCAGTCATCCTTAAAAAATGGTAACGGCTTCGCACGCCGCATAAAGAAAACCGTCTGGCGGTTTTTCTCATTTACGAAATCAAACATTTACAGGGGAGAATCGAGGAAGGGCGGCAGCTTCGCGCGTTACGCGGCAGCCTGAAGGAAGCCCGCTTTCAGTCATCCTTAAAAAATGGTAACGGCTTCGCACGCCGCTTTAAAGAAAAGCCGCTACGCGGTTTTTCTTTGACATTGTTAGTGGTGTTTTTGAATAAAGATATAAAGATCGTTGAACAGAGGCTTTACCATGCTACTGTTCGAACAACCTGGCTGAACGGGAGGGCATTGAAACTGCTGAAAAAGTGAAAATCGTCCTTTTTCACAGCTTCTCTTTAACGGCGGGCTTTGGGTAACGTAAAGAGAAGTTATGATAGCGCTTTCATAATATGCGCTTTGAAAATGAGCGCTTGTTCAGCGGAGTAAAAGGAGGTTTCTGATGAATTTTGAGTTGACAAAGGAACAGCGGATGATCCGCAATCTCGTTCGTGATTTCGCTCAAAAAGAACTGGCTCCATTGGCGGAACGGCTCGATGCCGAAGCGGAATTTCCGGCTGAACAATTTGCGCAAATGGGCGAGCTAGGTCTGCTTGGTCTGCCCTTTCCCGAACAATATGGCGGTGCCGGCGCCGATACGATTTCCTACGCGCTTGCCGTGGAAGAAATCGGGCGGGCCTGCGGCGGGACGGGGCTAAGCTATGCGGCGGCGGTGTCGCTTGGCGCCAGTCCGATTTATTATTTCGGCACGGAGGAACAAAAAAAGAAATATTTGCCCCCGCTGGCAAAAGGGGAAGCGTTCGGGGCATTTGGCTTAACGGAGCCTAACGCCGGCTCGGATGCTGGAGGAACGCAAACGACGGCAGTGCTTGATGGCGAGGAGTACGTAATCAACGGGGAAAAATGCTGGATTACGAACGCCGGCATTGCCGAAATCATCACGATTACGGCGGTGACGGCCCGTGATGTGCAAGGAAGAAAGGTGATTTCGGCCTTTATCGTCCCGACGGATCAGAAGGGTGTAACGATCCGCTGCCAGTACAAAAAAATGGGGGTACGCGCGTCCAATACATGTCAAGTATTGCTCGAGGATGTTCGCGTGTCGAAGGAAAACGTGCTCGGCGATCCGGCTGGAGGCTTTAAACAGTTTCTCCTCACGCTTGACGGCGGACGGATTTCAATTGGCGCGCTCGCTGTCGGCATCGCCCAGGCCGCCTTTGACAAGGCGCTCGCCTATGCCAAGGAACGCAAGCAGTTTGGCAAAGCGATTTCGTCGTTTCAGGCGATTCAATTTAAGCTGGCTGATATGGCGCTTGACATTGAACTGGCGCGCAATATGGTGCTTAAAGCAGCATGGCTAAAGGATGAGGGCAAGCCATTTGCTAAAGAAGCAGCCTTCGCCAAGCTGTTTGCCTCCGAGGCGGCGACGCGCGTTTGCAATCAGGCGCTGCAAATTCACGGGGGCTACGGCTATATGCGGGAGTACGGGGTTGAGCGGATGCTCCGTGACGCCAAATTGCTGGAAATCGGGGAGGGGACCTCTGAAATCCAGCGGCTCGTCATCGCAAGAAAGCTTGGCTGCTAAAGCAAAATCGGAGGGAGGTGCAGACGGTGTTTACGAAAATAGTGATTGCCAATCGTGGAGAAATCGCCATTCGGGTAATTCGTACGTGCCGGCGGCTCGGCATTAAAACGGTTGCCGTCTATTCCGAGGCTGACCGGACGGCGGCGCATGTTTTTCTTGCGGATGAAGCCTATTTGCTCGGGGCGGCGCCAGTGAGCGAAAGCTACTTAAATGGCGAAAAACTGATCAGCATTGCAAAAGCAGCGAAAGCGGAGGCGATCCATCCGGGCTACGGCTTTTTATCCGAACAGGCGTCATTTGCGAGCCGTTGTCAGGAAGAGGGAATTGTCTTCATCGGACCTTCGCCGGAGATTATCGCTTTAATGGGAGATAAAATTGCGGCGCGAAAGGCGATGGAAGCAGCCGGATTTCCGGTAATTCCGGGAACGATGGAAGCCGTGAAAAACGAAGAGGAAGCGGTCGACGCCGCGGCTGAAATCGGTTTTCCCGTGATGCTGAAGGCGGCAGCAGGTGGAGGCGGAATCGGAATGGAGCTTGTCCGCAATCCGATTCAGCTGAAGCAGGCGTTCGACGCCACTCGGCAGCGGGCCTCGCGCTTTTTCAAAAACGGCGAAATGTTTTTGGAAAAAGCTCTGGAAGGCACCAGGCATATTGAAATTCAGCTTTTAGCCGATCATGATGGTCATGTCATTCATTTGTTTGAACGGGACTGCTCCATTCAACGCCGTCATCAGAAAGTGATCGAGGAAGCGCCGGCCGCGTCGATTAGCGGACCTTTAGGGGAGAAAATCGCCGAACTGGCTGTTACAGCGGCGAAGCAGCTTGGCTATACGAATGCCGGTACGATAGAATGCTTAGTTGATCAGAAGCAAAACGTCTATTTTTTGGAGATGAATACGCGCCTCCAGGTCGAGCATCCGGTAACGGAGGAAGTGACAGGGCTTGATCTTGTCGAGTGGCAGCTGCGGATTGCCGCCGGAGAAAAACTGGAGCTGCGGCAGGAGGAGATCGCCTGCACAGGGCATGCGCTTGAGGCGCGGATTTATGCCGAAGATCCGGAGACTTTTCTGCCTTCTCCCGGAAAAATCACCGGCCTGCTGCAGCCGCAGGAGCCTTATATTCGCCATGAATGCGCCGTTTCAAAAGGAAGCGTCGTCTCGCCGTTTTACGACCCGATGATCGCGAAGATTATCGTTAACGGCTCGTCGCGGCTGGAAGCAATCGAGCGGATGAAGTACGCCCTGCGCCGCTATCAGATTGAAGGCATCAAAACAAACCTCCCGCTTTTAAGGAAGGTGATCAATCATCACGAGTTTTCAAAAGGGAACGTCACAACGAAGTTTATTATGGAACATATCGACAACGGGGAGAGTTGAAATATGGCTGAAATTAAAGCAATGATGGCAGGGAATGTTTGGAAGATTATCGTTCAGGTTGGCGACGAGGTGACGGTCGGGCAGCAAGTCGCGATACTTGAATCGATGAAGATGGAAATCTCGATAGAAGCTGCAAGCAGTGGAACGGTGACGGCGATTTTGAAGGAGGAAGGTGAGTTTGTCAACGAAGGCGACGTGCTGATGGAAATGACATGAGGAAGGAGGAGCAGGATGACTGACAGCAGTCAAGTGTATGTCCGTGAGGTTGGACCGAGAGACGGACTCCAGCATGAGCAAACATGGCTGGATACGGCCGATAAGCTGAACTGGATCGAACAGCTGGGGGAAGCCGGGCTGACGTATATCGAGATCACCTCCTTTGTCTCCCCGTCGTGGATTCCGGCATTGGCCGATGCGGACGAGGTGGCGCGCACGCTTAAGAAAAGGCCCGGGGTTACCTATGCCGCGCTCGTCCCGAACAGAAAGGGACTTGAACGGGCTTTGCTCGCTAATATTGATGAAGTCGCGATTTTTCTTTCAGCAAGTGAAACGCATAATCAGAAGAACATCAATGCCGATACGGAGACGGCGCTTGCCCGTTTGAGCCGGGTGGCCGAGGAGGCGCGGCAGTCCGGGAAGGCGGTGCGCGGCTATCTTTCGATGGCATTCGGCTGCCCTTATGAAGGCAAGGTGGAAGTCGACGAGGTCGAACGGCTGGCGGAGCGTCTGTTTGAAATGGGAGTAACGGAGCTGTCACTAGGCGATACGATTGGCATCGCCGGACCGAAGCAAATTGAGGCTGTTATCAGCCGGCTTGGCCGCATGATTCCGCTTGAGCGGCTCGCTCTTCATCCTCATAATACCTATGGGACAGGACTCGCGAACATCTATGCTGCTTTTCAGCTCGGGATCCGCCGCTTTGACGGCTCGACGGGAGGGATTGGCGGCTGTCCTTACGCCCGCGGCGCTTCCGGAAATGTCGCGACAGAGGATCTTGTGTACTTGATGCAAACACTCGGCGCAAAGACTGGCATTGATCTTGTCCGGCTGACAAGCGCGGCACAATGGATTGAAAAGCGGCTTAGGCGGCCGTTGCCGAGCAGTCAATTACAGCTGAGCAAAGAGGAAGGGCGGTGCTTGTGAGCGCGTTGATTGCTGTTGAGAATAAAGGCAAGGGAATCGTTTTGATTACGCTGCGTCAGCCGGAACGCGCCAATGCTTTATCGCTCGCGCTGCTTGTCGATTTGCAGCGGGTGCTACGCGAAACGGTGGAGAGAGAACCGCGCGTGCTCGTGTTCAGAGGCGAAGGAGAGAATGTCTTTTGCGCCGGGGCTGATTTGAAGGAAAGGGTGAAGATGACGGAAGCCGAAGTGCGCCGGACGCTCTCGTTCATCCGGACGACGATTGAAGCGGTGGCGGCAGTGAAGCAGCCGACGATCGCCGCGATGAACGGTCATGCCTTTGGCGGAGGACTGGAGCTCGGATTAGCCTGTGATCTGCGCGTTGTCAGCGCCACGAGTTTATACGGCTTGAGCGAGACGTCATTAGGGATTATTCCGGGGGCGGGTGGAACGCAGCGTCTGACGCGATTAATCGGCTTAGGAAAAGCGAAAGAGCTGATTTACACGGCTGCCCGGATTTCCGGCAAGGAAGCGGAACGAATCGGGCTGGCAGAAAAGGCGGTTCCGCAGGAAAAGGTTGTGGAAGAGGCGTTGCAGCTTGCCGCTAAAATCGCTGAACAGGGGCCGATCGCGGTTCAGCAGGCGAAGCAGGCAATCGACGCCGGCTATGATCTTGATCTGCGGACGGCGCTGACGATTGAACAGCTCGCCTATGAGCGGACGCTGTCGACAAAGGACCGGCTTGAAGGGTTGCGCGCCTTTCAGGAAAAGCGCAAGCCACATTATAAAGGTGAGTAGGAGGGAGAAAAATGACGCAGGAAGATACATTTCATGAGCGGACGGAGAAGCTGCGCGCCGGAGGAAAGCCGCATTACCATGCCAGCAATAAAGCGCAAAACAAGCTGTTCGTCCGCGAACGGGTCAAGCTGCTTTTGGACGATGGTCTGGCGCTGGAAGACGGATTGTTTGCCAATGCGTTAAAGGAAGGGCTGCCGGCTGACGGTGTTGTCACGGGAATAGGCAAGATAAATGGACAGACCGTGTGCGTGATCGCCAACGATTCGACCGTCAAGGCCGGGTCGTGGGGGGCCAAGACGGTCGAAAAAATGATACGAATGCAGGAAACCGCTGAAAAGCTCCACGTCCCGCTGCTCTATTTAGTCGACTCTGCCGGGGCGAGAATTACCGATCAAGTTGAGATGTTCCCGGGACGACGCGGGGCAGGCCGGATTTTTTACGAGCAGATCAAGCTATCGGGCAAGGTACCGCAAATCTGTCTTCTATTCGGACCGTCCGCCGCCGGCGGCGCCTATATTCCTGCTTTTTGCGATACGGTAATAATGGTCGATGGCAATGCGTCGATGTATTTAGGCTCACCGCGGATGGCCGAGATGGTCATTGGCGAGAAAGTGTCGCTTGAAGAAATGGGAGGAGCGCGGATGCACTGTCAAGTGTCGGGCTGCGGCGATATTCTGGCGGCGACAGAGGAGGAGGCTATCCGTTTTGCCCGCGATTATTTGCGTTATTTTCCGGCGAGCTATAAGGAGCGGCCTCGCTGGGCTGAGCCGCGGCCGTCAGTTCCCGGCTCGATAGATGAGCTGATTCCGGCCAATCAAAATGCCCCTTTTGATATGTATCAGCTGATTGAGCGGCTGATCGACAAGAACTCCTTTTTTGAATGGAAGAAGCTGTTCGCGCCCGAGCTGATTACCGGATTCGCCCATTTGGACGGACGGGTGATCGGAATCGTCGCCAATCAGCCAAAGGTAAAAGGAGGCGTGCTTTTTCCCGATTCAGCCGATAAGGCGGCAAAATTTATGACGCTCTGTGATGCCTTTCATATTCCACTGCTTTTTCTCGCCGATATTCCGGGTTTCATGATCGGAACGAAAGTCGAGCGCGCCGGGATTATTCGCCACGGCGCGAAAATGATCGCCGCGATGGCCGAAGCGACTGTCCCGAAGATTTCCGTAATTATTCGCAAGGCATATGGTGCAGGGTTATACGCGATGGCCGGTCCCGCGTTCGAGCCGGATTGCTGTCTCGCCCTCTCACAGGCACAAATTGCCGTCATGGGGCCGGAAGCGGCCGTGCAGGCCGTGTATGCGAAAAAAATTGCCGAGCTTCCTCCGGATAAGCAAAAAGCTTTTATCGAGGAGCGTCGCAACGCTTATCAGCAGGATATTGATATTTATCATCTTGCCTCCGAAATGGTCGTTGACGGGATCGTAGAAGGCGATGATTTGCGGGAGGAGCTGACCCGACGCTTTTCCGCTTATGAAGGACAGGAAAGAACGTTTAGCGAACGGAAGCACCCGGTGTATCCCGTGTAAGAAAGGAGTAGAGCCGTGGAAAAAAGCTGGCGCCCTTCAGTGGACGAAATCGAAAGAACAAGGCTTTATCAATGGATGGAAAGGCTCGGTTTTACTGATTATGAGGAGTTTTACGAGCGCTCGATTACTGATCCCGGCTGGTTTTGGGAACAGGCGGAAAAAGAGCTGGAAATCAGCTGGTATAGGCGCTATGAGAGGGCTTATGACCCGGCCAGGGGGATCGAATGGCCGATTTGGTACCGTGGCGGTCTGCTTAACGCCAGCTATAATGCGATTGAAAAATGGAGCGCCACGGCAGAATATCGTCAACAGCCGGCCCTTTTTTGGGAAGGTGAGGATCGGCAAAAGCGGAGCATGAGCTTTCAGGAGCTGACGGAGGAAACGGAGCGGATCGCCGCCGGGTTGAAGAAGCTCGGTGTGAAGCGTGGAGATGTCGTGATGATCTATATGCCGGTGCTGGCGGAAACGGTGATTGCGCTGATGGCGATAGCGAAGCTCGGCGCGATTTTTTCCCCGATTTTCTCCGGTTATGGATACGAGGCTGTCGCAACGCGGCTTCAAGCGGCTGAGGCGGTGGCTGTCATCACCGCTGACGGCTACTTCCGCAAAGGGCAGGAAATTGCGATGAAGCAGGAGCTTGATCAGGCATTAGCCTTGTGCCCGACTGTTCAGCATGTCGTCGTCGTTGAGCGGCTGAAAACGGCAGTTTCGTGGAAAGAGGGACGCGATGTAAAATGGACAGCACTTCTTCGCTCGCCGCCGCTTAAAAAAACAGAAACGATGAACAGCGACGACCCGTTGATGATTTTATATACGTCGGGAACGAGCGGCAAGCCGAAGGGCACCGTCCATACTCATAGCGGCTTTCCGTTGAAAGCGGCGTTTGATGCCGGGATTTGCATGGACGTGAACAAGAAGGACCGCATGTTTTGGTATACTGACTTCGGCTGGATGATGGGACCTTTTCTTATGTTCGGTGCCTTGCTTAATGGTGCCGCGATTGTGCTTTATGAAGGCGCTCCCGACTATCCGGCCCCCGATCGGCTTTGGCAGCTGGCGACTGAGTACAAGGTGACTCATTTCGGTCTTTCACCGACCTTGGTGCGGGCGCTGATGAAGTATGGTGAACAGTGGACGCAGAGGCATGAGCTGTCTGAATTAAAGGTGCTGGCCTCAACAGGTGAACCGTGGAATGATAAACCGTGGGAATGGCTGTTTACCCATGTTGGCAAAAGCCGGCTGCCGATCATCAACTATTCAGGCGGCACGGAAATTGCCGGCGGGATTTTAGGAAATATTCTGATCCGGCCGATTGAGCCGAGTACGTTTAATGCCGCCTTGCCGGGAATGGCGGCGGCCGTGTATTCGGCGGAAGGGAAAGAGGTCATAGAAGAAGCCGGTGAGCTGATTTTGACAAAGCCGTGGGTCGGGATGACAAACGGGTTTTGGAACGAGCCGGAACGTTATATTGAGACGTATTGGTCCCGCTGGCCATCCGTGTGGGTGCATGGCGATACCGCTGTCCGCAGCGCGTCGGGCTATTGGCGAATCAGCGGACGTTCGGACGATACGTTTACGATCGCCGGAAAGCGGATCGGACCAAATGAATTTGAAACGGCTTTGGTCAGTCATAGCGCCGTTCATGAAGCGGGGGCAATCAGCATTCCCGATCCGGTAAAAGGAGAGGCGGCGATCTGCTTTGTTGTTCTCCACGGGGATGTGTCGGCAAATGAGTCATTGAAACAGGAGCTAAAAACTCATCTCGCGCGGACGTTGGGAAAAGCGTTCATCCCGCAGGCGATTCACTTTATTCCTGATTTGCCAAAAACAAAAAATGGAAAAGTGATGCGGCGCATTTTGAAGGCCACCTATGCAGGCGAAGAGGTCGGCAACCAAACGGCACTTGAAAATCCCGAGATCGTAAATGAGATCAAAGCACTGCGCCCGAAATAACCTAGGGGGATGAAAAAGCACGGCAATGGTTTCACACGCCACAGGATTTTAAAGATGGTGGCGGTTCCGCTCATTGCTTCGAGCTTGCGACAGGCTTTTGTCGCAAGCTCTTTTTCCATTTATTACACAGCTTGTGCGTACATATCTGCCTCTAAAAAAACCACACTAGAAGTACAGAAGGAGGTGAATCAAATGGCTAGCAACAACAACGGAAATTCAAACCAACTTCTTGTACCTGGTGTACAACAAGCGCTTGATCAAATGAAATACGAAATTGCGCAAGAATTTGGCGTGCAGCTTGGAGCTGATGCGACTTCTCGTTCTAACGGTTCTGTAGGTGGAGAAATCACGAAGCGCCTTGTCCAAATGGCTGAACAGCAAATGGGCGGATTTAAACAACAATAATGAAATGGCTTTAAAAAGAGGGTGTCCGTTTAGGGCACCCTTTAAACAATGGGGAGGTATCGAAATGGCGATCTGTACGGTTTGCAACGGCATGAGTCAAATTGATTACACATGCCCAGCTTGTCATGTACGCACTGTTGATTTTGGCAAAATTATGGATTACGAAGACAGCTACAGGCCCTATGAAGAAATTGAAGTAGCGAAGGCCGCCAATGGCATCGCAAATGACCGGGAAGAACAGCTTTGTCCTCATTATATGATTTGTCCCGCCTGTTCGAGCTCTTTTGTGTATCAAGTAAAAGAACAGTAAGCCCCCTCCTTTTCCTCCTAATTTAGCGAATTTTCTTGCAAAAATATCGAGAAAGACTATATAATGTGAAGCATATTCCTTTGTTATTGAAGGGATAAAAACGTTAACAGGGGGAATAGACTGTGGTAGAGGAACAACAAAAAATTGCAGTGGTGACAGGAGGGAGCCGCGGTATTGGAAAAGCGGTCGTCAAAAGGCTTCTTCAAGCAGGGCATCTCGTTGTGTTCGGCAGCCGTACGGAAGCCGATAGTAAGCAAACTGTAACGGAGCTTTCCTCCATCGGAGAAGTTCATGGACTTGTGCTCGACGTTTCCGAACGGAAGTCTGTTCAGCAATTTGTCGATGAAGTGATCGATCGGTTTGGCCGGATTGACATTCTCGTTAACTGTGCCGGAATTAATATCCGCATTCCAGCTGAGGACTATCAGGAAGAGGATTGGGAGAAAGTATTAAATATTAATTTAAGCGGGGCGTACCGGATGTGTCAGGAAGTCGGTAAGCAGATGATTCAACAGCAGTCAGGTAAAATATTAAATATTACATCGATGCAGTCTCATATCGTTACCCCGAACCAAAGTGCCTATGCTTCAGCGAAAGGTGGACTTGTCCAATATACGAAGCTGCTAGCCGTTGAATGGGGCAAGCATAATATTCAAGTGAATGCCGTCAGCCCAGGTTTTATTGAAACGGAAATGACGCGAAGAACACTGGAGGAACCGGATTACCGCCAAAAACTGCTCAATCAAACAGCTCAGCAGCGCTTCGGCACACCGGAAGAAGTCGCGGAAGCCGTTGAGTTTCTTGTATCGGAGCGGGCGAGTTTTATTACCGGCCATATTTTAGCGGTTGATGGCGGATTCCTTGCCGGTCATCCTTCCTTTGTTCCACCACAATCATAATTATTTATTATGGTCAGACCATCATTCCTAATGAAAAAAATGATTGCGCTTACAAAGGGAGGGAGGAGAAAATGGGGAAAAATTAACAATTTTCAATTCCAACGATCATCAAATGTGGTCGGGGTATTTCCGCTCAAATTGGAGAAACATTGAAAAGCTATCGTCTTAAGAAGCTGTTAATTGTCACGGACAAAGGAGTCAGACAGGCGAATTTGCTGGAAAAAATTGAAGCCTCCTTACGCAGCAGCGGGATTGATTATGCCATTTATAATGACGTAGAGCCGAATCCGAAGGCGGAGCTGGTCGAGGAAGGGGTCGCTTTTCTCAACGCCGAGCAATGTGATTCGGTGCTAGGCATCGGCGGAGGAAGCAGTCTCGACACGGCAAAGGGGATCGCGGCGATGGTAACAAATAACGGAAGCATTCTTGACTATGAAGGGATTGGCAAGCTGCCGAACCCGACTCTGCCATTGTTTGCGATCCCCACGACAGCGGGAACCGGCAGTGAAGCCACAGCTTCAACCGTTTTTACAGACCGCGAGACGCTGTTTAAAGCGGTCATTATCAGCCCTCATCTCTTTCCAAAGGTCTCCTTTTTAGATCCGGGATTGATTTTGCAGCTGCCACAAGGCATTACAGAGGCCACAGGAATGGATGCTCTAACCCATGCGATTGAATCCTACGTGTCGAAGGATGCGACGCCTGTGAGTCGCGCGCTGGCGATTCAGGCGATTAAAATGATCGCCACTGATTTAGAGAAAACCTATTTCGTCGGCACTGATGTGGAGAGCCGGGAAAATATGCTCGTTGCCTCGATGCTGGCCGGAGTCGCCTTTTCGCAGTCGCGTTTAGGAAATGTACATGCGATTTCTCATACGTTCGGCGGCGTGTTCAACATTCTGCACGGAATCGCCAATGCGACGCTGCTGCCATTTGTCATGGAGTTTAATCTTCCGGCCTGCGCTGAGAAAATGAAGGATATTGCCGTTGCGCTCGGGGAAAATGTCACGAGGTTAAATACGCTTCAGGCAGGGGAGAAAGCAATTGAAGCTGTCAAACGGTTAAATCAATCTTTGAATATACCAAATAATATTAAAGAGTTAGGCGTTTCACTTGACCACTTGCCGCAAATGGTCGAAGATTCGATGAGAAGCGCAAATGTCCTGTCCAATCCCCGCCTGACACGGGCCGAAGATATTGCAGCAATTATCGAACGCGCTTACGCCACTGAGGAGCTTTGATCCCTCTTTACATATCGGTCATTGATCCGTACAGTGATGGTAGAAACGATACTACAAAAAAGGAGATGATTACATGTTTTATGAAATGAGAACGTACACGATTAAAGTAGGGAAAGTCCCGGAGTATTTAAAGCATTTTGAGGAAAATGGTCTTCCGGTTATTACGAAATATGCCAAGCTTGTCGCCTGGTGGTACACGGATATTGGCGAACTGAACCAGGTCATTCACGTCTGGGAATACGAAAGCATGGATGACCGCGCTGTGAAAAGAAGACAGCTTTATCAGGATCCAGACTGGATTGAAAAATTTGTGCCGACCGCTTTTCCGATGCTTGAAAAGCAGGAGTCGAAGCTGCTCTATGCCGCCGACTTTTCCCCAATTGGCGGAAAAAACAAGTCATAATGACAGGAGCCTGGGACAAAGGAAGCTGCTGGAAAAGTGAAAATCATACTTTTTCAGCAGCTTTTTCGTGATGAGCGGAGCCATTACTCTTCTTCGAGTTCCCTTTCTCCAGTCTCTTACGTGAGATAAGCCGTCTTTATTTAATGACGAGCTCAGTCTCCTTGTCAAAGAAATGGACTTTGTTCATATCAAGGGCGAGATCAATTGAATCGCCGCTCGCCACCGTTGTGCGGGAATCAATACGGGCGATGAGCTCCTGTCCTTCAATCGTTGTATAAAGAATCGTTTCCGCTCCCATCAGTTCCGCCACATCAACCTGCACCGTGATCTTTGTGCCAGGCGAAGCCTCAATAAACGCCAGTTCATCATGAACATCTTCAGGGCGAATGCCGAGAATCAGTTCTTCCCCATCATAGCCTTTCTCCTTTAGCACTTTTAAGCGGGCGCTTGGAACCTTGATCGCAATATTGCCCGCCTGGAACGAGTCGCCCTCAATCCGACCCTGGAGAAAGTTCATTGCCGGGGAGCCGATGAAACCCCCGACGAAAATATTTTTTGGGTTGTCATACACTTCTTTTGGCGAGCCGACCTGCTGAATAAAGCCGTCCTTCATAATGACAATCCGTGTCGCCATCGTCATCGCTTCCGTCTGGTCATGCGTGACGTAAATCGTTGTTGTTTGCAGGCGCTTGTGCAGCTTAATAATTTCCGCTCTCATTTGTACGCGCAATTTTGCATCGAGATTGGAAAGCGGTTCATCCATAAGAAACACTTGCGGGTCGCGGACAATCGCCCGTCCGAGAGCGACACGCTGCCGCTGTCCGCCCGACATCGCTTTCGGTTTTCGATCGAGCATTTCCTCTAAGCCGAGAATTTTGGCGGCATCTCTCACCCGCCGGTCAATTTCATCTTTTTTAAACTTGCGGAGCTTAAGCCCGAACGCCATATTGTCATAAACATTCATATGAGGATAGAGCGCATAATTCTGGAACACCATCGCAATATCGCGATCCTTTGGGGCGACATCATTCATACGTTTTGAGCCGATATACAAATCACCCTTTGAAATGTCCTCCAGCCCGGCAATCATCCGCAAGGTCGTTGATTTTCCACAGCCGGAAGGACCGACAAACACGATAAACTCCTTATCCTCAATATCGAGGTTAAAATCGGTCACAGCGGTGACATCCCCATCATATACCTTGTACACATTCTTTAATTGAATCTCTGCCATCATTGTCCCTCCTCATTAACTTATTTGAATTGTAAGTTTTTTGAGAGAGAAGAGCTATGGCAACGTTGCACAAACTTTTATGGAACCGCTGTGCACAATGACAAATAGGCACCGCTTATTTAGGATAAACGCCCTCCTCAAGTAAAAGCAGCGCCACGTAGACGACGACCGCCTGAGGGAATTGGCGGATATCAAAGCTCGTCCGCTCCATCCATTTATCAATCCGGTATTGCAGGCTGTTGCGGTGCATATGGAGGGCTTTGGCGGCGGCGGAAATATTGAGATTCGATTCGAAATAGAAGCGGAGACTTTTTAACAGCTCTTGATCCGCGAGCAGCTCTTTGTCGAAAATCCGGCTAATAAATTGACTTCGCTCCTGAGCTGACAAGGACTGTAGCCAAAAGTAAGGAATCAGTTCATATTCGTAATAAACGCGCTTTCGTTTTTTAGGCGCAACGAAGCGGTCAAAGCAGGCCGACTCCCACTGAAATTGTGATTTTGCCAATGATCTCGGCTGACTCGCTCCGATCAGAAGAGTAACATCGACATAGAAATCGGTCGAAAGAGCTTCACAAAAGCTTAAATAATCAGGTGATTCATAGTCCTGCTGCCTGGCGTCCGTAACAATGACTCCCCTTGTCGGACTGATCCACAAAAAGGTCATCGACAAATCAAACTCGCTCTCCCAAATTTGCTGAAAAGCGGCGACGTCCTCAATCTGCTTTTCAAGCAGAAAGTGAATCAATTGCACCGACTCAGGCTGAGTAGGCGGTTTGCCCTGATGAAAAAGCCAATCCGCCCACTGCTTCTCAGAAAGCGACTTCGGCAGAGGCAAAGGCCGATAAGCCTCCAGCAGGAGCGATAACAGCATTTGCTCATTTTCCGTCAGCTTCGCCTTAACAAATCCGAGCGGCTTCTCATCCTCTCCCTCAAACCACAATACACCCTCCGCATCCGGCTGATAAGACCCTGGAAAAATCGCCCCGGCAAACTGCCGCTTCACCTTCTCAATCATCCTCAATCCCCTTCCCACACACGTTTCCAACAGTATACCAAAAAGCCCAACCAAATGGTCGGTTTTTGACCATTTGGTTGGGCTTGAAGGAACGAGCGAAGCCGCTTTCCAAAAGCCCGATAATCGGTTTTATTAGCGGGCAAAGCGAGCGAAGCCGTTCCAAAAGGAGGAAGGTTTTTGACCATTTGGTTGGGCTTGAAGGAACGGTTTTGCTATTTGATTAGACTTAATTACTGTTCGCCTGGTGGATCCTCCTCCTTGAAATCACGGGCTTGTTCAATTTTTCCGGCATGGTGGTCATTGACGGTGCCGCCGCCAAGCCCTTCGTTAATCATCCGGTCAACATCGACAAAGTACTTATCTCGTCCTTCGTGCTGAGAATCTTTTTTATCTGCCATCTGCACCACTCCTTTACTGCTAGCGTGGCGGAGAGAGGATGATTTTATACATCGAGCGAAGCTGGCTTGATGTCACAACGTATCGTATACTAGAGCTATCGTAGAGAACATTGAAGGAGTGACACACGGTTGCAAACAGTAGGATTGATTGGTTTTATGGTCATCATCGGCGCGATTATCGGCGGTGTGACCAACTCATTAGCGATAAAAATGCTCTTTCGCCCGTACCGGGAGATAAAAATTAGGGGATGGCGTTTGCCGTTTACGCCGGGATTAATTCCAAAGCGTCATGATGAATTGGCCTCACAGCTTGGCAAAATGGTCGTCGATTATTTATTGACAGCAGAAGGACTGGCAAAGAAGCTCAAAAGCTCTGCTTTTACAAGCGGCATGACGAGCTGGCTTCAGGGTGAGGTCAAGAAGCTGGCAGCGAGTGAAGTCAGCGTTGCGCAGCTGCTGAAAGAGCATACAGACATAAAGGAGCCAAAGCAGCTGGCGGTGGAGCGCACTGAGCGCTTTATCCAGCAAAAATACCGCGCTTTTTTTGATCAGCATCAGCAGACAACGCTGGAGCAGATCCTGCCGGTCCCCTTAATGGGAGCGGTAGAGCAGCAAATTCCAAAGCTGACCGCTTATCTGTTGGAGCGCGGCCAACATTTTCTCCAGCAGCCAGAGGGAAAAGAAAGGCTCAGTATGATGATTGATCGGTTTCTCGCGCAAAAAGGGACGATCGGAAATATGGTGTCGATGTTTTTAGGAAATGAGCGGCTTGTCGATAAAGTCCAGCCTGAACTGATCAAATTTTTCCGCGATGAAGGGACAAGCCAGCTCGTCGAAAACCTGCTCAACCAGGAATGGCGTAATATCAAGCAAAAGCGTCTCGGAGAGCTTGAAGAATTTTTAAATGAAGAACAGACTGTCGCCTGGCTCGTGCAGACAGCCGAACAGCAGGTACCGGTTTATCAGTGGCTTGAGCTGCCGCTGAACGAATGGGCGGCGAAGTATGAAGAAGCGGTTACGACGGCAATCATTCCGAAAGGGGTTGACCTGCTCACCGAGTGGCTTGCGCTTCATTTAGAAACCTTACTGGCGAGCTTTCATTTGGACGACATTGTCCGCGAACAAGTACAAGCCTTTTCTGTCGAGCGTCTCGAGGAGCTGGTTTTATCGATTTCAAGGCGCGAATTTAAAATGATCACTTATCTCGGGGCGCTTTTAGGCGGTGTGATCGGGCTGATTCAAAGTTTTATTGTGCTGATGCTCGGGTAAAGGAAAAGCGACTGTAGTATTTGCTTCATTTCGCTATAGGGGATGCAATGTCGGAGTGAACATGTTATAGTCGAAAAGACTATGTTTTTTAGGAGGACTTACCTTATGTCGAATGTATACGATAAGGCTCAGGAATTAAAGCGCGGTTTAGCGGAAAGTGAAGAGTTTACGACATTGAAATCATTGCATGAGCAAATTGAAGCAGATGAGATTGCGAAGAAAATGCTTGATAACTTCCGCCGACTTCAGCTTGATCTTCAGCAGAAGCAAATGCAGGGAGTTCAGATCACCGAGGAAGAAGCGCAGCAGGCTCAACAGCAATTTGAAGTGATCCAGCAGCATGATCTGATTTCAAAGCTGATGGAAGCAGAGCAGCGTTTGAGCGTGATCATCGGCGATATCAACAAGATCATTACCGAACCGCTTGAAGCGATTTACGGCAACCCGGAACAGCAATAAGCGCTGAAGCGATGCCGAAGCTCACCAGTGAACATATACGCCATGGCGTCGAAACAGGCAGTCCTCTCAGGGCTGCCTGTTTTTATTGATTAATGCTTCGTCAGTTTTTTGCCAATCAGGGTGGCCATATGAAAAATAAAGCCTGCAAACAGACCGAGAGCAGTGGAAGCGAGAATCGTCATGCCAATGTTGGCAATAGGCCGTTCCATGCTCGATATAGATAAAAGAATTAGAATCAATGGAGGAAATAAATAAAACGATAACAATCTTTTCACAGTCAAGACTCCTTTTTGGATGTTATTAAAAAGTATATAGCGGATAGGAAGGGTTTTCAATAGAATGAGCAGTTCTATCTTGACGGCATTTCTCATAAGCTAAGGGAGAAGAGTGAATCCATATTTTTATCATGGACAACGAGAAAAGGGGGACACGGAAGATGACATACCGCTTGCTAGCCCTGAACATCGATGGAACATTGCTAAAAGCAAATGCCAGAATAGCAAGGCAGACAAAGGATGCAATTGACTATGTTAAACAAAAAGGGGTCTATGTGACATTGGCGACGTCAAGGCCGTTTCCATCGGCCAAAAAGGTAGCGAAATCATTAAAATTATCGAGTTATTTGATTACAAATGATGGGGCATTTGTCGCCTCTTCGAACAAAGAGCCGCTGTTTGTCAGAGCGATCCCGACGGAAATTGCGATCCAGATTACCGATTTTCTCGAGCAATATGAATGTCACATCCGCGTTCTGCATGAAGATCATGCGACCGGGAACAGAGTGCGCCAAAAAAGCAATTTAATTGCCAAAATGACGGTCGGGGTCGGTGATCCGCTTTACTATCCGATTTCATTTGTTGATTCTGTCAGTGAGCAATTGTTAAAGGATGCGAGTCCGCCTCCTAAAATACAAGTACAGTTCTTTCATGACAGCGAGGAGTTAAAAGCCATCCAGCAAATCAAAAAACAGGTAAAAGGGATCCATGTGATGGAAACAGGGGCGGGGCGCTATGACTTCATCCATGCCGAAGCCTCAAAAGCGCGGGGGCTGAGCGTACTTGGGCAGCATCTTGGCATTGAGCCTAGTGAAATGGTCGCCATCGGCGCTTACGACAATGATGTCGAAATGATTTCCCAGGCCGGCCTTGGCGTAGCGATGGGCAATGCGACTCCGGCGGTCAAAGAAGCAGCCGACTGGTTGACACGCTCCAATGAGCAGAATGGTGTCTCGTACATGATCAGAGAGGTGTTCCGCAAGCAGCTACGCGTGCAATTATAACATAAACGAAGGGTGTGCCAAAAAGGAGTTCGTCGTCCTTTTGGGACACCCTGATCTCATTGGATGGTGGTCAAAGAAAATTCGTTGACTCGTTTTGGTTCAGATCCTTCTTACGATTAGTCAAGTTCTTTCATTTGAAGTTTATGAAGGGGAGATCAAGTGTTTTACCTACATGAGGGGAAGTTCACCGCTCCTGAAATAAACTTCGCTTTCGGCGGGAAGCTGATGAGCCTCCTCGGGCTACCGCCCTGTGGGGTCTCACCGTTGCTTTTTCTCTCGCAGGAGTCTCCGTCTATTTCATCCGCTTCGATAGTGTCTTGGTCAAGAGTCTAGGTAAACACCTTAATTATGATAACGCACGGAAGCCATTTTCAGGCTCGCTACAAGAGGATTCATGCGACAAGTATGCCCGTAATTATGTAGAAACTTTGAATAAATCACTGTCGCTTCAAATACGGATTTAAAGTAATCCGAGGGGCTGATCGACCTTCCTTTCCTTCTACTACTCTTAGAAACATAAAAAAGCGTGTATTTATTCACGCTTTTTTATGTTTCATCAACTTTAATTGTTATCAGATCATCGTTATACATACTAAGCATTTCAATCGACCATCGTTTGTCCTCTTCATGAAAGATAAGCGATTTTACCAAGGGAACCCGCATATGTTTATCGCCTTCTATTTCATTTAAGGCTACTTGTATTACCTCGACCTCTGTCAGAGCAGAATTGCCCGGATGCGCGATCGTCACGACTTCAAAGCTGTCAAATTCCGCTCTTAGCGGTTGAGTACCGAGAGCCTGCCCATTTTTAAACCATACTCTGACATATTGCCCGAGTTCAATAGGGACAGGCTCTTGAGAGGAGAGCCAAACTCCGGAGCTGTCTCCATCCAGATAATTTTGAGTAACAGCCGGTTTCCCTCTGTTTTAACAGCATAGTCTTCAAAATCCCCGCCATTAAAATTGACTGTTTTTTCTAATGATCCTGTCACGTGATTTTTAAATAAAGCGAAGCTTAGCATACAAATCAATAGTATCGTGAAATGGATGAAGATTATTTTTTTTATGTGACATCCTCTCCTTTTTGCTAGCGATGAAATAAAAGCAGCGTTCCAGAACGGGTCAAGCGGTGCGTCTGATTATAGTACTGACGTTCATGCAGATCCTGCTCCGCAAGCGCTTTGGCGGCTTCGTCCGTCTCTGCCTCGAAGCGATTCTCGAAAACGAGCTCTCCTGTTTCGTTAAAAACGGTCAATGTATACTCCATTTCTGTCAGCCCTTTCCCTTTTTACGTTCAGTTTAAAACGGAGCCGGCTAATAATCAATCGAAAAAGGCTTTTTGCTGGAAACGCATTATTGATTTGTAAAAAATGGAATCCGCGTTTGGGTGATTCCGGCTGATGACTCGTGCTAAAATGAAGCTTGATGAAGAAAATGAAACGACAACGCCGCTGAATCGTATGACTAAAGAGAGACGAATGGGCAAGGAGGGCTATGGATGGGACTTGATATAACAAATGTGACGAAGCGCTTTGGCGCGTTCACCGCTGTCGATGATCTGACGCTTACCGTTCCAGCAGGGCAAATGTTTGGTATGCTCGGGGCAAACGGAGCCGGGAAAACGACGACATTCCGGATGCTGCTCGGGCTGCTGCAGCCGACTGAAGGGAAAATCAGCTGGAAGGGCGAAGAAATCACCTATCAGCGCACGAATGAGGTCGGCTATTTGCCGGAGGAACGCGGGTTATATCCGAAATTGAAGGTGAAAGACCAGCTTCTTTATTTAGGGCGTCTAAAGGGGATGGACAAGGCTACGATTTTAGCTGAAATGGAAAAATGGCTTGAGCAGTTTAAAGTACCGGAATATGCGACGAAGCGAATTGAAGAGCTGTCAAAGGGAAATCAGCAGAAAATCCAATTCATTGCCGCCGTCATTCATAAACCGGAGCTTCTCATTCTCGATGAGCCTTTCAGCGGACTTGATCCGGTCAATGTTGAATTATTAAAAGGGGCCGTAATGGAGCTGCAACAAAACGGTACGACGATTTTATTTTCCAGTCACCGGATGGAGCATGTGGAGGAGCTGTGCGAGCATTTGTGTATTCTTCACCACGGAAAGCCGGTCGTATACGGAAAGCTGCGCGAGATCAAGAAATCGTTCAGCAAGAAAAACGTCTTTATTGCGAGCGATTACGATTTATCATCATTAGCCGACCAGGCTGGAGTGCTGAAGTATCGCCAGACAGCAGAAGGGGTACGACTCCAGGTCGAGCATGAGGATGTCGCGAGAGATGTCTTTCAATTTATTGCTGAAAAAGGCTTTGTCCGCAAGTTCGAAGTGGAAGAGCCGAGCTTGCACGATATTTTTATCGAAAAGGTAGGGGAGAGCTATGCGTAATTTCTGGATTATCGTCGGCCATACGTATACAAAGAAGCTGCTTACGAAAACCTTTCTCGTTACGACGGCGATTACGCTTCTCTTCGTCCTCTTTTTCATGAATATGGAGCGGATTTTTACGATGTTCGAGCAGGATGCGGAGCAGGCAGCCACTCATATTGTTGTCGTCGATGAAACGGATGAGCTGATTGATCCGTTAAGGGACCAGCTGCAGCCGTTTACCGAGCGGATTATTTTGGCCGGAGAAGCGGAGACGCTGGAAGAAGCCCGTCAGAGCGTCGAAGCAGGAGACTATGATGCGGCTCTGAGGATCTCTTATGATCAACAGGGGCAGCTCGAAGGAGAGTATTTCTCTGATTCTTTAACACAAACGTTCGCGCCCAACCAGCTGCAGCAGGCTTTGCAGCATGTGAAGGAGACGCGCTTGACGGTCGAACTGGGCCTCAGCCCGGTCGAACTGGAACGGATCTACCAGCCGATCTCCTTTGAACTGACGACGATCAGTGAAACGGCTAAATCAGAAAGTGAATTAATGCAGGCGCAAATGATCGTCTATGTGCTGTTATTTGTTATTTATTTTACGGTGCTGTTATTTGGAAACATGATCGCGACGGAGGTTGTCACCGAAAAATCATCACGTGTGATGGAAATTCTTGTATCGACGGTTTCGCCGATCACGCAAATGTTCGGTAAGATCGTCGGCATTGGCTTGCTGGCGCTGACGCAATATGGTTTGTTGTTCCTGGTCGGTGCTGTCAGTTTGATGATGCAGGCCGACGGAAGCTCATTGGCGGGTGCTTTTTTGTCAGAGGAGCTGCCGCTTGATTTACTCGGTTATGCCATCCTGTTCTTTTTATTAGGCTATTTCCTTTATGCGACGCTGTCAGCGACACTCGGTTCAATTGTCAGCCGGGTGGAGGATGTCAATCAAGTGCTCGGGCCGGTCAACTTCCTCGTGATCGGAGCCTTTTTCCTGGCGATGTTCGGGCTGAACGCGCCTGAGTCGACGGTCGTGACCGTGGCGTCCTTCATTCCGTTTTTTACACCGATGCTGATGTTTCTCCGTGTCGGCATGTTGTCTGTTCCGCTCTGGGAGGTCATTTTGGCCCTTGTAATTCTTCTTGGTACCATTGCGGTGCTGGCGGCGATTGGAGGCCGTATTTTTAAAGGGGGCGTGCTGATGTATGGCAAGAGTTCGGCACTTAAGGATTTAAAAAAGGCGTTTCAGCTGTCGAAGCAGGAACGGTAAAAGAGAGCCTCCATTTGGTGGCAGGCTGTTTGTATGGTAAACTAATGAATGAAAGAGGAGGTGGGTAAGGATGCTGGAAGTGATTTCGGAGATGATGATGCTTTGGTACAGTGTCATTCTAACAGTATGGCTCGTTACAGCTTTTGCAAAAGCGAATATCGTACTGATGGAATGGGAGCTCCGGATGAGTTCACGGAGACAATGGCTGAAGCTGGAAGGCGGTCAGCCTCCAGGGATGCTCCTTATCCCTTCCCAACGAAGCAGCTATCGGCCGAAGATTCCGAACCGGGCCGATCACCATAAATCAGATGAGGAAGATCCTTCCCTTGTTGTTTGCTGACATTAGTGAAAACAACAAGGAGGATTATGAATGAAAAAACGATTACTGCTAGTGATGATGATTGGGCTGGTCGTCCTGTTAAGTGCGTGTGGAGCGGCGAACCAGGCTCCGATTACGATGGAGACGGAAGGATTTTGGAATCACTTCTTTGTCTTCCCGATGTCATGGTTATTGATTCAAGTTGCGGAGCTGTTTGATGGCAGCTATGGCTTCTCGATTATCGTTGTCACGATTGCGATTCGGCTGTTATTGCTGCCGCTCGTATTGAAACAACAGAAGAGCGCGCGGGCGATGCAGGCGTTGCGTCCGGAAATGGAAGCCTTGCAGAAAAAGTTCAAAGCCGGTGATAAAGATCCAAAGAAGCAGCAGGAGATGCAAAAGGAACTGATGGGTCTCTACCAGACACATGGCGTCAATCCGCTTGCCGGCTGTCTGCCGCTCTTTATTCAAATGCCGGTTCTGATGGCGTTTTACTTTGCAATTATGCGGACGGAGCAAATTGTGCTCCATACGTTTCTATGGTTTGACTTAGGACAGCCTGATCCTTTTTACTTGCTGCCGCTCATTGCCGGCTTTACGACATTTTTGCAAGTGAAAATGACTGCTACAGGGCTGCAGGATCAGATGAAAGTGATGATGTATATTATGCCTGTCATGATTATCGTCGCCGGTATTACACTTCCCTCGGCCTTATCGCTTTATTGGGTAGTGGGCAACATCTTCATGATTATTCAAACATATTTTACCGTGACAAGATTTGAGCAGAAGCGGGCGGAAGTAAGCAACTCATAAAGTGAGACAGCAGAGCCTTGGAAAAGGGTTGAGATTATCCTTTTCCCTGGCTCTTTCTGTTATTTGCGCCCAAACCGGAAAGTGGGCCATAGACATTCACCTATTTTTCCTTTGCTGAATAAGGTAGAGTGAAGAGGAGGGAAGAGCAAATGACGAGTCAGCTTGAACAAATCAAAATGCAATGCCAGCAATGTATCAACCAGGCGGTCCATGTTGAGGTCAATGGTCAGCATGGCTATAACGGAGTCGTTGAACACGTTGATGATGAATATGTTTATTTAATGGTCCCTGTTGATGAAAACGGACAATACCTTGACCTGGCAACGATGAATATGAATGCGATGCACCCAAATGGAGCAAACCAGGCTGTTCAGCCGATGATGAGACAGCAGATGGGAGCGCGTTATCCGTACAATCCATACTTTTCTCCGTATCCGTTTTACCCATACCCGCCGCGCCCTTTTGGCTGGAATCGCCTCGTCCTCCCATTAGCGGCCCTAACGGCTCTGGCGATTCTTTAACAGAATGACAGAGGTTGGGACAAAGGTTGTTTTTTTTACCTTTTTCCCAGGCTCTAAGCAATGAGCGGAACCGCTACGATCTTTTAAAGCCCGTTGTGAGTGGGTTTCTCACAACGGGCTTGTGGCGTGTGAAGCCATTGCCAGTAGGTCCAAAGCTAGTTTTGTCTCAAGCTCTTTTTTCGGAGAAAAGGAAAGTCGTCTTTTAAGGATTTGTTCAAAAGAGTGGCGGCGTTCCCCACTGCGCACAGCAGGAAGAAAAGAAGCCCGTATTCCTTTTGGCTTCCCCGGGAAATAATAGCTATAACGAATGCAGGAGAAAAGAAAAAATGCAGTGATATTATGAAAAAAGTTGTATTTCTGCATAACTTTTTCTAGGAAATGGTGTGAAGCTCGTTTCAAGCGGGAAAATACGGTACAATATGAGGTATAGAGAAGGAGGAATGAGCGATGAAGCAATATCTCGTTTATTTGGTGGAAGATGAGGAAAATTTGTCTGAAGTATTAAAAGCTTATTTAGAAAAAGAAGGCTGGGAGGTTCGTGTCTTTAATGATGGAGATGCGGCCCGGGACGCGATTACGGACAAGCCTCATCTCTGGATCCTTGATATCATGCTTCCTGGGACAGATGGCTATCAGCTATTAAAAGGGATTAAAGAAGAAACTGATACACCGGTAATCTTTATTTCCGCGCGGGATCAGGATTTGGATCGCGTGCTCGGACTGGAAATGGGCAGTGATGACTATTTAGCTAAGCCATTCCTACCGCAGGAGCTGATTATTAGAACGAAAAAACTGCTAAACCGTGTATACGGGGCATCCACTCAAGATCAGAAAAAAATTGAGTTGAATCAATATACGATTGATCCAGTTGGACGGACGGTTATTGATGAAGAAGCAGACGGGGAAAAGCTTGTTGATTTAACGACAAAGGAAATGGACTTAATCTTATTGCTTACGGGAGAAATCGGCAAGGCTTTTTCACGCGAAAGTATTATCGAGCATGTGTGGGGAGAAAACTATTTCGGCTCAGAGCGGGCCGTTGATGATGTCGTCCGCCGCGTCAGGAAGAAAATGCCACGCATTCATTTAGAAACGCTCTATGGCTACGGCTACAGGGTTCTATCTTCATGATTAAAGTGAATTTAACGCAGCGGATCTGGCTTGCGTTTATTTCATTAATTGTCCTCGTCGGTCTTTCTATTATTATTATTTATCCGATTTCAATTAAAGGTACATTAACAGAGGAAACGTATCGCATCATTGAGAACGAGCAGCTTCGCTATGCGTATCCATTGCTTGATCTGATCAGCCCGAGGCGGGATGAGCCGGGCTTTGTTGAGCGGCGTGAAGCTGGCTCGGTCGGACATTTCTTTATTTATGATACGCTTGGCCGGTCTCCGGAGGGACAGCCGCCGCCGACAGAGGTTTTACAGGAAATGGCACAAAACGCATACAACCAGGAGGCGAGCCGCGGTCGCTATGAAATCCAATACGGTGGAGCGACGGTTTTCTATGTAATTGCCAAGGCGCAAATTTCCGGGAATCCGGCTTATCACATTACGTATATGTGGGACACGTACCGCGATGAAATGGTCAACCGTCTCTGGGAACGTCTCGTCTATATTCTGTTAATTACAAGCGGTCTCAGCCTGCTGCCGGCAATTTGGCTGAAGCACTATTTGCGCCAGCCGCTGATCGTGCTTGGAAACCATTTGGATCAAATTGCGAACCGGGATTGGAAGGAACCGTTGAAATGGAAGGGCGATGAAGATTTCCAACGGCTGTCCGACCAATTTGAGAAGATGCGACAAAACTTAAATTTGTACGATCACGCGCAAAAGACTTTTATTCAGCATGCTTCTCATGAATTAAAAACCCCGATTATGGTCATTAAAAGCTACGCTCATTCGGTAAAAGATGGCATTATGCCGAAGGAAAATATGGAAAAAACGATGGACGTCATAGTTGAAGAAGCGAACCGGATGGAGCGCCGTGTGATTGATATGCTTTATTATACGAAGCTTGACTCACTCAAGGAAGAAACGCCGAAGCATGAGGATCTTGTCTTTGGCGACCTTGCCTTTCAAATTGAAGAACGCTTCCGCGTCCAGCGAGAGGATGTGAAGATTCTCGTTGAAGGAGCGGATACGCGCTTCAAAGGGGACCGTGAACAACTGGAGGTTTTGCTTGAGAACCTCGTTGAAAATGCGTTGCGCTATGCGCAAGATACGATCTGGATTAAAGCCGAAGCAGATGAACAGCGGACGAAAATTATCGTTGAGAATAACGGGGAGCATATCCCGGCCAGCGACTTGCCACAGCTTTTTAATCCATTTTATAAGGGGAACAAAGGGAAGTTTGGTCTTGGGCTGGCGATTGTAAAACGGATTTCAGAGCTGCACAATGGCTATCCGAAAGTCGAAAACAGCGATGTTGGCGTCAGATTTGTCGTGACGATTCCGAAGCAGGAAACTGAGCAGGGCAAGGCGGCGCGCCGGCATAAAAGGAAGGCTTAGACGCGGCGCTTGTTAGTTGGAGATCCGGGACGGGGAGAGCGAGCCTGTCAACTGAATGAGCCTTCTCAAAATCAGGGGATGTGTCAAAAGGAAAAACAACCTTTTGGCACATCCCTCTATGCTATACTTATAGAAAAGAGACGATTAGCGATGAAGGAGAGGTTGATGAATTAATGGGAAAAGGGATTCGTTT
Source organism: Halalkalibacter oceani (assembly GCF_040544555.1). Lineage (NCBI taxonomy): Bacteria > Bacillati > Bacillota > Bacilli > Caryophanales > Bacillaceae > Halalkalibacter > Halalkalibacter oceani. The sequence continues at coordinate 171,642 of NZ_JBEPKD010000006.1, forward strand.
TCAACAGGTCGGCGACCGCGTTGAAACCTATTATTTAATTAAATCGGCGACAAAAGGGATTGCGAGCAACAATAAACCTTTTTTAACGCTCATTCTTTGTGATCATACAGGGGAAATTGAAGCGAAGCTGTGGGGCGCTTCCCCTGAAGATGAAGCGACGTTTAAAAGCAGGGTCATCGTACATATCCAAGGGGAAGTAACGGAATATAGAGGCCGGCTGCAAATGAAAATTAGCAGTATCCGGCCAACGAGCGCGATCGACCAGGTGAAGGTTGCTGATTTTGTTCGCTCCGCTCCGATGGCTCCTGCTGAAATGCTGGAGCAAATCACGCAATATATTTTTGAAATGAAGAATGCTAATATTCAACGGATTACCCGCCATCTTCTGAAAAAGCATCAGGAGGCTTTCCTCGAATCACCGGCAGCGACGAAAAATCACCATGAATTTGCCTCGGGCCTTGCTTATCACGTTGTCTGCATGTTAAATGTCGCCAAAAGCCTTGCTGCGCTTTATCCGAGCCTTGATACCGACTTGCTCTATGCCGGGGTTATTCTCCATGATTTAGGAAAAGTACGCGAGCTTTCCGGGGCGATTGATACGACGTATACATTAGAGGGAAAGCTGCTTGGTCATATTTCGATTATCGTCAATGAAATTGCCGAAGCCGCAAAGGAGCTTGGAATTGAAGGGGAAGAAGTGTTAATGCTTCAGCATATCGCTCTGAGCCATCACGGCAAAGGAGAATGGGGCAGTCCAAAGGCGCCTGTGCTGCGTGAAGCGGAAGTTCTCCATATGATTGATAACATTGATGCGAAAATGAATATGATGGATCGCGCGCTTGAGCGGGTTCAGCCGGGAGAATTTTCCGAGCGGATCATGCCAATGGAAAACAGAACCTTCTATAAACCGAGCTTTCATGAAGCGCCGCTTGATCTTTAATTCTAGTTCTAAACCTCCGGGCTTGTACATAGATATACAGTAGTACAAGCTGCATGGAGGGAAGGAAATGGAAACAAAACAAAAAAACACACGACGGGCATTATGGTTGTTAGCTGTTTTAGTACTCGCATTTCTCTTGACTCAAACAAGACTTGGCATGATCCTTTTTTCAAGTCCCTGGTGGGTTTATCTTGTCATCATCGGAATTATCGTCAGTGGCTATTTCTCGCTGAAATATACGTTGGAGGACAAACGGTACGAGCAGGAATGGATTGAAAGTGAAGGCAAGGTCTACCTTGAGCGGATGGCGGCCGAAAAGGATCGGAGAAATCATATGAAAGAAGCTGTCTCCAAGGCGAAAAACACGCTCTAAAGAAGGATGAAAAAAACGAGAGCGGGTCAAAAGTATTTCACCTACATGACTATCCGAACAAAGGAAAAGAGGGGAAGCCGCCGCTCCTGAAAGCGTGCCCCCCATCCCGGTAGCGAGGCCGAAGAGCCGGACCCTGACTACGAAACAAAAAGAGCTTGAGACAAAACTAGCTTTGAACCTATTGGCAATGGCTTTAAAAGATCGTGGGGGTTCCACTCATTGCTAAGGGGCCGGGAAAAAGGTTGTTTTTTCACCTTTTTCCCGGCCCCTTTTTTTTATTCAGCCGCTGATTCGCTTGCGTCAGAAGTGAATAAATCAGAAAACTGCTGATCGCGGATATCGATGTCAGATTGCTCAAGCAGTTCATTCATCACTTCTTCCGTTGATTTGGACTGCTCCTGGATCAAAATTTGTTCAATGTCGGCAGCGAAATCTTCATAGCTTGCCTTTTGACCCGTTACTTTAATAATATGGAAGCCGTAATCGGACTCAACCGGCTCACTGATTTCCCCGACTTCAAGTGAAAAGGCCGCTTCTTCGAAAGGCGCCACCATCCGTCCTTTGCCGAAATAGCCAAGTTCTCCACCGTTTGCCGCCGATCCATCAATCGAATACTCCTCGGCAAGTGCCGCAAAGTCTTCGCCAGCCTCTAGCTTGTCCAATACTTCCTGTGCGGTTGCTTCATCTTCCACTAAAATGTGGCTTGCTTCAACCTGCTCTGAAAACTGCTCACTGTTTTCCTCATAATAAGCCTGCTTAGCCTCTTCCGTCACTTCCACATCGGCTGAAGCCAGCTGCTGTAAAATGAGAGGAGGGATAATGTATTCCTCAGTAAAAGTATCCAAAGAGTCTGCTTCGATGTTAAATTGTGAACGCAGGACATTGAGCAATTCTTCATCATCCTGAACGCCCAAATTGGTCCGGAACTTATCAAGCTCTGCCTGAATTTCTTCATCTGTCAGCTCAATATTTTCTCCTGCTTTCAGCAGGATATCGCGCCGAATCATTTCTTCCAGTGTAGCCTCACCGTAGCGCTGCTTTAATGTATTGACAAATTCACTTTCGGTAATTTCTGTTCCATTCACTACAGCTACTGCTGTCTGGTCATCCGCTGCTTCATTATCATTACAGGCAGCTAACAAGGTTATGCAACAGAGGCCGACAGCGGCCAATAAATGCTTTTTCATTCGATTCACTCCTCAACTTCTGACGAAACGTAAAAGTCTGTCTCTTCATAAAGATAACTATACCATAGTTCCTTAGTAGAGATAAAGAGGCCAAATAAGTTCCTGTAAAACGTAATTGGGAAAAAGGCCCAGTACTTATCCTCATGACGTGCATAGAATATTCTAACCAAGTAAGGAGGAGGTGTTACTATGTCTAACGCATACCAAGGTGGATTTGCGTTGATCGTCGTATTGTTCATCTTATTAGTCATTGTAGGTGCTGCTTGGCTATAAATGAGCAAGGATCCAACGCCTTTGCGGGATAGAGCAGCTCCACACTAAATCAAGGAGGGAAAGCAATATGAGTCACGGCTACAATAACAGCTTTGCGCTACTGGTCGTCCTGTTTATCTTGTTAGTGATTATTGGGGCCTCCTGGTGGTTCTAATAGCAAAAGAAGTGTCTCAAAAGGCTGAAAAGCCTTTTGAGACACTTCCGACAGCTAAGGACAAGCTGCTTTTCTCTTCTTTTGGGACCTGCTCACATCCTGCCTATGTAAATAAAATTTTAACATATGTAGAAGTAAGTAAAATCGTTATAAGGATATTGATTGTGCGGAAAAGCTTCGGCTGCTTTTCAATCGGGATCTCGCGCTTGATGCACAGAGCATCTGTCATCGAGTTAATCATGAACAGGATGAAAAGCGCAAATAAAATAATAAAGAAGACCATGTCTCTGCCTCCTGACGGACAATGATAGTTAAACTTTATCAAAAGTTGACTGAAAAAGATAGGAAAATAGCTTAATTTATCTGGAGTGTTTATAATTTTGTCATAAGAGGAAAAGAGGGCGATGGAAGACTTCGTTCCGTAGGAGGGAACTATGAAAAAAATGGACAAGGTTAACTGGAAGATCGCGTTTTTCACTTTGCTTGGCCTGCTTATTTGTCTTGGTCTTGCCTGCATGATCATGATCGTGCGATTCTTTCCTGATGCAGAGGAAGATTATTTTGTTCCAAAAGAGCGTGGAGCAGAAGAGGCCAGCTTTGTGATCCAAACGGATCGGAGCCGGTTAAATACATACTTGGCAAAGTATTTACAGGAGCAGGAGAGTGAGATGTCTTATTTGATTGAACTGACGGATGAAGTTGTGCAATTTCGGTCATCTTTGCCGATCATGGGCCAGAACGTGCCGATTGAAATGAACTTCTTTCCAGCAGTTGCGGAAAATGGAGACTTGCTGCTGGAAGTGAGAAGTGTCGCGGTAGGGCTGTTGCAACTTCCCGTGGAACGGGTGCTTCAACTGGTTGATGCCTGGGTGGAGCGCCCCGATTGGGTGAATATTTATCCGGGGGAGAGGCTGGTCGAGGTTGGCATTACCGAACTCGAAGTTGGCGAAAATGAAGTGTTTTCGTTCCGGATGGTTACCTTTGATTTGCCGAATGACCGGATTGAGCTTGAAATGATCGCGAATGAAAAATAGCGATAAGAAAAGGGTGTCACAAAACGGAATCGTTTGGTCTGACACCCTCGGGCTATGCAGCCTGTTTTACTAAAATATGAAACCCGTCTGCGCGGTTTTCAACATAGCTGTTCTTTGGAGCTTTCATGAGATACGATACGTAAATGACGTCGAAAAATGCGAGTCCGAAATGGATCGAGCTCATGATCGAAATATAGGCAATATAAGTGGGAAAAGCAATGGCCGCGACAGCACCGACTGCTGTTAACACGATCAGTGGCATCAACAGTGAAATTAAAAATAAATCGCGAGACAGCGGCTTTGCCATTTTAACCGCGAGCGTCGGGATCAGGGAAAGACGTTCTACTTTAAGCAGCACTCTTTTCCCGCAGAGCCAGATTGGAATCATATGCAAAACTTTATGGGTCAGGACGAGTACTGGAATACTGAGAATAAATAAGAAAAGACTTATATTGGTTAATTGTGATGGTTCGACAAACGAACTCACAGCTAAATAGTACAACAGGAAAGAAAAAAGCATCGTACATGCTGAATAGAACACGAGGCGCAGTGCTCCGTAATCTTGTGTAATGCGAATCGTTTTCCAGCAATTCATAGTGGGTGCCACCTCCTCAATCTAATTGCTTAATTTACGCCTGTTTTGCCAAAAAATCAAGAGGCTGATGAAAAATAAAAGGATTTCGACAATAAAAAACGCTTTCATGGAAAAGGAGCTGCTTCAAAAGAGGGGTAGTTTCCCTTTTGAAGCAGCTCCAAAGCAGGCAGCTTTTATTTCTTTTTCACTAACTTGCCTTCCTGTTCGGTAAATTCTTCATCGAATTTGTGCAAGGTCTCTTCGAACATTTCAACGAAATCAGGGCCGTAAATATGGCGGACGATACTGATTAATTCTGAGAATTCAGGGAATTTACCGTAAAGATTCCGAATTGGCAAAGCTCCTTCGTATACGCCATAGGTCGTCGGCTCGTACGCTTCAAGCGTTTGCAAAAATAACTCCTGACCTTCCTTCGTCAAGCAGACGTAGGTATTTCGCTTATCGTTTTCTTTTTTAGAAAAAACGAGCAAGCCTCTTTCTTCCAGCTTTTTCGAGAAGTTGAAGGCAGTCGAGACATGCATCACACCAAATTTCGCAATATCTGAGATAGAGGCTCCATCCAGATGATAGGCTATCCATAAGATATGATGCTCATTAATATTAAGGTCAAATGGTTTAATCCACGTTTGCCAGTCCTTCTCTACTGATTTCCACAATGCTTTACTTAGCTGCGCTACCTTATGGCTAAACATAACAGATTGTTTTAAGGAGCAAGGTATTTGGTGATCCATCTTTCTCCCCCCATCGTAAAGTTGATTATCCCTTTCAATCTGTCCAAGTCAGAAAAACTATTTAAGAATAGTTTGTTGCTGTTATTATACAAGAAATGGGCGGTGAATGACTTAGCGTGAAGCAATGAAAAGCCGTGATTTGAAACGGTGCTTAACGCTCTTTAAAAGGGAAAACCGGAGATGTCTTTAAAGGAAAAGCTTCCCTTTAGACATCTTCCGGAAATGCTCACATTCATTCGTGCTTTTTCTTCTTGTTTATCACGTAAGAGCGAAAAACGAGTCATCTTTCCTTGCTTTCTTCATATATCTAATAGGCAAGGAGGGGTTTTATGGAAGCATTTATTTTATTACTGATTTCCGTTTGTTTACTTTCCATATACGGTTTTATATATGTGTCTTACCGGCTGCTTCGGAAAGTGAAGCAGGAGGAAAAGTCACAATTTAAAAAGACGTTTGTCATCCTGTTGTTCCTCGCCGTATTGAGCGGCTCAAGCGCCACCTGGCTCGTTCTTCCATAAGAACGATAAGGCGAAAGAACCGGCTTCTTATTATTGTGCAATACCGGATGTCCCCATTTTAACGACGATAATTCTTCATATAGTCACTCAGCGCGACACAGGCTTCCAGCGGAACAGCGTTATAAGTGGAAGCGCGGCAGCCTCCGACGGAACGATGTCCGTTTAGACCGACAAAGCCGAGTTCCTTCGCCTTGGCAAGGAAGCGTTTATTCTCTTCCTCACTAGGCAGGTTGAACGTTATGTTCATGAGAGAGCGGGATTCTTTTTCGGCATGCCCGCGATAGAATCCGTCGCTTTCGTCGATTGCGTCGTAGATCAGCTTCGCTTTTTCTTCATTTTTTCTTTCAATCGCGTCAATTCCGCCCTGGTCTTTGACCCATTGCAGCACTTGATTTAGCATATAAATCGAGAATGTCGGCGGGGTATGATAAAGGGAATTCGTCTCACTATGCGTCCGGTAGCGTAGCAGTGTCGGCACATGATCAACTTCTTCCTCAAGAAGATCCTCACGAATAATAACGATCGTCACTCCGGCAGGACCGAGGTTTTTCTGAGCGCCGGCATAGATCATACCGAACTTTTCAATTTCAATTTTCCGTGAAAGAATATCACTCGACATGTCAGCAATTAACGGGGCATGCGTGACGGTCGGAAATTCCTTCCATTGCGTTCCAAAAATCGTATTATTGGAAGTAAGGTGAACATAAGCGTCATTCTCGTTGTAGGTGATAGCATCGAGCGCCGGAATGGAGCGGTACTGCGTCTCCTTCGTAGAAGCACCGACAGCCGTTTCCCCGAGCAGCTTTCCTTCTTTTAGCGCTTTCTCGGACCACGAGCCTGTTAACAAATAGTTTCCGATCTTCCCGGGCTTTAAAAATTGCAGCGGGACCATCGCGAATTGGAGGCTGGCGCCGCCCTGTAGAAAGAGCACCTTATATGAATCGGGAATAGCAAGCAGTTCCTTGAGTAAGGCGATTGCTTCTTCATGAACAGCTTCAAAATCTTTGCTGCGGTGACTTAATTCCATCACGGACATGCCAGTACCATTGAAATTTGTTAATTCAGCCTGCGCTTTCTCTAAGACGCTTTTTGGCAAAGCTGAGGGGCCAGCATTAAAGTTAAAAACATCTTGCATCTTCTCCACTCCTTTAACTCTTCACCACATTAATAGGTGTTAGATATGATTATCGTACCATAGTTTCACCAAAAAATGCTTAGTTTTTTATGTATTTTCAGAATGTTCAAGAGTTAAAAAAAGGGTATGCTTTCAAAAGGTGGATAGCTCCCCTTTTTTTAGTCTGAACACCGGGTGAAACGGCTGTTTCATGCTGCGTCATGTTCGCTCAACTGATGCTGCTGATCGAGCGAGACATCATTATATAATGAAAATAATCTTGGTGCTTATAAATAACTGGAAATCGCTTTCGCCAGCTCCTGCAGCTTTTCACCGTTGTACTGTGAGCTGTGGTCTTTCCAGACGGCGCCAAAGCCGTCACCCTGCCCGTAACGCGGAATTAAATGGACATGGTAATGAAAGACAGTTTGACCGGCATCTTCGCCATTATTATTAACCATATTCAGACCCTTTGGCTGAAATGCAGCTTTCAGTCCATTCGCGATTGTAGGAATAACAGAAAACAGCTGACTGGCTTGTTCAGATGGAAGTTCAAACAGATCGCGGTGATGATTTTTTGGAATGACGAGTGTGTGGCCCTCCGTTACCTGGCTAATATCAAGGAAGGCCAGTACATGCTCGTCTTCGTATATTTTTGCAGCTGGAATGTCGCCTTTCACAATTTTGCAGAAAATACAGTTTGCTTCAGACATCTTCCGTCATCCTTTCTAGAACATGTTTTTAACCACTATAACGAAGGTCGACAATTGTGGCAAGTTGAGAAATAAGAATCGTGCTTTTTTTGTAGGAAAAGACAAGGAAGCCCGGCCTTTTTTCACAATTTCGTCGTATTTGAGAAGTTTGGAAGAATGCTATAATGAAAGCATCGACGCATTGTCCGGAGGTGATGAGATGAAGAAAGCCCGATTTGTGCTCGCGGCGGCCACGCTGTTCCTGTTCGGCGGCTGTCAAAGTACAGAAGAGAGCCATGGCATACACACAAATGAACTTGGTGATGTGCGGGAAGCAACGGTTTCGCCCGATAGTATGCCTGAGTTTCTCACTCATTATGCAGAGCCGATTGGCGCTATTTATGCCCGGGTTCCGGACTATCAGAACGTGCTCGAACAGATGCCTTGCTACTGCGGATGCGGGGAATCTGCCGGTCATCGCAGCAGCTATGACTGCTTTATTTATGAGCATCAGGAGGATGGTGGACTCGTCTGGGATGATCACGGGGCGAGGTGCGGCGTTTGCCTGGAAATCGCTCATTTTTCAATGGAATTATATGATGGCGGAGCGTCTCTTAGCGAAATTCGGCAATTTGTCGATGAGCGTTACGAGGAAGGCTTTGCCAAGCCGACTCCTACGCCACAGCCTGAAGCGGCTGCCTCTTAATTGTGAATTCATGTAGAAGCTGATAAAAAAACTCGATCAAAAGATACAGCGGGTCCGTTTTGCATAAAATAAGCAGAGATTCACTTTTTGGTCGTGCAAACTCGCTCGCTGTGGTAAGCCTCGGACAAAAGGAGAAAACGAGCCTTTTATCCGGGGCTCTCTTCTTTTCTTGGACAACTGAGCCTGAAACAGGCTGTGACTAAAGCCATGGCTTCGTTCTGTAACCAGGCCGGGTTTTCGCTACGATAGTGGTCGCGGATGACAGTAATTTGATAAGATAAGCTTTGAAGGAGAGTGGTAATGGTGGCAAACGGAATAAACATAGAAGGGTTAACGGGGGGGTATCACCAGCGGAAGCCCGTTCTCCACGACGTGACGTTTGACGTCAATCATAAAGAAATCGTCGGGTTAATCGGCTTAAATGGTGCCGGAAAAAGTACAACGATTAAGCATATTCTTGGACTGCTTCAGCCGCAAAAGGGTGAGGTGAAAGTCGAGGACATCCGCTTTGAGGATGATGTCAATCAGTATCGCCGTTCCTACGCTTATATACCGGAGACCCCGATTTTATACGACGAACTCACGCTCTGGGAGCATCTCGAACTGACTGCGCTCGCTTATGGGCTCGATCAATCATTGTTTGCTGAGCGGGCCGAGCGTCTGCTTGCTGAATTTAAAATGGAAAAAATGAAGCATTGGTATCCGAGTCATTTTTCTAAAGGAATGCGGCAAAAGGTGATGATTATGAGCGCCTTTTTAATCGAGCCACCTGTTTACATCGTGGATGAGCCGATTGTCGGCCTGGATCCGCTCGGTATTCAATCGTTTCTTAATCTGCTCGTCGACATGCGGGAGCGCGGCGCCGCTGTCCTCATGTCGACTCATATTCTCGCGACGGCTGAGCGCTATTGTGACCGCTTCGTCATTTTGCATCATGGCCGGGTTGTCATGTCCGGCACGCTGGCGGAGATGAGGGCGCAGCTTGGGCTGCCGCAGGCGACGCTTGATGATATTTATATTGAAATGACGAAGGAAGAAGCGCTATGAAGGATGGACTGACGATTTGGCGCGAACGTCTGCAAGCTTATTGGAACGAGGCGATTCGTTATTTGCGGCTGATCGGCAACAGCGGATTTCTTTTTACCGTTTACGTCTTGATTATTATTGGCAGTTATTATTACAGCGTCTTCATTGACTGGCTTCCGGCTTCTTTCCCGGTTATTTGGGTCTTTGTCGCCGTCTTTGCCCACTTCCTGACGAGGGGACAGATCCGTACCTTTGTCAAACCGGCCGATGTTGTTTTTCTCCTCCCTTATGAATCGCAGCTGGGGAGCTATTTTAAAGCGTCAAAGTGGTACTCATTTGCTTTGCAAAGCGGAGTAATCCTGCTCGTGCTGATTGTTTTCGCTCCGTTGTATCAGGCGAGACTGGATGAAGCCGGAAGTGTAGTTTTGATTTTTGGCTGGCTGCTTGCCGCCAAAGGCTGGAATGTCCTGGCAAGCTGGGAGGAGCAGCGTTTCCAAAGCGAGGCAGACAGAAGAAGCCACTTTTTGCTGCGGGGACTGATTAATCTCGTCTTTACATACTTACTGTTTGCCGGAGCGAATCGACTGTTTCTTCTAGCTATCCTGGTGCTAATGCTTGTGCTTTATTTGTTCTACTATCGCAAGCTGGCCGGACGGCTGTCGTTAAAATGGCCGCATTTAATTGAAGTCGAGGAAAGAATGCTGCTTTTCTTTTACCGGATTGCCAATGCTTTTACCGATGTCCCGCAGCTGCGCAATAAAGTGAAAGAAAGACGGGCTTTCAATTGGCTGATTGGCATATTGATGGATAGTAAGGCGTCGGTGTACCATTATTTATTCGTCCGCTCTTTTTTACGGGCGAATGATTATGCTGGAATCTATCTCCGTCTTTTGCTTATAGGCGCAGGGGCTCTCATCGTTCTGCCAACCGGCTGGATTCAGATTCTCGTCCTTGTCCTGTTTATGCATCTGATTACGAAACAGCTCTCAACCCTTTGGTATCATTATGATACAACGATGTGGGTCGATTTGTATCCGGTCGAGGACGGACTGAAAGAACAAGCGATTTCCCAGCTCGCTTTTCGCTTGTTAGCATGTATGACAGCATGCCTGACCGGACTTTTGCTGATCATTTCCACCGTGCCGCTTGCGCTGGCAGCCTTGGGCGTCGGCGCGCTTTACACGTATCTCGGCAGCCGGACGTTTATTCATCAGCGTAAAAAATAAACTGCTGCTCAGGAAAGTGAAAATGGAAGGAGCTGACTGCGATGTATGAAGATCAAGCACGCGAAGAGTACGACCGCTGGAAGCGTAAGCTGTTAAAACGGCCATCGATTGCCGGACGCTACACGAAGAGCCTGCAGGCGAAGATGAATCATCTCATTCCGGAAAAGGTGCATACGATTGTGACGACAAGCATTAAAAATATGGTTCATGCGACCTTGATCGGCTCGGAGTATACAGCTGCCAAGCAGCCGGAAGAGGGGCTAACGTTACGAGAGCGCGAGCAAATGATCGAGGAGCTGACAAAGAAATATCGGAAGACTGCCGCGCTTGAGGGAGCAGGTACCGGAGCAGGAGGACTGCTTCTTGGGGCGGCCGATTTTCCGCTGCTACTAAGCATTAAAATGAAATTTTTATTTGATGCTGCTTCTGCCTACGGCTACGATGTGAAAGACTACCGCGAGCGTTTATTTGTCCTTCTGCTGTTTCAGCTGGCATTCGCCCGGGAGGAGAAGCGGCCGGATCTTTTAAAACGGTTGGAAAACTGGGAGGAGGAGCGCCTTTCGCTTCCACGAAGGAAAGACTATCTCGACGCTGTTGATTGGAAGGAATTTCAGCTCGATTATCGCGATTTTATTGACCTTGTCAAGATGCTGCAGCTGATTCCCGGCTTTGGCGCAGTCGTTGGCGCAGCGGCAAACTATCACTTTCTTGACCTTCTTAGCGAAACGGCGAAAAACGGCTATCGAAGCCGCTGGTTTCACGGTGGAGACGAAGAGGGGTAAGAGTGGTTTCGACAATAATGGAAAAGAATAAGGGGCTGGTCAAAAGGTTGTGTTTTTACCTCTTGATCAGCCCCTTGCTGTGGATTTGTCCTGATAATTAAAAATATCCCGGAACGAAGCGGGCGAGATAAGCGGAAATGACGCTGAACTGGCCGGTGAACAGCAGAATGCCCAGCACGATCATAATCCCTCCGCTCACTTTTTGAATCGTCGGCAACCATTTATTGAGTCTCCGCATCTTATTAAGCGAGCGTGACCAGAGCAAGGCGACGGCAAGAAATGGCACGCCGAGTCCCATCGAATAAATGAAGAGCATCGAGATTCCCGACCACATCGTTTCAGCGTTTCCGGCAAGAAGAAGAATCGACGTCAGAACAAGGCCGATACATGGCGACCAGCCAGTCCCGAAAAGAAAGCCGAGCAGAACGGAATTGGCAAAGCTCGTCGTCTTTCTTGGTTTCGCGTTAAAACGCTTTTCACTCATCAGCATCCGAATGGAAATAATGCCCATCATTTGCAGGCCGAAAACGGCGATGATAATCCCACCGATCTGCTCCAGCAGCTGCCGGTTGCTCCAAAATGCTTGGCCGATAAAAGTCGAGGAAGCCCCGAGCAATAAGAAAATTGACGTAAAACCGATAATAAAGCCGACGCTGCGCGAAAGAATCAGCTTCCGGCTTGCGGCCACCTGATTATCGGCAATCGAAGTTCCGGTCAATTGGGCCAGATAGGCGGGAACTAATGGAAAAATACAGGGCGATAAAAACGAAACAATACCGGCGAAGAAGGCAAGCCATATCGTTACTTCAGCCAAGGTGACACCTCCAAACAAATCTGAAATCATCGGACAATACTACAATCTATTCAAACAAACTGAATATGTATGAATCCAATTTTAAAGCTGGTTCTATTATAACGAAATCTTTGCGCCTGCAAAAGCAAGGAGGCTCAACGTTCACGGAAAGGACATAAGGCTGAGAGAAAGATCAGTCTGGAGACGGAGAGAAAAACCGGCTCCAGAGCGGCGTAAATGATCGCGTTTCCTCCTAAACTGAAGATAGTTCAATTAAAGGAGGGAAACATAATGAAGCATCCAGGCAAACTATTTGGTGGAATTCTGCTTATGCTGATCGGAGCGAGTATTTTGTTTAGCATGATCGGCATCCATATTGGCGGAATTATCGGCCTTGCGATTGGCGCATGGCTCCTTTACTGGGGATATGCGAAGTGGCAGGAGCAGGGGAAATGGTCTTTTTCGAGCGTTCTTCTGCTAATTGTCGGCGCGCTGATCGCCCTTGGAGGAATCGGCGGCGTGATATCGCTCGCCATCGGAGTAGTGCTCGTTTATTTCGGGTACCGGCTTCTGAAGCCGAAGGATCAAGCTGGTGAAGAGTTAGAGGAAGAAGAAGACTTAGCGCCGGTGAAAACAACATATGATGTGATTGACAAGGAATTTGAAAAATTATTAAACGAGCATAAATAAACCAATTTTGGAGGGTGATCAATATGGTAATGGAGAGATTGAACCGGTTTTGTAAAGCATATCTTCACGAAGGATTGGAAAAGCTGGAAGACCCGGTTGTCATGGTGAAGCAATATATGCGCGACATGAAGGCTGATATTGGGAAGCAGCAGGCGACAATTGAAAAGCATCTCCGCCTTGATGAAACGCTAAAAAGAAACTGGCAAACAGCGAAGGAGCTGGTTGAACGCCGCGAGCAGCAGGCGCGTCTGGCGGTGGAAAAGGAAAACGATGAGCTGGCGAAAATGGCGCTTAGAAGCAAGAAGGAAGCCTGGGAGCAGATGAATCGCTTCGCAGCCTTGCGGGAAAAGAATGAGCTGCAAATTGAGGCGCAGAAACAAACGCTCGCCGAGCTTGAGCAGAAGTACAACCAGCTGCGCGACCGCAAGCTTGAGCTTGTGCTGCGCGTGCAAGCTGTAAAAGCGAGCGAACAAATAAAAGATACGAAGCGGAAATACCGCCAGCAGGAAAGCATCATTGAAAATGAATTTGAGAGAATGGAAGATAAAGTGACTGATCTCGAATGGAAAAGCGGCGGCAGATCGGCTGTCGTGAGCGATCTTCCTGCTGTGGATGATGAAGAGCTTCAAGCTGAACTGGAGCAGCTGAAACAGAAGGCAAATCAATGAACAGAGCATTGGGAGCTTGTTCTGCGCTCTGCCTCACGATAAGATAAGTAGGAAAGAGCGCGGTCGGACGTTGGAGGCGAAGCATGCTGCCGCTTCGCTTCCAGTCAATCCCCAGGCAAGCTGAAGGGAGAGAGCAATGAAAAAACTAGCTGGGTTCGCCCTGATTATTACGGGTATCGTCATTTTAATCGCTTCGCTGCCGGCTGTATTTCCTTCCACCTCAGAGGCAGTAGGAGATCAGGGGCAGTTTGATTTGACGCAGGTTGAGGATTTAATTTTGACAAGCACCGCCGTTGATTGGGAAATCGAGACATATTCAGGCACGGAGCTGCTTGTCCGCCTCGAGAATCAGAATCGAAGCGTGCAGCTTCAGTCGGCCGAACAACAGTCAAGGCTTGAGGTTAAAGTAGAAGAGGAGCGTTTTCGTTTCTTATCCTTTTCCTTCATGAAAGAGCCGACGAAAGCAGTTGTCCAAATTCCGGCATCCTATCAGGATAAACTGAACATAAAATCAGTGTCGGGCGATTTGAATATGAATGGGGAACAGGTGCTGACGAGCCTTGACGTTCGCACGGTTTCAGGAGATGTTGTGGTAGGCCCGGTGACTGCGCCTGATGTCAGTGTGGCGACAACGTCCGGTGATATCGAGATTAACGGGTTGGATGGGGCAAGCACAACCTTGAACAGCACGTCCGGCGATATTGAAGTAAGCCGCTTACATGGGGCGATAAATGCCAAAACCGTTTCAGGTGATATTGAAGTCGACTATGTCGCTGAAAATCAAGCCGCTGAACTTAAGACGACCTCCGGTGATGTCGAAGTATGGTTGCCGGACGGTAACGCCGAGATCGAAGCGAAGACGACGTCCGGCGATATTCAGATCAATGCCGAACTGCTTGATTCATCTCTTCAATCAAAAGCGATTTCTGGTAAAATAGGCAAGGGAGAGCATCCGTTTTTTATTTCAACTACATCAGGTGATATTGATCTTCATTAAACCGTAACAGGGAAAGGAGCGGAAGCATGAAAAAACAAACCTTATTCGGGTTGGTCATCGTCATCATTGGGTTAAATCTTTTATTTCATGCGCTGCGCATTTCAACGGCTTCTTTTGTTGCACCGCTCATTTTCTTTGTCCTCGGGATGTTTTTTTACCAGAGAAAGCATACGTTTTTAAGCGTGATTTTTTTCATTATCAGCGTCAGTATTTTGTTTGATCTCGTGCTTGGCATGAACTTCATGGGGCTGCTTGTTGCAGCCGTGATTTTATATTACGGGGTCAAGCTTGTGAAATCACCAAGCTACAAAAAGAAAGAAAAAAGAGAAAAGAAGAAGCGCCGAAAGAGGGAGCAGGAACCAGAACAGCAGGAGCCGGCTGGCTTTCGTGAAAGAAGGGAACCGGCTGCTGTGCGGGAAGAAAAACAGAGTCCGGCCCCGCTTGCGTCTCAGGAGAAAGCCGGCAAAGAATATTTCACCGCGACTGTGCGCCGCAGCTGGATCGGTGACATTCATTATCGAGGGGAAGCATTTGAATTAAGTGATTTGACCATCTGGAACGGAATTGGCGATGTACGGATCGATTTGTCGCGGGCGATTATTCCGGAAGGGGAAACAGTGATCATCGTTCAGGGCGGCATTTGCCAGGTTGACTTTTATGTACCGAATGATCTTGCTACGAGTATCCAGGCATCGTCCCTCCTCGGATCCGTTTCTTTATTTCATGAAAAGCACGAGGGGCTTAATTCCCAGCTTGCGATTGCGACGAAAGGGTATAAAAGCGCCCCGCGGCGGGTGAAGCTTGTGCTGTCCACCGTGATTGGAGAAGTGAAGGTGAGGGACATATGAGGAAGCGACTGGCCTTATTGCAATGGCAGTTTATTCGTCATAGCGTGATCGTTACTTCACTGATCTCCTTCTTTTTTCTGTTTTTTATTACATATGAGGATCAACGCGGTCTGTTGCTTGTGTTTGATCGCCAGCTGGCTGGCTTTCCGATCATCGTCTGGATGCTTCTGCTGATCATTACGACCGGAATGATCAGCGGCTATTTGCAGGCTGCTCCGCTGCGGCGCCGGATTGATCAGCTCGTGCATGGAGCAACGCGCTATGAGCGCGGAACCTTCTCTCATCGGGTCGAGGTCGAGGGGGAAGACGAGATTGCTGAACTGGCGGCGAGAATGAATGGGATGGCTGCTCATATTGAAGAGCAGGTCGCCTCCTTACAGCGCCTCTCCGCAGAGCGTGTGCAGCTGCAGGAATCGGTGAAAAAAGCCGCCGTTACCGAGGAGCGTCAGCGTCTGGCCCGCGACTTGCATGACGCCGTGAGCCAGCAGCTGTTTGCGATTTCGATGATGACGGCTGCCATTAAAGAGAGCCTGAGTGCCGATGAGGCGGGCGCCCAGCAAATCGCCTTAGTTGAAAAAATGGCCAACACAGCCCAGGCTGAAATGCGCGCCCTCCTGCTTCACCTGCGCCCCGCGCATCTTGAAGGGAAAAGCTTGCATGAAGGAGTGGAAGCGCTGCTTGCCGAGCTTGAGCAAAAATATAAAATCAAGGTGCGGATGGTGATGGATGAGGATGTGCATATGCCGAAGGGGATCGAGGATCAGCTGTTCCGGATGGTTCAGGAAGCGATCTCCAATGTGCTGCGCCATGCGAAGGCAAGTCGGCTTGACATGCAAATCAGACAGTCGGCGCGTGAGCTGAAGGTGAAATTAATTGATGATGGGGTCGGCTTTGATCCGAAAACGGTTCAGCAAGGCTCCTACGGTTTGCATACGATGAGGGAAAGAATGAATGAAATTGGCGGTACGCTTCACATTGTCTCGGTACCAGGAAAGGGCACGCAGGTGGAAGCCAACATTCCGGTTACATGGAAGGAGGGGGTAGACAATGATTCGGGTTCTGTTAGTGGATGATCATGAAATGGTAAGAATGGGGCTCTCAGCTTACTTGTCGACTCAGCCGGACATTGACATCGTCGGGCAGGCAAGCAACGGGCAGGAAGGGATTGATTTGGCGGTCGACCAAAAGCCGGACGTGATTTTAATGGATCTGGTGATGGAAGGAATGGACGGGATCGCGGCGACAGCGGCGATTACAAAGAAGCTGCCTGATGTAAAGGTAATCGTGCTGACAAGCTTTATCGATGATGAGAAGGTCTATCCCGTCATTGAAGCAGGGGCATTCAGCTATTTGCTGAAAACATCATCGGCTGCCGAGATTGCAAGCGCGATCCGCAGCGCAGCAAAAGGCGAAGCGGTCGTCGAAGCGAAGGTAACGAATAAGATGATGCAGCGGATGAGAGGCGCGAAGGAAAAGCAGCCTCATGATTCCCTGACCCCGCGCGAGCTTGAAGTTTTGCAATTGATTGGCGAGGGCAAAAGCAATCAGGAGATTGCCGATGAACTTTACATCGGGATTAAAACGGTAAAGACGCATGTCAGTCATATTTTGCAGAAGCTTGAGCTTGATGATCGGACGCAAATTGCGGTCTACGCCCACCGTTGCGGTCTCGTCAAATAACGGAGAGAAGGCATCGGCTTTGTTTTGGGCAGTTTAATCTTCACCCGCCGGATTGTCAGAAACCGGCTCTCCCTGAAAAACTTCCTTTTTCAGCAGCTTCCTCACAACGGGCATTAAGAAGATAGCTGAGAGGCCGGATCAAAAGGGTAAACAACCTTTTGATCCGGCCTTTTACCGTGTTACAGGAATGACAGCAGCTTTGTCCGGCAGGAAAGACCGTTTTCTGCGTCAAAACAAAAAAAGCCTGACTTAAGAGGGGGAGAAACGAGGCGATTTTATTTTTACTAATATAATATGCTACTCTTAAAGCATAAATCGACATTTCCAGACAGCCGTGAAACAAAACTGGCATTTTATACGTATAAAGAAGGGAAAGGGGGTGGCTGCGAATGAAGAAAAAGCTCGTGTTTGGCATTTCTGCTCTGCTGGCAATGGTTCTTCTGGCTCTTATTATTTATCTTATTATTATTCTGGCAGGTCAGTATGTCGTCAACGACCAAAGTCTCGTCATGAAAACGACGACCTCGCTCGTTGATCAGGAAGGTCATCTGCTGACCCAGCTGTTTATCGAGAACCGTGAGCTCGTCTCAATCGAAGAGATTCCCGAGCAGGTGCAGCAGGCATTCATCGCCATTGAAGACACACGCTTCCGTGAACATCTTGGGATCGACTTCCGTTCAATCGGCCGCGCTCTTTATCGGGATATACTCGCCGGGGCGAAGGTGGAAGGCGGGAGTACGATTACGCAGCAATTGGCGAAAAATGCTTTTCTGTCAAACGACAAAACATGGCTCCGCAAAACGAAAGAAGTGTTAATCGCGATGAACCTCGAGCGGCAGTACAGCAAGGACGAGATTTTGGAAATGTACTTAAACCGCATTTACTTCGGGCATGGCGCCTATGGCATTCAGGCTGCCTCGAAGCTTTATTTCAACAAGCCTGTCACTGAGTTGACCGTGGATGAAGGGGCGCTGCTCGCAGGACTTCCGAAAGCGCCGAACTCGTATTCCCCGCTTGTTGATCCGGAGAGAAGCAAGCAGAGGCGGAACCTCGTCCTGACGGTGATGGAACGGCAGGGCTATATAAGCGCTGAAGAAGCAGTCCGGCTGCAAGGGCGGACGGTAGCGGTGGATCATAACAGCATTTCTGAAAATGAAGCGTATTTAACCTATATTGATATGGTGTTGAATGAAGCTGAAGAGCGCTATCAATTGACGAATGAAGAGGTTCTTGAAGGCGGCTATACGATCGTTGTCCCGATGAACCGCCACGTTCAGGAAGCCGCTTATCAAAAGATTCGCGAAGACCGTTTTTTCCCGGAAGGAAATGAGGATGCTGAAGCGGCGTTTGTCCTGCTCGACGCAGAGACGGGCGGTGTTCTTGCCGTTCAGGGAGGACGCGAATATGTCAGAAAAGGATTAAACCGGGTTAATGTGAAGCGGCAGCCCGGCTCGGCCTTAAAGCCTTTATCGGTCTTCGCGCCGGCATTGGAAACGGGCATTTATCATCCTTATTCCTTACTGAAAGATGAATTACTTGAATATGAAGGTGGTTATACACCGCGCAATTATCAAAATGAATATGCGGGAAACCGGACGATGTATGAGTCGTTGACCCATTCTGTCAATGCGCCGGCTGTCTGGCTGTTAAATGAAATCGGTATTGAGCAGGCGTTGCCATTGCTAAAGCAATTTGGCCTTGAGCTGCCGGATCGTGGACTGGCGATAGCGCTCGGAGGCTTGCAGGAAGGCGTGACGCCGCTCGATCTGGCTGCTGCCTACCGTGTGTTTGCCGAGGAAGGAAAACGGGTCGAGCCTTATTTTATTCAGGCCATCTATGATCGGAATGGACATCAAATCGGTGAGGCTCCCGTCGAGGAAGAAGCGGTCGTTTCTCCGCAAACAGCCTGGTATATGACGAGAATGCTTGAATCCGTCGTGAAGGAAGGCACGGGAACAAATGGTACGGTCAATAGCCCGCTTGCCGGAAAGACCGGGACGACGACTTACCCGGATGTCGAAGGGGCGACGATGGACGCCTGGTTTGTCGGCTATACGCCGACCGTGGTCGGTGCGGCGTGGATGGGCTATGATGTCACCTCGACGGATCATTATTTGCATGGTGGCAGCAGCTATCCGACTGTCTTGTTCAAGGAAATTATTAATGAGCTTCC
Source organism: Halalkalibacter oceani (assembly GCF_040544555.1). Taxonomy (NCBI): domain Bacteria; kingdom Bacillati; phylum Bacillota; class Bacilli; order Caryophanales; family Bacillaceae; genus Halalkalibacter; species Halalkalibacter oceani. The sequence continues at coordinate 190,842 of NZ_JBEPKD010000006.1, forward strand.
TGGTGAGATGCGCGATGTTGCTTTCGAGAAGCCAATGGAGGTTCAGGAGCTCGACCCGCCTGTTGATTTGCCGGTGATAAACGATTTGGAGGCGACGATGGCGATGGGCGGCCGCGGGATGATGAGTGTTCAGCTGCTCTGGTCGGCGCCGGCTGATGAGCGGATCTATTATCAAATTTACGAGGTGGATGGCGGCGAGCGGACCCGGATCGCTACCGTTGTGAACGAGAATCATTATTTCGTCGGCTCACTCAATCCATTCTCGAAAAAACGCTATCAGGTTGTTCCATATGATTCAACGACGGAACAATCCGGGCAGCCGTCCAATGTCGCCGACGTTCATTTTCGCTTCGGCTTTCATTAGCAGCAGGTAAGGTGCCGGGAGAGGAAAGAGGAACGTCATTCCGCGATTAACGGTCAAAAGGGGAATTACCCACTATTTTTTGCCTGGGAACGGAATCACGTTCCTGTACCAAAAACAAAAACCATAAGAAGCTGATCTTACGCCACATTTGGCAGGATGCGTTGGACGAACGTGAAGGGGCTCGAAACAAATTCCATGCAGGCGATGCTTGGTTTTGCTGTCATGTAGCCGGAAAACCATACGAAAAAGCAACTACTGTATTTGCCTGAATGTCGAGCGGATGAAATAGACGAAGACTCCTGCGGGAGAAAAAGCAACGGTGAGACCCCACAGGGCGGTAGCCCGAGGAGGCTCACCAGCTTCCCGCGGAAAGCGAAGTCTATTTCAGGAGCGATGGATTTCTCTCTTTTCATTTGTTCGGATCGTCATATAGAAATACGTTTGACCAGCTTCGATTTTTTGTCTACGGTCTGAAGCGGCCTAGTGACAGGCCGCTTTGTTTTCATTGTCTGCCAGAGGGAGGGTAAGGTCGATAAACAGGTAAGTGTCCTCACAGACGGGATAGGAGAAGGTCTGAATCATCTCGTTTGGATCGTGATCAGTATAAGGCTCAGACAGTATGCCTCTTTGATTCAGCTCCATTTGAACGATGTTTTTCAGAAAATAGGGCCGCCAGCTCCAGTTTTTTTGCCGGTAATGATGAAGCACTGTCCAATCGGAGCGGGAGTGGCGCTGGTGATTGCCGGAAAGCTGATAGCCAAGCCGGTTGCACATATAAGCGCGGAAGCAGTGCTCCGGAAGAGTGGCGCAAATTTCTTGCACATATTGGTCATAATCGGCGGAGAAAGGGGTGGTCGGCAGCGATTGCTGCAGAAGATGATTCAGCTCTTCCTCAAAAGAATAATGTTTTTTCAGCCGTTCTATCTCCGCCTGAATCATTCGCTCCAGCTGATCGTGCATGTTCTCAACAGAACGGACGGTTTCAATCAGCGTCGGCTGTGGTTTTGAAAAAAGAAAGCCCTGATAATACTGAGCGCCATTTTTCCAGGCATTTTCAAGCAAATCAAGCGTTTCAATCCCTTCAAAGAGCAGCTGGGCGCCAAGGCGCTGGGAGAGAATTGAAAGGGCATGAAGAACGTCACGGTGCGACTGGCTGTTGGCACTTTTTTTGACGAGATTTAAATCGACCTTCAAAATATGGGGCTGAAGCAGGGCGACTCGTTCAAGGTTGCTGAATCCCTTTCCTAAATCATCGACGGCGATTCGGCAGCCAAGCTGGCGATATTTTTGTAAACGCTCTAAAAAAGCGGGAACATTCGTAGAAAAATCCGTTTCGGTAATTTCCAGTACAAACTGCAAAGGCTTGATTACAGGATGAGTATCAAGAAGGGCAGTCAGCTGTTCGTAAAAGAGAGCATCCTCTTCTTCGGTAAAAATATCCGAATCAAGATTGAAAAAATAAGATTTCTGCAGGCCGGCATGGTGATGAATCGCTTTTAACGCTTTTGTCCGAATGTGACGATCAACGCGCTGCTTTCTTTCTTTGTCGACCGTTGGCTGATGAAAGAATGGTCCAAGGCTGATGACATTCTTTCCGGCCCGGTAACGGCCCAGTATTTCATAGCCGACAATCGTCCGCTGATCGGCTCCGACAATAGGCTGAAAGTAGGGAAGGATATGTTCTTCCTCATATGAATACGTCGCTTCTGTCTTCATCGCTCTCCTCCTTGTCAACGTCCGTCTGTCTATCTAGATACCTTTATTTTATCAGTTTCTGAAAAAGGGAAACGGAACTGTGGAGGATTACCTGACAAGGTTTCCGATCAGATGACATTCATCAATTTTATGACAGTTTGCCAAGATGGCTATACAGGGCCAAATTGGGTCATTATAGTAGGAGATGCGATGTAATTTATTAAGAGATTACAGTAAAATAAAGAAGCAGTGTAGTGGAATGTTTGAAATCTGTCGAGAACGACAGAAATGAAGAGAGGGTGTAACTACGTGGAATTTAATGATCAGTTTTTAAAGGCGTGTCGTGGAGAGGCTCATAGCCATGTGCCGGTCTGGTATATGAGACAGGCGGGGCGTTCACAGCCGGAATATAGAGAGCTTAAGGAAAAGTATTCATTGTTTGAGATTACCCATCAGCCAGAATTATGTGCCTATGTCACAAAGCTTCCGGTCGATCAGTATCAAAATGATGCCGCCATTTTGTATAAGGATATTATGACCCCGCTCCCGGCGATTGGCATTGATGTCGAGATCAAATCCGGCATTGGTCCCGTCATTGCCGATCCGGTACGCTCGAGGCAGGATGTGGAACGGCTTGGCGACATTACCCCGGAAGCCGATGTCCCATATGTGCTGGAAACGATTAAGCTGCTTCGGACTCAATTAACGGTTCCGCTTATTAGCTTTGCCGGCGCGCCATTTACGCTGGCGAGCTATATTATTGAAGGTGGGCCTTCAAAAAACTACAATAAAACGAAAGCATTTATGTATGCCGAGCCAGAGGCCTGGTATTTATTAATGGATAAACTGGCGGAGATGACGATTACATATGTGAAAGCTCAGGTTGCTGCCGGAGCTCAGGCGATTCAAATTTTTGATTCGTGGGTTGGGACGCTGAATGTCGCTGATTACCGCACGTTTGTCAAACCGGTGATGAATAAGATTTTTACAGCGCTCAAAGCAGAAAACATTCCGCTTATTATGTTTGGCGTCGGAGCCAGTCATCTGATCCATGAATGGAATGACCTCCCGCTTGATGTCATCGGTCTGGATTGGCGTCTGTCAGTGGCTGAAGCGCGCGAGGCCGGAGTGAAGAAGACGGTTCAGGGAAATCTCGATCCGGCGATTTTGCTTGCTCCATGGGAAGTGATTGAAGATAGAACGAAAGCGATTCTGGATGAGGGAATGAAAAGTCCGAATTTTATTTTCAACCTTGGTCACGGTGTTTTTCCAGAAGTGCAGCCTGAGACATTAAAGCGGCTGACCGCGTTCGTCCATGATTATTCCGCTAGTAAAATGAAACGTTGAGGTGAAAAACAAATGGCAAAGAAAAAAATAGGCCTGTTGATGATGGCCTATGGAACTCCGAGAACGAAGGAAGAAATTGAGCCTTACTATACGCATATTCGTCATGGGCGCAAGCCGTCGGCGGAAGCGGTGGAGGAGCTGACTGAGCGCTATGAAGCAATCGGCGGCATCAGCCCGCTGGCAAAAATTACTGAAGATCAGGCGTTAAGCCTGGAGAAGTATTTAAATGAAAGCAATGACGACGTCGAGTTTAAAGCTTATCTCGGCTTGAAGCATATTCACCCGTTTATTGAAGATGCGGTCGCCGATATGAAAACGGACGGGATTGAGGAGGCGGTCAGCCTTGTTCTCGCTCCTCATTATTCGACGTTCAGTGTCAAGTCCTACAACAGCCGGGCTGAGCAGGAATCAGAGAGAATCGGCGGGCCTCGAATTCGGACGATTGAAAGCTGGTACAAAGAGCCGCTCTTTATCGAATACTGGGCGACGCAGCTGAAGCAGACGATGGCGCAAATCGCCGATCAAGAAAAGGCGTGTGTCGTCTTCTCGGCGCACAGCCTGCCGGAAAAAATTCTCGAAATGGGCGATCCATACCCTGAGCAGCTCCAGGAAACAGCCGATCTGATCGCAAAAGCAGCCGGAATCCGCCATTATACAATCGGCTGGCAAAGTGAAGGCAATACGCCAGACCCGTGGCTCGGCCCCGACGTTCAGGATCTAACCCGGGAGCTGTACGGCAAACATGGCTATACGTCCATCATTTATTGCCCGGTCGGTTTCGTCGCCGATCATTTAGAAGTGCTGTATGATAACGACTATGAATGCAAGGTCGTATGTGATGATCTCGGGATCGACTATTTCCGGCCAGAAATGCCGAACGCCAAGCCGGAGTTCATTCGCTGTCTCGCAGCCGTTGTGCAGAAAAAGCTTGCAGAGAAAGAGTGAGAGCAGATGTCAAATGCGAAAAAAAGAATTGCTGTCATTGGCGGAGGAATCACAGGGCTTGCGGCTGCCTACCGGCTCGAGCAGGCAGAAGGGGTGGAGTATCAGCTTTATGAAAAGGCTGACCGCCTCGGCGGCAAAATTCAAACCGAGCTTGTCGACGGCTTTGTCATTGAGCGTGGCCCGGACTCCTTTCTCGCCCGGAAAGAAAGCATGTCTAGGCTGGCGCGTGAAGTCGGCATGGAGTCCGAGCTGCTTGCCAATGATACGGGGCAGGCTTATGTATTGAAGGGTGAGCGGCTCTACCCAATTCCAGGGGGCGCTGTGATGGGAATTCCGACAGAAATCAAGCCGTTTCTCAGCACGTCCCTTTTTTCAACCGCCGGTAAGCTGCGGGCGGCGCGCGATCTTTTCTTATCGCCAACGGTCAAAGGAAATGAGGACATTTCATTGGGCCATTTCTTCCGCCGGCGGCTTGGCGATGAAGTTGTGGACCATTTAGTAGAGCCGCTTTTGTCGGGAATTTATGCCGGTGACTTAAACAAGCTGAGCCTGAAGGCGACCTTTCCGCACTTTCAGCAGCTTGAGCAGAAGTACGGCAGCCTCGTTCGCGGAATAAAAGCGACACGGACGCCGCAGCCAAAGGCGATGGACAAGAAGTCCAAAGGGATGTTCCTCAGCTTCAGACAAGGGCTGGAGTCATTTGTTCATGCGATTGAACAGCAGCTTGATCCGGCCTCTGTCCGCAAAACTGCCGATCTAAGCTTCATTCGCAAAGAAGGGGAGCGCTACCTTATCGGGCTGGCGGATGGAACAAGTGAATTGTTCGATCATATTATTATGACGACTCCGCCGCATGTGACCGCTCAGCTGCTTTCGGCGTATCCGTACTTTGATTACTTGCGGGAGATGGAAGCGACAACCGTGGCGACGGTGGCGCTTGCTTTTAAGGAAGAAGCTGTTCACAATCCTTATGAAGGAACGGGCTTCGTCGCTTCGAAAAAAAGCCCGTATACGATCACGGCATGCACATGGACTCATAAAAAGTGGCAGCATTCCACTCCGCCAGGATACGCGCTTTTGCGTTCGTATGTCGGACGACCGGATGATTCTTCGATTGTGGAGCAAAGCGATGAGGAAATTGTCGAAACCGTGCTTCATGACCTGAAGCAGATTATGGAGATTGAAGGGCAGCCCGAATTTTTCCGGGTGACGCGCTGGAGACAATCAATGCCGCAATATCATGTCGGTCACACATTTAAAATCGCCAAAATCAAAGAAGACGTCGCGCGAAACCTGCCTGGTCTTCATCTTTGCGGAGCTGCTTTTGAAGGGGTTGGCCTGCCGGATTGCATTGACCAGGGAGAAGCCGCGGTCGCCCGAATTGTCCAAACATCGTAATGTATGCGAAAAGCAGCAAAATTCTGTGAAAACGGAAGATAGATGAAAATGAAAGACGCTTTCATACGGATTGTTATCGCTTTCTTGAAATAATGAAGACTTTGCCAAAAGATCACGTCAGTACGATAATAAAAGTATCTTAAGCAAAGGAAAGAAGGTTATTTCAGTGAAAAAGCTTTTCGCTACAATCAGAGATATTGTAACCGAGTATAACGAGCTGCGTGCCCGCGTCGATAAAATGATGGAAAGATAATAACTTTTCTCAAAAGCCCTTCTCTGCCTGATGGTGGAGGAGGGCTTTTTTTAGTGCGCCACGCATGGCGCGTAGCTAGGCGGTGAAAGTCCGCTATGGGGGCTGGCAGTTGCCAACCATTAGCCAAGAGCAAGGGTGTCCATCG